>NZ_CP076060.1:3018181-3320000 GCF_018729255.1 Cupriavidus sp. EM10
CCCGGGCGCCGCGAATGGCGGCCTCGGCCTGGGCAATCGCCTGCGACGGCGACACATTGAGCATCGGGCAGGCGAAATACTTCTCCGCGCCCCAGGCGCGCATCCGTTCCTGCACCAGCCGCGATTTCATCGACTGGGGCGAGGACCGGAAGCCGTGCAGATACAGCAGCATGTGATTTCCTGGCCGGGTCAGGCGCGGGCCTTGATGGCGTCGAGCAGCTTCTGGTGGACGCCGCCGAAGCCGCCGTTGCTCATCACCAGCACCTGGTCGCCCGGCTGCGCGGCGGCGGTCACGGCTGCCACCAGCGAATCCAGGTCCTGGAACGCGGCGGCCTTGTCGCCCATCGGCGCCAGCGCCTCGCCCAGGTTCCAGCCCAGCGCGTCCTTGCCAGCAGGCGCGCCGTAGCCGAACACCAGGTCGGCGGCTTCCAGGCTGGCGGGCAGCTGGGCAGCCATCACGCCAAGCTTCATCGTGTTGGAACGCGGCTCCAGCACGGCCAGGATGCGGGCGTTGCCCACGCGGCGGCGCAGGCCGTCGAGCGTGGTCTGAATGGCGGTGGGGTGATGCGCGAAATCGTCGTAGACCGTCACGCCGTTGGCCACGCCGCGCACTTCCATGCGGCGCTTGACGTTGGCAAAGCGGCCCAGCGATTCGATGGCCTGGGCCGGCGGCACGCCCACATGGCGCGCGGCGGCAATCGCGGCAATCGCGTTCATGCGGTTGTGCGTGCCCTGCAGGTCCCAGACCACCGTACCCTGCAATTCCTCGCGGAAATACACGTCGAAGGCGTCCTTGCCGGCCGGCGCGGGCGTACGGGCATCGCCTTCGCGCCAGTCGCCCATGCCGAACTGTTCCACTTCGCTCCAGCAGCCGCGCTCCAGCACGCGGGCCAGCGCGGGCTCGTTGCCATTGACGATCAGTCGGCCCTGCCCCGGCACCGTGCGCACCAGATGATGGAATTGGGTCTCGATGGCCGCAAGATCCGGGAAGATATCGGCGTGATCGTATTCCAGGTTATTCAGGATTGCGGTGCGCGGGCGGTAGTGCACGAACTTGCTGCGCTTGTCGAAGAAGGCGGTGTCGTATTCGTCGGCTTCGATGACAAAGAAGTCGGATTCGGTCAGGCGGGCCGAGATGCCGAAGTTCTGCGGCACGCCGCCCACCAGGAAACCCGGGTTGTAGCCGGCATCCTCGAGCAGCCACGACAGCATCGACGTGGTGGTGGTCTTGCCATGCGTGCCGGCCACGGCCAGGGTCCACTTGCCGTTCAGCACATGCTCGCCCAGCCATTGCGGGCCCGACGTGTACGGCAGGTTGCGGTCCAGGATGGCTTCCATCAGCGGATTGCCACGGGACACCACGTTGCCGATCACGTACAGGTCAGGGCTCAGCGAAATCTGCGCCGGATCGAATCCTTCGATCAGGTCGATGCCCTGGGCTTCGAGCTGGGTGCTCATCGGCGGATAGACATTGGCGTCGCAGCCGGTCACGCGGTGACCCGCCTGTCGCGCCAGGACCGCAAGGCCACCCATGAACGTACCGCAGATGCCTAGGATATGAATATGCATGGGAGCTTCGGGAATGCGTGAGGCCGCGGCGGCCGGGCCGCGCGGCACTGGAAGAAGGCTCTGATTGTACCTGCATGCGCCGGGTTCCCCGGCCGCTCCCCATGCCACAGGCATCGTTGATCGGCCATGCGGGTATCATCGACACCATGTCCAGACGTACCCCACCGACCCCGCCCGCCTGCGTGAGGAAATCGCCCAGGCCGCCGCGCGGATGATCGCCGAAGATGGCGCCGATTACGCCACCGCCAAGCGCAAGGCCGCCCGCCAGCTGCTGGGCGACGCGCGCGTGGCCGGCGAATGGCTGCCCGACAACGACATGATCGAGGAAGAGGTGCGCGCCTACCAGGCGCTGTTCCATGGCGAGGACCAGCCGCGCATCGTGGCCCTGCTGCGCCAGCTGGCGCTGCTGGCCATGGACGACCTGGCCCCGTTCCGGCCGTATCTGGCCGGTGCCGTGCTCAATGGCACGGCTACCGAGCATTCCGACGTCTATATACAGTGCTTCTGCGATAGCCCGAAGGACGTGGCGCTGCATCTGCTCAACGCCGGCGTGGATTTCGAGACCAGCGAGAGCCGGCATTTCGCCGGGCGGGCCGATGTGGAAACCCTGAGCTTCCTGTGGCGCGGCCAGTGGCCGGCCCTGCGCGAGGCACGCCAGCTGGCTGGCGAGGTCCGGGCACTGCTGGGTTCGCCGGTGGGCATCCATATCGCGCTGTATGATGCCGACGACGAACGCGGCGCGGCGCGCGCCGACGCCAGCGGCCGCGTTGCCCGTGCCGATATCAATGCCGTGCGCGCACTGGTCGGCGAAACCTCCGGTGGCCACTGACCCTCGGACGGATTTTTGCCCTATCTATATAGAACTGTCACAAACGTCACCTGAACATGACCGCATCGACACCTGGCTCCGCCCCCGCTCCCCGCTCCTCCCTGGTTATCTGGATCGTCGTCGCCATCATGGCTGCGGCGGCCGGCGTGCTGGTGGCGAATTTTGCGCTGGCACCCAAACAGGCATCGGATCAGGCAGTGGAATCGCTATTCCAGGCAAAAATGCCCGATCCGTCGGGAACGGAACTGGATCTGTCGAAATTCCGCGGCAAAACACTGGTGGTCAACTTCTGGGCGCCGTGGTGCGGGCCCTGCGTGGAAGAAATGCCGGAACTGACCGCGCTGCACGGCGAATACGCCCAGCGCAATGTCGAATTCATCGGCATCGGCATCGATTCCGCCAGCAACATCCAGGAATTTCTGAAGAAAGTGCCAGTCAAGTATCCATTGGCCGTGGCTGGCTTCACAGGCACCGAGCTGGCCAAGAGCTTCGGAAATGCGCAAGGCGGCCTGCCCTACACCGTGGTCATCACGCCCGAGGGCGGCGTGAAGTACCGCAAGATGGGCCGGGTGCATGCCGACGAACTGCGCAAGGAACTGCCGGGCGCCTAGGCTCGCTGTCTCTCATAAGGCCCAAGTCGCGGCGATCGGCGCCGATCTCCGCGCAACCATCATCGAACCGGTAGCGAACGTGCGGACAAACCCGCATGCATCAGCATTTTGTGTTCCTTGATGCACTTTAGCGCTCGGAAATGTCTTAAAGGCGACTTTGGGCCTTGTATCGCGTGCTAGACAAATCCCTCTAAGCTACGGTAATCTCCGCGCAATTTCGTTGAACTGGTCGAGCCGCCGTGTCTTCTTCCCCTGCCGTCAGCCGCTCCGCCCGTTACCGGAAAGTGCTGGTTCTGCATGGTCCGAACCTGAACTTGCTGGGCACGCGCGAGCCGCAGACCTATGGACATACCACGCTGGCCGATATCAACGACGCGCTGGCAAAACGCGCGGCGTCCGCGGGTATCGGGCTGGATACGTTCCAGTCCAACCATGAGGGCGCGCTGGTGGATCGCGTTCATGCCGCGCGCGGCGAAGGGGTGGACCTCGTCATCATCAATCCCGCGGCGTTCACGCACACCAGCGTGGCGCTGCGCGATGCGCTGGCTGGCGTGGCAATTCCCTTTGTCGAGGTTCACCTGTCCAACGTGCACCGCCGCGAGCCGTTCCGCCATCACTCGTATTTTTCCGATCAGGCGATCGGGGTGATCTGCGGCCTCGGCTGGCAGGGGTACCTGCTGGCGCTGGAATACGCGCTGGCGCAGGAACAGGACAGCTAGCACCGCACCGCATCTGTTAGCGCGAGACAACCGCGGCCTGGCACGATTCTTTCGTGGCAGGCCAAATCAATGACTGACCGCCGCCGTCCCCTTCGCTGACATGAAGGTGACCGGACAACCCGATTCTGGAGGATAAGAAGATGGACCTGCGCAAGCTGAAGACGCTGATCGACCTGGTGGCCGAATCCGGCATTTCGGAGCTCGAAGTGACCGAGGGCGACGGCAAGGTTCGCATCGTCAAGCAACCTCCGCAGGTGCTGGCGCCGGTTGCCATGCCCCAGTTCCAGGCCATGCCGGCCGCCGCTGCCGCCCCGATGGCCGGCGCCGCCGCCCCGGCTGCCGCCGCCGAAGCCGCTCCGCAACTGCCGGCCGGCCACGTGGTGACGTCGCCGATGGTCGGCACGTTCTACCGCGCGCCGTCTCCGGGCGCCGCGCCGTTCGTGAACGTGGGTGACACCGTCAAGGAAGGCCAGACCGTCTGCATCATCGAAGCCATGAAGCTGCTCAACGAGATCGAGTGCGACAAGGCTGGCGTGATCAAGGAAATCCTCGTCGAAAACGGCCAGGCCGTGGAATACGGCCAGCCGCTGTTCGTGATCGGCTAAGCCGTCAGCCGGCTGACGCGGCAGGCGGGCCCGTGGCCCCTGCCGCATGCGTTGTCCCGGCGCGCCTCCCAAGGCGTGCGCGGGCCCGCCCCTGTTCTCGCAGAGAGAGACCATGTTTGAAAAAATTCTGATCGCGAACCGCGGCGAAATCGCCCTTCGCATCCAGCGCGCCTGCCGCGAGCTGGGCATCAAGACCGTGGTGGTGTACTCGGAAGCCGACAAGGAAGCCAAGTACGTCAAGCTGGCCGACGAAGCCGTGTGTATCGGCCCGGCTCCGTCGCCGCTGTCCTACCTGAACATGCCGGCCATCATCTCGGCCGCCGAAGTCACCGACGCCCAGGCGATCCACCCGGGTTACGGCTTCCTGTCGGAAAACGCCGACTTTGCCGAGCGCGTGGAGAAGTCCGGCTTCGTGTTCATCGGCCCGACGTCCGACAGCATCCGCCTGATGGGCGACAAGGTGTCGGCCAAGCAGGCCATGATCAAGTCCGGCGTGCCGTGCGTGCCGGGCTCTGAAGGCGCCCTGCCCGACGATCCCAAGGAAATCCTGGCCACCGCGCGCCGCGTGGGCTACCCGGTGATCATCAAGGCCGCCGGCGGCGGCGGTGGCCGCGGCATGCGCGTGGTGCATACCGAGGCCGCGCTGATCAACGCCGTCAACATGACGCGCGAGGAAGCGGGCCGTGCCTTCGGCAACCCCGAGGTCTACATGGAGAAGTTCCTCGAGAACCCGCGCCATGTGGAAATCCAGATCCTGGCCGACCAGCACAAGCAGGCCATCTGGCTGGGCGAACGCGACTGCTCGATGCAGCGCCGCCACCAGAAGGTGATCGAGGAAGCGCCGGCACCGCACATCCCGCGCCGCCTGATCGAACGCATCGGCGACCGCTGCGCCGAGGCCTGCAAGAAGATCGGCTACCGTGGCGCCGGCACGTTCGAATTCCTGTACGAAAACAACGAGTTCTACTTCATCGAGATGAACACGCGCGTGCAGGTGGAGCACCCGGTCACCGAGATGATCACGGGTATCGACATCGTGCAGGAACAGATCCGCATTGCCTACGGCGAGAAGCTGCGCTTCCGCCAGAAGGACGTGGAACTGCGCGGCCACGCGCTGGAATGCCGTATCAACGCCGAGGACCCGTTCAAGTTCACGCCGTCGCCGGGCCGCATCACCGCCTGGCACATGCCCGGCGGCCCCGGTGTCCGCGTCGACTCGCACGCGTATGATGGCTACTTCGTGCCGCCCAACTACGACTCGATGATCGGCAAGATCATCACGTACGGCGCCACGCGCGACCAGGCCATCGCCCGCATGCGCATCGCCCTGTCGGAGATGGTGGTGGACGGCATCCTGACCAACGTGCCCCTGCACCGCGAACTGATGCTCGACGCCAACTTCGTGGAAGGTGGCACCAGCATTCACTATCTTGAACACCGCCTGGCCCAGAAGGCCAACGCCCAGGGCGAGAAACCCTGAGGCGGGGCCTGACCGGCCGGCATTGCAGTCAAAAGGAACCCCGTGGCATTCCAGGAATGTGTGATCGAAATTGCGCAGGATCAGGCTGAAGCCTGGTCCGACGCATTGTTCGACCTCGGCGCGCTGTCGGTATCGGTGGAAGACGCCGACGCCGATACGCCCGACGAGCAACCGCTCTTTGGAGAGCCCGGGCTGGAGCCGACGCGGCTGGCGTGGAACCGCTCGCGCGTGGTGGCACTCTTCGACGAAGAGACCGACCCCGCGCTGGTGGTGACCGCCGCCGCGAACGCGCTCAAGGTCGATCCCGTACCGCAGTTCGTGCTGCGCTCGGTGGAAGACCAGGACTGGGTGCGCCTGACCCAGTCGCAATTCGAACCGATCCGCGTGGGCGAGAAGATCTGGGTCGTGCCGTCCTGGCACGATGCGCCGGAGCCCGACGCGGTGATCCTGGAACTCGACCCGGGCCTGGCCTTCGGCACGGGCAGCCATCCGACCACGCGCCTGTGCATGCAATGGCTGGAGCAGAACGTCCAGCCGGGCGAGACCGTGCTGGACTACGGCTGCGGCTCGGGCATCCTGGCCATCGTGGCGAAGAAACTCGGCGCGGGCGAGACGATCGGCATCGATATCGATCCGAACGCGGTGGAGGCGTCACGCTACAACGCCGAACGCAATCGCGTGGAAGCCAGCTTCGCGCTGCCGGAGTCGGTATCCGAAGCCACGTATGACCTGGTGGTGGCCAACATTCTTTCCAATCCGCTCAAAGTGATGGCCGCGATGCTGTCGGCACGGGTGCGCCCCGGCGGCCGGCTGGTGCTGTCCGGCGTGCTGGAACGGCAGGCCGACGAAGTGGCCGCCGCCTACGCGCCGTGGCTGGCCATGTCGGTCTGGCGCAGCGAGGAAGGCTGGGTCTGCCTGCACGGCACGCGCCCGTTGACCGCCAACCGTTCCTGACCCGTCACCATGGCCGCCGCCAAGCTCGTCACGCGCTGCCCGGCCTGCCGTACCGCGTTCCGGCTTGTTGCGGACCAGCTGCGGCTGCGCCAGGGCCTGGTCCGCTGCGGACAGTGCGACACCGTCTTCGATGCCCGCGAGCACCTGATCGAGGTGCCCGCTCCGGCGGCGGCTTCGACTGCTTCGTCCACTTCGTCCACGACACCCGCGTCGACGGCGCCAGCCGTGTCGATGGCCGCCGCGCTGGCCCATGCCGAGCAGACGCAGGCAACGGCCCGGGCGCGCGAAGACGACGCCCCGTTCCAGCCGGGTTTTGATCCGGGCTACGAAGTCCCCGCACTCGATTCGCCGACGACGATGATGTCGGAGCCGCCGGCCGATGAAGAGGCGCCGGTGCAGGAACCGGCCGAGGCAGCCGAATCGGTTGCCGATGGCGACGCAGTCAGCCCTGAAATCGTCCCCGATCCCGAACCCGAAGCCGAAGCCGAACCCGAAGCCAACGTCTCACCCGAGGCCACCGATGCGGCGATCTTCGCTGCGGAGGCCACGGAAGCACCGGAAGCCGACCTGCGGCCGGAGTCCGAAGCATCTGCATCGGCATCGGCATCGGCACCGGCATCGGCCGACATCGCGCCCGAAGCGGAAGTCCCACTGACCGAACCGCCCGCGCCCTGGCCGATGCTCGACCATTCGGCATTCGACGACGAGCCGGTGCTCGCGCCGTCGCCGGCGCCGCACTCGTCGCTGGCGCCCGCAGCGGCCTTCGCACCAAAGAATCCGTCGGGCATGCCGCCGTACGGCGCGTACAGCGCCAAGGCCAGCTGGCCGCCGCTGCGCCCCGCCGATGCACCGCCGAGCCGGCCCATGGCGGCGGAAGCGACAGAAGTAGCGGAAGCGACGGAAACGCCCGAACCCGCTGCAGCGGCATCGGAAACGCTTGATTCCGGGCTGCCGCAGGCAGTCGGTACAGACGCGGACGATGCAGGCGCGGAAGTGGCCGCCGAAGCCACCGATGCATCGGCCCATGCGTCCGACGTGACCCAGGTGTCGGCCGACGCATTGCCCACGCCCGAACCGTTCCCGCAGGCCGATCCGGTGCCCAGCGCCAGCGGCTTCCTGCGCGCCGAAGACCCGGCCGATCCCGAGGCCGAAGCCTGGGCCGCGCAGGCCAGGGATGTCATCGAACACGACCTCGGCGTCACGTTGCGCGACGGCACGCCTGATGCCGTGGCGCGCGAGACCACCACGCGCCACTGGCTGAACCAGGGGGCATCCGCATCGGCGGCGGCTTCGTCCAGCACGTCGGCAAGCGGGCCCGTCTTCGCGCCCGATTTCCTGCGCCATACGCGCGAACGCGAGCAGGCGCGCGCGACCGGCAAGAAGGCGTCGATGCCCGGCAGCCGGCGCACATGGCTGCGCGCGGGGGCCGTGGTGCTGGGGCTCGGCATGCTCGTGCAGGGCGTCTATCTGGCCCGCAGCCAGATCGCTGGCAGCATGCCGGTGCTGCGTCCGGTACTTGAGGCGGCCTGCGCGCCGCTGGGCTGCGACGTGCCGCCGTGGCGCGATCTCGATGCGCTGCGCATCGACAGTTCGCAACTGCAGAAGCAGGACGAGGCCACCGATGTCTACCTGCTGGCCGTGACCCTGCGCAACCAGGGCCGGGCCACCACGGCGCTGCCGGCGATCGAGCTCGTCATGACCGATTTGCAGGACCAGCTGCTGCTGCGCCGCGTGCTGCCGCCAGGCGAGTACCTGGAGCCCGCCCAGCGCGCCTTTGCCACCACGGGCCTGCGCGCCGGCAGCGAGCTGCCGGTTCGGGTACGATTCCGGACACAGCAGGCGGCTGCCAATTACCGCGTGCTGATCTTCTACCCCTGAATTCCTTCGCCCCCCTCGCCACGCCGGCCGGCAATGCACCGGGCCGGCGGGCCGTACTTTCTGACAGGAGCAACCATGAGCAATGTGACCCTTGGCGGCAACGCCATCGAAGTTGGCGGCAAGTTTCCCCACGCTGGCGACAAGGCCCCCGCCTTCTCGCTGGTCGGCAAAGACCTGAAGGACGTGACGCTGGCGGACTTCGCGGGCAAGCGCAAGGTGCTGAACATCGTCCCGAGCCTGGACACGCCCGTCTGCCAGGCCTCGGCACGCAAGTTCAACGAAGCCGCCAGCAGCCTGGACAACACCGTGGTCCTGACCATCTCGGCCGACCTGCCGTTCGCCATGGGCCGCTTTTGCACGGCCGAAGGCCTGGCCAACGTGGTGACGCTGTCGACGATGCGCGGCGCCGACTTCAAGAACGCCTATGGCGTCGACATCAAGAGCGGCCCGCTGGCCGGCGTCTGCGCGCGTGCCGTGGTGGTCGTCGACGAGAACGATGCCGTGAAGTACAGCGAGCTGGTGCCTGAAATCAAGCAGGAACCGAATTACGACGCTGCTCTCGCTGCACTGAAATAATCTGTGCGGTAGAACACAATCTGCGTAGCGCTTCCGCCCGTCATGCACGGGCGGAATTATTTAACGTATCTGTTGCGGCCCGTCGCCGGGCCATTTGGAGAAGAGATGTCCAGCCTGATCTGCGGTTCCGTCGCCTACGACACCATCATGACGTTCGACGGGCGATTCCGTGAACACATCCTTCCGGACCAGATCCACATGCTGAACGTTTCGTTCCTGGTTCCCGGCATGCGGCGCGAGTTCGGCGGCTGCGCGGGCAACATCGCCTACACGCTCAAGATGCTGGGCGGAGACCCCGTCGTGATGGCCACCGTGGGCCAGGACGCCGGCCCGTACCTGCAGTACCTGCGCGACCTGGGCATCGCCACCGATCACATCCGCACGCTGCCCGACACGTTCACGGCGCAGGCCATGATCACGACCGACCTGGACAACAACCAGATCACGGCATTCCACCCGGGCGCGATGGGCCAGTCGCAGGTCAACAGCGTGCAGGACGCGCTGGGTGCGGGCAAGCGTCCGGCACTGGGCATCGTGGCCCCGGACAGCCGCGAAGGCATGCTGCACCATGCACAGCAGTTCGCCGAGGCGGGCATCCCGTTCATCTTCGACCTGGGCCAGGCCATGCCGCTGTTCAACGGCGAGGACCTGCGCGCGTTCATTGAACTCGCCAGTTACGTGACGGTCAATGACTACGAAGCACAGGTCATGCTGTCCCGCACCGCCTGGACCAGCGCCGAAGTGGCCGCCAAGGTGCGCGCGTTCATCGTGACGCACGGCGAACGTGGCGCCAGCATCTTCGCCGATGGCCAGCAGTACGCCATCCCGGCCGTGCAGGCCGAGCGCGTGGTCGATCCCACCGGCTGTGGCGACGCCTTCCGGGGCGGCCTGCTCCACGGCATCGAGCAAGGCATGGACTGGGAAACCACCGGCCGCCTGGCATCGCTGATGGGTGCGCTCAAGATTGCCCAGCAGGGTCCCCAGAACCACTGGATTTCGCGTGAGGAGATCGGCAGCCGCTTCGCAGCGGCGTTCGGCTACCAATACGCCTAAGATGAAACGGTGAACCGCGCACACCGGACGACGACGAAGGGCGCGGTATTCAGACGGGAGTTGCGATGAATCAGATCCTTCGAATCGGCGGTGTCGCGGTGCTGTGCACCGCGGCCCTGGTCAGCGGCTGCGCCAACTACTCCAACTCCGGCAGCGTGTACGCACCGGGCCAGGCACAGCGCGAGCAGACGGTGCGCTACGGCGTGGTCCAGGGTGTGCGCGAAGTCATGATCCAGGGCAGCTCTACGGGCGCCGGCACCATCGCCGGCGGTGCGATCGGCGGCGTCGCCGCTGGCAGCACCATCGGCAGCGGCGGTGGATCGGTGGCGGCCGGCCTGCTGGGTGCGGTGCTGGGCGGCATTGCCGGCAGCGCCGCCGAGAATCGCATCACGCAACGGCGCGGCCTGGAAATCACGGTACAGCTCGAAGACGGCGACATGCGCGCCATCACGCAGGAAGCCGACGAGGTGTTCCGGCCTGGCGACCGCGTACGGCTGCTGTCTTCCGGCGGCGTGACGCGCGTCTCGCACTGAAAAGATTACACACCCGTCAGAAAGAAACGCCGCGTGCCCTTGGGCTCGCGGCGTTTTACATTGGGCGCGTTTGTCCGGCCAATGAGGCCGGGCAAGAAAAACCCGCCGGGCACGGAGGCCATCGGCGGGTTGGCAAGACTCGCTGTCTTGCGGACCGGATACGGCGTATCCGGTCATTGCGGCACGCGATGCGTGCCCAGGCGTTTCCCGGTTGTGATCGCTCGCACGAAGGCGAGGCAATTACGGACGGTTGCCCGTCGGGAACGGCCAGGCCGCTGCCGGGTTCAGCGCGGTCTTGGCGGGTGCGGCAGCAGCCGGTGCAACGGCAGGCGCAGCGGCAGGCTTTGCAGCCTTCCTGGCAGCCGGCTTCTTGGCGGCAGCCTTCTTTGCAGCAGGCTTGGCAGCCGGCTTTGCAGCGGCCTTCTTGGCAGCAGGCTTGGCGGCAGCCTTCTTCGCGGCCGGCTTCTTGGCAGCAGCAGCCTTCTTGGCGGGCGCAGCCTTCTTGGCCGGTGCGGCCTTCTTGGCGGCAACCTTCTTCACTGCGGCCTTCTTGGCCGGTGCTGCCTTCTTGGCGGCGACCTTCTTGGTTGCAACCTTCTTCACCGCAGCCTTCTTGGCCGGTGCTGCCTTCTTGGCGGCGACCTTCTTGGTTGCGACCTTCTTGGCGGCAACCTTCTTCACAGCAGCCTTCTTGGCGGCCGGTGCTGCCTTCTTGGCGGCGACCTTCTTGGTTGCGACCTTCTTGGCTGCAACCTTCTTCACAGCAGCCTTCTTGGCAGCCGGAGCAGCCTTCTTGGCGGCGACCTTCTTCACAGCGGCCTTCTTGGCGGCCGGCTTGGCAGCCTTCTTGGCGGCCGGCTTTTTCTTTGCAGCAGTTGCCATGGATAACTCCTTCACTAGCGTGAAATATCGAATGACCTAAATGGACGACCCGACCGATCCGAGGCGCATCGTTGCATGCCCCAATCGAGCGAGCGATTCATCGGCGCACGACAGCTTGAACCGCACGCTAATGAATTCGGTGACAGGGATACCGCCGCGACCCATGTCGCGCAGTGCGGTGTCTTCACGGCAGCGCGAAATCCGCGCGCTGGCCGGAAAGCCAGCGTACAGGCGGATTCCCGGGGCATGCCGTGCCCTGGAATATTCGATTGGCCCGCGCCGACCATCGTGTCGGCGCGCAGCCTGAATAGAGGAGATATCGGTCAGCAGGCCTGCAGCACGGGCTTGGCCTCGCGCACTGCAGACGGCAATCCTACGGGGGTAGCTCGCCCATCCCGTCACTGGGCTACAGCAGACTGCACGCGTTGTAAGAAGCCTGATCGGCCCGGTCTGCGTCAAAGTTCTGGTGCTCCTTGGCTACCCGCATTCACTGCGACGAAACTTCGCGTCATCGTTGCTTCTTGCTTGCCTTCTTGCGACGCTCGCTTCGTCAAACACATCGATGCAATGAAGTGAGACTCTTGTCAAGGCGAATCATAATTCGTTTGTTCGATGATGTTAAGAAAAAGTGCAAAAAACTTGCGCGCAAGAACGAATCGATCTAATTCACGCGAGCACTCCGATCACGACACCATCGATACTCTCTCTCATCATGACGCGCGCACACCAGATGAAGTTCCATCACGCGTGTGTTTCGATGGTCGGAGAACACCTCACCACGTCACCGCGCAGCGTCTCTCCACACCCGGCGCGCGCGTCTTCAAACAGCATGCGCCGCGCGCCTGTCCACGACGTCATCGCGATGCTTCGCACGTCCAGGCACTGACTGGAAACCCGCATGAACATTGGCTTTCCGACGCACGCACAAACGTGCGTTGGCAAGCCCGGGCGCTGCCATCGCGCCGTGCAAGCGCGGCCATCGGCGATCACGCTCCGGTGCGTTTGCATGGCGCTCGCAACCATTGCGACAGACTGATCGCGCGATGGTCGCGCCGATGCGTCGGCAGGCGTCGCGTGCGTCGATCAGACAGTTGCGCGAGTACGACGAAAGAGTGATGCGCCTACGCAACGGTTTCCATCTTCGAGGTGTGTCGACAGCCGCGTTTTGACATCAGTCGCACGATCGATGATGTGTCGGCGCGCGTACGAACGCGTGGTCGCGGTGTCGAACCGTCGCATCGTGACGCGACGTCGGATGACGATCGTCACGTGGCACCGCGTCCTGGGTCGCGTTCGCCATCGACCCAATCGGGCGACGTCTTCGCGCCTGTCGATGCGCGTCGTTGTCGTCGACCATCGCTGCCACGTCAACCATCTGGCGGGCACGATCATTGAACCATCGACACGCGCGCATCCGGGTTCCTACCGATGCCGTCGCTCCGACGTCCCGCCTAGAGGAATGTCTCGGGTACGCTTCCCGCACGGTGCTTGTTGCAGGACAAAATCCAGGCCGGGCGCCGCCAGGCGGGCGATTGCGGCCGGCGGTGCGGTACGCTCTGGTGCGTACGCAAACGGATGCGGGAGATTGCGGCGAACGGCAGGCGCCAGTAGATTGGCGTCGCGCGATGCCGATGCCGGCCACTGGGAAAGCGGTTCATTGCGAACCGCTGCTGTCATCCCGACCTGACGCCGACATCCTGCACGTCGTGTACGACTTGCATGTCAGACCTGCAGCCTGGCTGCAACCTTGCCGACCGGAAGATAACCCGCGCCGCGAACTGGTGAATCCGCCATCGCGACACCGAACTGGAGATGCTCATGCGCATGACCGACCCTCGCGCCCTGCTTCGCAACACCGCCCGTGCCGCCGCGTTTGCCGCCGCACTCACCGCCAGTGCCCTGGCGATGGCGCAAGCCACCCCGGCGGGCACCTGGCACACGATCGACGACGCCACCGGCAAGCCGCGCGGCGTGATCGAGATCGCCGAGAAAGATGGCGTGTACAGCGGCAAGCTCGTGAAGAGCCTGGTGCCGTCCGAAGGCCCGCCCAAGGTGTGCGACAAATGCACCGACGCACGCAAGGACCAGCCCATCATCGGCATGACGCTGCTCACCGGGCTGCGCAAGACTGGGGACAACGAGTGGACCGGCGGCGAGATCCTGGACCCCGAGACCGGCAAGCTCTACAAGTGCAAGATGTCGATGGCCGACGACGGCAAGAAGCTCAACGTGCGCGGCTTCATCGGCATCAGCCTGATCGGTCGGACACAGACCTGGGTGCGCCAGCAGTGACGTCCTGATACCACCCCGGCCGCCGCTCTCCGCCATCCAGCAGAGCGGCGGCCGGGGTGGCAGAAAGCGAAACAGGAACGGGAGCAAAAACAGCGCCACCTACCCGTTCAGCAAACTGACAGCTTCCTTCGGTAAGATCGGAGTCCCGATCCTCTTTACAACAACTACCGGAGACGAACCATGCATTTCTCCCCCGCCGCCGCACGCTGGCCCTGGCGCTCGCCGCCACCTCGCTGATCGCCACCACGTCGCACGCCGCCGATGCCTGGCCCAACCATGTGATCAAGTTCGTCGTGCCGTTCACGGCCGGCGGTGCCAACGACCTCGTGGCCCGCGCCGGTGCGGAAGCCGTGAGCAAGCGGATCGGCCAGCCCGTGGTGATCGAGAACCGGCCGGGCGCGGGCGGCGTGGTCGGCGCCGACTACGTGGCCAAGAGCAAGCCCGATGGCTACACATTCCTGGTAGGCGCCGTGGGCACCGTCACCAACAGCCTGATCCGCACGAAGATGCCGTACCAGGCCGACGACCTGATGCCCGTTGGCCTGATCGCCGTCAGCCCGTCGGTGATCGTGGCATCGCCGTCGCTGCCCGTGAACAACGTGAAGGAACTGGTCGAGTATTCGAAGAAGCAGGGCGGCGTGCCGTTTGCCACCGCCGGCAGCGGCAGCACGCCGCATTTCGTTGAGGAAATGCTCAAGGAAAAAGGTGCGCAGCTGACCGTGGTGCCGTACAAGAGCGGCTCGGAGAGCATCACCGCCGTGATCGGCAACCAGGTGGCCGCCACTTCCGAGGCATCTATCGTGGTGCTGCCGCAGATCAAGGCCGGCAAGCTCAAGGCGCTGGGTGCGACGTGGGACAAGCACATGCCAGCAGCGCCGAACATCCCCACCACCGCCGAGCAGGGCCTGCCTGAAGTGCGCATCGGCCATTGGGCCGGCATCTTCGCGCCGAAGGGCACCGATCCCGCGATCATCAAGAAGCTCAACGCCGAGCTGACCGCGGGCATGCAGAGCCCCGAGATCCGCGAGCGCCTGATCCAGAACGGCATCGAGCCGGCGGGTGGTTCGGTGGAGAGCTTCGTGTCCTTCATCAAGTCGGAACGCGAGCGCCTGGGGCGCATCGCCAAGAACGCCAACATGACGGCCGATTAACGGGCCGATCCTGGCCCGAGAACGCGCTCGGAGAGAATCTTTTGGATGAGATCACCCGCCCGGGTGATCATATGTCTGCAAGCGGCCTGCCTCGTGCAGGCCGCCTTGTTTGCGTCAAGGCTGTGTCAAAAGCGACGCAATGCGCATACAGAGACGACGCGGACTCCTGTAACGCCGCCTTATTGCGGTAAATGTCCCGTCTCTGGAACATTCGGCTGGCATGCAACTTGTCTGTGATCGCACAGCAACGCGCAATTGCAACGCGAATGGTTCGTATTTATATTCCGGTTCGCCCGAACATATGCCCCGGTCGTGAAGCCGGTAAAGGGCCCGGCAGTACGGGGCGCACTGGAACTGACAATGCTCCGTCGCACCCCTGTGGCTACCGCACTCGTGGCCCTCTTTGCCGCACCCGCCGCGTTCGCGCAGCAGGCACCTCAGCCCGCGCAACGGCCGGCCGCAGCCCCCGCCCCGTGGCCGCTGCGACGTCGCCCCAGACCGGCGAATCCGTGCCGCAGACGCTGCGAGAGGTCACCGTCCAGGGATCGACCGCGCGTGACGATTTCAATCCCACGGGCAGCCAGCTGTCGAAGCTGCCGGCGGACCTGCGCGACGTGCCGCAATCGGTCACGATCGTGAACCGTGCGCTGATGGATTCGCAGGGCGCCAGCTCGCTGGCCGATGCGCTGCGCAACGTGCCCGGCATCACCATCGGCGGCGCCGAGGGCGGCCAGATCGGCAACAACATCAACCTGAACGGCTTCTCCGCGCGTACCGACATCTACCTGGACGGCTTCCGCGACCGTGGCCAGTACTACCGCGACACCTTTGCGCTGGATCAGGTGGAAGTGCTGATGGGTCCGTCGTCGATGCTGTTCGGGCGCGGCTCCACGGGCGGCGTGATCAACCAGGTGACCAAGAAGCCCAAGCTGCAGGCCGCCACCGAAGTAACCGGATCGGTCACGACCAACGGCCTGGTGCGGGCCACGGCCGACGTGAACACGCCGACCGGCGACACGTCGGCCTTCCGCATCTCGGCCATGGCCCAGGACGGCAAGCCGAGCACGCGCGACGAGATGACGGTGCAGGATTTCGGGCTAGCGCCGTCGTGGCGGTTTGGCATCGGCACCTCCACCGAGATCACCCTGTCGGCGTTGCTCCAGCACAACGAGGACATGCCCGACTACGGCCTGCCCGCCATCAACGGGCACCCGGTCAAGGTCGATCGCAACACGTTCTACGGCTTCAACAACGACCGCACGCGCCAGAACATCGTGTCGCTCAATGGCGGCATCGACCACAAGTTCTCGCCCAACCTGCGCCTGCGCAACTACACGGCGTTCAACTATGTGGAAACCAACGCCCGCGAGACGGCGCCGAACGCGGTGGGATCGATCAATGCAGCCGGCGCCTTTACCGCGCTGACCACCACCAACCTGCCGCTGTCGCAGCTGTACGTGCGCCAGCAGAGCCATGACCGCAACATCCGCGACTACTCGATCTTCAACCAGACCGAGCTGACGGCAAAGTTCGATACGGGCCCGGTCAAGCACACGCTGCTGACCGGCCTGGAGCTGGGCCACGACGGCTACAACAACCAGAACTACTACCGCAACGGCAGCTGCGGCAGCACCCCGCTGAACCCGGGCACAGGCACCTCCGGCTACGTGGCCTGCACGCCCGTGATCGACCCGCCGTACCGGGACTCGCCGGGCACCGTGCCGACCAGCACCGGCAACCTGCAGGGCGGCTCGGCCAACACCGTGGCGGTCTATGCCAACGATTCGATCGAGTTCTCGAAGCAGTGGAAGGCCGTGGCCGGCGTGCGCTACGACAAGTACATCGCCAGCATCAGCAACTCGATCAATTCCAGCAACACGGCCGGCAACACCGCGCTGCCCAACGCGAGCCAGGACACCCATTTCACCAGCGTGCGGCTGGGCGGCATCTGGCAGCCGACCGAGGCGCAGTCGTATTACATTTCCTACGGCACGTCGTTCAACCCGTCGCTGGAACAGCTGGTGGGCACGGTGGGCCAGCAGTCGCTGGAGCCGGAAAAGAACAAGGCCTACGAGGCCGGCGGCAAGTGGGACCTGATGGGCGGCAACCTGTCGCTGACGTCGGCCATCTTCCGCATCACCAAGGACAACGCGCGCAGCCAGATCGACGCCACCACGTACGCGTTGACCGGCAAGATCCAGGTGGATGGCTTCCGCGCCGGGGTGACCGGCCGCATCACGCCTAAATGGCAGGTGTTCGCGGGCTACACCTTCCTGGACGCCGAGATCAAGAACGGCATCGCGGCAGGCACGCAGGGCATGGTGCCGACCAACACGCCCAAGCACACCGCCACGGCCTGGACCAGCTACTCCATCCTGCCGAGCTGGGAAGTGGGCGGCGGGGCGTTCTACATGTCGCAGCGCTATGCCAACAATACCAATACGGTGCAGGTTGGCGGCTTCGTGCGCTGGGACGGCATGATCGCCTACCACCAGCCCAGGTACGACGTCCGCCTGAATCTGTTCAACATCTTCGACAAGAAGTATTACGATGCGCTGATCCAGTCGGACGGCGGCCGGTCGGTACCGGGCACTGGCCGTACCGCGATGCTGTCGTTCACCTATCGCATGTAAGCGCCGCCGGGGCCGCTCTTCCGCACCCGGCGGCCCCCAACCGGATTTCCCGATGCTGGTTCGCATTCCGAAGGTTCTCAACGCCGAACAGGTGGCCGTGGTACTGGCCCAACTGGAGCATGCCGGCGATGCCTGGGCGGATGGCCGCGTATCGGCCGGCTATTCCGGCGCCCCGGTCAAGTTCAACCAGCAGATCGACGAAAGATCGGAGGTGGCGGCGCAATGCCAGCACCTGATCCTGTCGGCGCTGGAACGGCATCCGCTATTTATTAGTGCAGCGCTGCCGAACGTCGTATATCCGCCAATGTTCAACCGCTACAGCGAGGGCATGACGTTCGGCGCCCATGTCGATGGCGGCGTGCGCATTCATCCGCACAATGGGCGCAAGCTACGCACCGATATTTCGGCCACGCTGTTCCTGTCCGACCCGGCCAGCTACGACGGCGGCGAACTGCAGGTGGAAGACACCTACGGCGTGCATTCGGTCAAGCTGGCCGCCGGCGACATGGTGATCTACCCGGCCACGAGCCTGCACCAGGTGACGCCGATCACGCGCGGCACGCGGGTGGCCAGCTTCTTCTGGATCCAGAGCCTGATCCGCGACGACGGCCAGCGCGCCCTGCTGTTCGACATGGACAACGCGATCCAGACGCTCAACCAGACCAACGCCGACGAGCGCGCCCGCCGCAGCCTGGTCGGCTGCTATCACAACCTGCTGCGGCAGTGGAGCGAGACCTGAGCGCAGCCGCGCCCAACCCCTCCCCGCCTCCCGGATCGCCGTTCAGCCAAATTGCTCCGCCAGGGCCTGCCGGGCCTGGCCGATGAATTCGCTTTCGCCGCGACGCTCCGCTAATAGATAGAACTCCGCCGAAGGCAGCGCCGGCAGCTTCCAGCCGGCTACGTCGGCGGCATCCAGCGGCGCCACGCCGGGCCCGATGGCCGAGGCGTTCAGGCACGACACCCCAAGCCCCGCCGCCAGCGCCAGATGCAGGCCCGCCACGCCCGAGGCCGAGTGCGCGATCTCGAATTCGCGGCGGCGCCGCATCAGCAATTGCACCACGAACTGGTGCATCGAACAGGTGTCGGGCAGCAGCACGAGCGGCAGGGTGACCTGTGGAATTTCGGAAATTTCCGGTGCCGCCACCCATGCCAGCGCCTCGCGCCGCAGCACCGTGCCGCCGCGCGTGGCCCCTGCAACCTTTTCTGCACCACGGGCGCCGATCAGCCGCATGCTCAGGCCGATGTCGAAGGCGTCCATCTGCGCCGCCGCCTCGATGGCGGCGCTCTTCATCACCGTGACGTGCAGTTTCAGGTAGGGATAGCGGTCGCGCAGCCGCCGCAGCATGCCGGCGATCTCTCCCGGCCGGAAATAGTCGGTCACGGCCAGCCGCAATTCGCCATCGAGCGTCTGTCCGCGCAGGTCCGCCAGCGCCTGCTCGTTCAGCGACAGGATGCGCCGCGCATAGTCCAGCAGGCGTGCCCCGGCCGGGGTCACCGCCGCCCCTTCTTGCCGCGCGTCAGCAGCGGCACGCCGGCGCGTTCCTCCAGCTTGCGCAACTGTTCGCTGACCGACGACTGCGACAGGAAGAGCCTGGGCGCCGCCGCCGACAGGCTGCCGCTTTCGGCCACGGCGACAAAGGTCCGGAGCTGGTCCGTTTCGAATCCGCGCATGATTTGAAGTTTCGGCTATTCCGATAGATGACATCGTATATTCCTGCTTTTCCGATTTCAAGGCGACACCTACCATGACATCACCGCAGCACGCATGACGACAAAAACGCCGGCGCGCCGCACATGAAACTTAAACCCTCAGGAGCCTGTCATGCCCCACGTTTCCCTGCAGATTTCCGGCCATCCCGACACCGAACTGACGCGCCGCGCCGTGGCCGTGGTGGGTGAACTGACCCAGCGCGTGCTGGGCAAGGAAGCCCCCGTGATCGCCACCACCGTGACGTATATCCCGCGCGATCAATGGTTTATCGGCGGCAAGCCGCTATCCGAGTACGACAAGGGCCGCAACGCCTTCCAGCTCGACATCAGCGTGACCGACGAGACCAACACCAAGGCCGAGAAAGCGGATTACCTGCGGCAGTTGTACGCGGCGCTGTCCGAACTGATTGGCGACGTCAACGCGGTGTCCTATATCCATGTGATCGACGCCCGCGCGGCCGCCTATGGCTACGGCGGCAAGACGCAGGAGTTCCGCCACCAGCATCGTTGATTGCTGCAGCCAGGTAAAAAGTGCCGTGCAAGCGGCGTGCTTGTGTCGCGTGGCGATGTTCACTAGTGTGGAGGGCAAGTTTCCCGATACCGGAGGCATCGCATGAAGCAAGTCACGCTGCCCGGCGGCGAGCGCGTTCCCGCGCTGGGCATGGGCACCTGGAATATCGGCGACCAAAGTGCCACGCGCGCCGAGGAAATCGCCACGCTGCAGATGGGGCTGGACATGGGCCTGCGGCTGGTGGACACCGCCGAGATGTATGGCGAAGGTTTGTCGGAATCGCTGATCGGCGAAGCGCTGGCCGGCCGCCGCGACGACGCCTTCCTGGTCAGCAAGGTCTATCCGCACAACGCCAGCCGCAAGCGCGCGGTGGCCGCCTGCGAACGCAGCCTGCGCCGGCTGGGCACCGATCATCTGGATCTTTACCTGCTGCACTGGCGCGGCGACGAGCCGTTCGAGGACACCATCGAGGCGTTCCAGGCGCTGCAGGCCGCCGGCAAGATCCGCCATTTCGGCGTCAGCAACCTGGACCTGTCCGATATGGAGGAATTCTGGGACACCCCCGGCGGCGACGCCGTGGCGGTGAACCAGCTGCTCTACAACCTGACCCGCCGCGGCATCGAGTTCGACCTGCTGCCATGGTTGCGCGAGCGCAACGTGCCGGTGATGGCCTATTCGCCAATCGAGCAAGCCCGCCTGCTGCGCAATTCGGGCCTGAAGCGCTTTGCCGAGCAGCATGGCATGACCCCGGCTCAGGCGGCGCTGGCCTGGCTGCTGGCGTCGGACGACATCATCGCCATCCCCAAGACCGGGCACCGTGACCGGCTGCGCGAGAACATGGGCGCGCTGGACATCACGCTGACACCGGAACAACTGGCCGAACTGGACAAGCTGTTCCCGCCGCCGCGTCACGCGCAGCCACTGGCCATGCTGTAGATCGTCGAATCCTTAAAACGCGGGAAGGTCTGGAATGGAACCCGGGGAGGCCGGTCAGCGTTGGCCGGCCTTGTAGCGCTCCACTTCCACATAGCGCGTCAGGTAGGTGCGGGCCTTCTCGCGGGTATCGGTCGTCACACGGTCGGCCGCCTGACGGGCGCTGCTCTGGCCGTGGGCGCTGCTCATCTGCGCCGACAGGTAGGACTGGAAGGCGTCGTGCATGACCTTCAGCTGGTCCTTGCACGCGTCGATGGCTCCGGCGGCCACGTCCTTCGAAGTGCCCTTGCCCTTGGCGCCGTCGCTGGCGCGATCCTGCACGCAATCCATGTACTTGGCGCGCTCGGCCTGCCAGCCGGAATTCATCTGCGCGGCTTCCTGCTTGGCCTCGGCGGTTTCCACCGAGGGGAAGAGGCACAGGCGGCCAGCAGCAGCGCGGCCAGCGGCGTGGCAAGCGCGCCGGCACGGACCCATCCACGGCTACGCTGCGGTGCAGCATCGGAAATCGACGATTCGGAGCGGATCTGTCGGGCGGCGGACTGCTTTGCGGACACCAGGTTGGACATGGGAGCGGGGGCGGTTGGCATATTCATGGTCGACAGACCCCTATGATGTAGGGTGGGTTCCGGGGGAAGTTCCATCGATTTGCAAAAAAGTATGACGAAGTCATGTCAGAGTCCCCTGCCCTCCGTGTCAGACAAAATCGCATTTGCGGATGTGCCTTGCGCGCCTATGCTTCAGAGGCGGTTGCAACACATGAACCCTCCTGGAGGAAATAATGAAACGTCGAACCTTCCTGTCCGCCGGCAGCGCTGGGCTTGTCGGCCTCACCGGTCTGTCCGTTGGCGCCCTGTCGCTTACAGGTTGCAGCTTCACCGGCCCGAAAGACTCGGCCGACGCGGCGTCCAAACGCCGTGAAATCGATACGGGTGCCACCGACACCCTGAACCGCCTCTATTCCACCGCCAATGGCGCGCGGGATCTGGGCGCCAAGGCCAAGGGCATCCTGATCTTCCCGAAACTGCTGTCGGCCGGCTTTGTCGTCGGTGGCGAGTACGGCGACGGCGTGCTGCGTTCCGGCGGCGCCGACCGCGGTTACTACCGTGCCATTTCGGGCTCGATCGGCTGGCAGATCGGCGCACAGTCGAAGGCTTTCGTCCTGATGTTCATGACGCAGGAAGCCTACGACAAGTTCGTGCGCAGCAGCGGCTGGCAGGTGGGTGCCGACGCCACGGTGGCGCTGGCCACGATCGGCGCGAACGGCCAGATCGACACCAATACCGCCCAGCAGCCGATCATCGGCTTTGCCATGACCAACGCCGGCCTGATGGCTGGCCTGAGCCTGGAAGGCACCAAGATCTCGAAGCTGAACATCTGATACGCGCCCCGGGCGCGCGCCGGCCAACGCCGGGGCATTGCCCGCCGCGTACCACACGGCGCGCTTGTTGCGGAACCGTTGCGTTCCGTAACAAGCGCGCCGTTTTTCTTCGCTTCGGGGCCGCTCCCAGCCGTTAGAATTCGTCCCATGCCAATTTTCCAACCCGTACGCGAGGCCGAATTCTCATGTGGTTCAAGAATCTCCAGATTCATCGTTTCTCCGCCCCGTGGACGCTGAGTGCCGAAGATGTGGAGGCCTGCCTGGCCAAACACGCGTTCTATCCGGGCACCAGCCTTGAAATGCAGACCCAGGGCTGGGCGTCGCCGCGCGACAATGACCAGCTGGTGCATTGCGTCAACAAGCAGATGCTGCTGGTGCTGCGCACCGAAAAGAAGCTGCTGCCCGCCACCGTGGTCAACCAGGTGACCAAGGCGCGTGCCGCCGAACTCGAGGAACAGCAGGGCTTCAAGCCGGGACGCAAGCAGTTGAAGGAGCTGAAGGAACAGGTCACCGACGAACTGCTGCCGCGTGCCTTCAGCATCCGCCGCGACACGCGCGTGTGGATCGACCCGGTAAACGGCTGGCTGGCCATCGATGCGGCCGGCACCGCCAAGGCCGACGAAGTGCGCGGCATGCTGTTCAAGGCCATCGACCCGCTGCCCGTGGTGGGCCTGCAGGTCAACCTGTCGCCGGTCGCGGCCATGACCGAATGGCTGTCCACCGAGACCGCGCCGGCCGGCTTTACGCTCGACCAGGAAATCGAGCTGCAATCGAGCAACGAGAGCAAGGCCACCGTGCGCTATGTGCGCCATCCGCTCGATGCAGAAGACCTGCGCCGCCATATCGCCGCCGGCAAGCGCTGCACGCGCCTGGCCATGACCTGGAATGACCGCGTGTCGTTCGTGCTGACCGATTCGCTGGCGGTCAAGCGCGTCAATCCGCTCGACGTGATCAAGGAGCAGGCCGACGCCACGCTCCATGACGAGAATGAACGCTTCGACGCCGATTTCGCGCTGATGGCCGGCGAACTGGCCGGCCTGCTGACCGACCTGACCGATGCGCTCGGCGGCGAGCGCAAGGCCGAAGGCGCCATGCCGGCGGAGCAGCGCAAGGCGGCCTGAGACCGGCTTCCGGTCCGCCTTCTTCCGCCCGCTCCCTACCTCGCTCCCTACCTCGCTCCCTACCTCGCTCCCTACCCCGCCCCCACCCTGCGCCCGGCCTCCGCCGGGCCGGCCGGCTGCTCAGTCGAGCGTCAGCACCACGCGCTGCCCGGGTTCGCCCGCCAGCCGCCAGGCCGCCGCCACCTCGCTCATCGGCATCTGCTCGGGCATCTCCATCCACAAGTACCCGGCGTCCATGCAGCCCAGGATGTCCTCCACCAGGAAGCGCAAGTCTTCGCCGGGAGGATGATTGGCCGGCCCACATCCCATCAGCACGGCCCGGGAATCGCGCAGCGCCGTGGGCGCCAGCATCACGCTGCCCGCCCGACGGTCTGCGACGGACACCACCCGCGTGCCGTGATCGGGCGGCAGGGCCGGCGCGCCTCCAGCCTGGACCAGGGCGGACAGCAACAGCTCCAGCGTTTCTCCCCAGACAAAATCGAGCACCACGTCGATGCCATCGGCGGCCTGGGTGGCAAATGCATGCTGCAGCAGGCTGGGTGACTGGCCCAGGTCGATCAGCGCATCGGCTTCGGGCATGGTCGGCAGGTCGATGCGGTGCGCCGCCACGATGATGCGCCCGGCGCCTTGCAGCCTGGCCGCCTGCACCGCCAGCCTGCCCGCCAGCCCGGACGCACCCAGGATCAGCACCGTCTCGCCGGGCGCCAGGTCGGCGCGCATCGCCAGCGGCAGCCAGGCTGTCAGCGCCGGTCCCACCAGCGCGGCCGCCACGGCGGAATCCACCCCGTCGGGCACCGGCACCGCCCACTCGGCCGGCACGTACTGGGCCATCGCCCCGAACGGACTGCGCCCCGCGCGGAAGTACACGCGCCGCCCGTCGGCCAGGTAGCCCACGCCGTCACGCCCGCAGATGTAGGGCAGCTCCAGCGGCATGCAGGCATGGTGGCCGCGCGCGATGGCCAGGTCGGCTGGACGGATCACCGCCGCGCACACGCGCACCATTATTTCGCCATCGCGCGGGTCAGGGTCGTGGAATGGGAGGAAGCGCGGGCCTTCGCCCAGCTGTTGCACTACAACGGCTCGCATCGTGTCGTTCTCCTTGGTTGGGATCCGCGAACGATCGTATGCGGCCATTCGACCGGTGTCTTTGAGCCGATTCTGAAAGCGAAGCGCGCGTAGAATCCGATCAAAAGAGCAAAAGACGCCACGGACATAGACGTCACAGCCATTCCAACCCGTTGAGGAGATTCCCCTTGAAGTCGTTGCGCCCCCTCGCCAGCCCGGCGTTTGCCGCCCGTACGCTGGCCGCCCTGCTGCTTGCCGCCACCAGCACCGCCCACGCCGCCTGGCCTGACCGCCCCATCAAGCTGATCGTGCCGTTCCCGCCGGGACAAGCCACCGACATCTTCGCCCGCGCGCTGGCCGAGAAGCTGGGCAAGCAGCTTGGCCAGTCGGTGATCGTGGAAAACCGCGCCGGCGCCGGCGGCAACATCGGCATGGAAGTGGCCGCCAAGGCCCCGGCCGACGGCTACACGATCGTGATGGCCGGCAGCGCCATGGCGATCAACCAGACGCTCTACAAGAAGCTCAACTACGACCCGCGCCAGGACTTCGCGCCGGTGTCGGGCGTGTTCTCGGTGCCGCTGGTGTTCCTGGCCACGCCGCAATCGGGCTTCACGTCACTGCGCGACCTGATCGCCAAGGCCAAGGCCGCGCCAGGCAAGTACAGCTACGCCAGCGCGGGCATCGGCGGCACGCAGCACCTCTCCGCCGAGATGCTCAAGGCGCAGACCGGCACCTTCATCGTCCATATCCCGTACAAGGGCAGCGGCCCGGCCCAGGCCGACTTCCTGGGCAACCAGATCCCGCTGATGGTGGACTCGGTCACCGCGGCCATGCCGCTGATCCAGACCAACAAGGCCCTGCCGCTGGCCGTGACCACGGCCAAACGCGTGCCGCAGCTGCCCTCGGTGCCAACCGTCCGCGAACAGGGCGTGCCCGGCTTCGAGGCGCTCGGGTGGGCCGTGATGCTGGCCCCCGCCGGCACCCCGCCCGCCATCCTCGCCCAGCTCAACACCGAGACGGTGAAGGCGCTGCAATCGCCCGAACTGCACAAGTTCATCACCGACCGTGGCTCGGAGCCAATGCCGCTGACGCCCGCCGAAACCGGCAAGTTCGTCGACAGCGAGATCAAAAAGTGGTCGGCGGTGGTGAAGCGGTCGGGGGCGACGGCGGATTGAGGTGGCCTCGACGACTGAGTTCCGTTCGGCGCCCGCCTTTTCAGGCGACGAAACGGGACACGGTTTCTTCGATCACGACATGCCGGATTGCCCGGAGCAGGCGGACTTCGGCTGCAAAGGTGGCGCGCAGCTCGGGACGGTCTTCCGCCATGGCCACGTTCTCGCCGATGGTGGCTGCAAGCAGCGCATCAGCCTGTGCCGGCAGCAACCGGATCATTTCGTCCAGCTGCCGTGTGGCGGTCTGGCGAGTCAGACCAAGTACCCGCCCGGCCTCAAGCAACAGCGCGCGCTTGAAGTCCGCGTAGCGCAGCACCCCCAGTATCGGGCTTGTGAACTCGACCAGATCCGGCCAGCGCTCCTTGGGGCTGTAGGCACGTGTTTCATAGACGCTGTCGCACAACAGGTCATAGTGTGGCGCCAGCGAAATGCCATCGCGAACCACGAGAAAGCTCAGGTTCTTGAGATGCGAATCACCGTTGCCCACGAGGATGCAGAACAGCAGCCAGCGGTAGATTCTTAGCCGGGCTGCAGCTGGCACGCGGCAGGCGTTGGCCAAAGCCAGCAGCGATTCCAGCGACCAGGCTGAATATTTCATCGTGGGCGCCAGGTTGAGCATCTGGCAGCCGTCGATGGCATGCAGTCGCGTGGTCGCCCCGTTCTGCCGCACGCGGTCGAAGCGCGCGATCAGGTACACCGGCGCCGGCACGTAGCGGCGCTCCACAGGCGGTACATCCAGCCCGACACGGCGGGCAAGCTGCATGACAAACCACTCGTTGATGACCGAACACGGATAGCTGTCGGACTGGGGGTGCTCGGGCTTCAGGATGCTGGTCGACACGGCCTGGCCGGCGGGCTCGAATAGCTGGCCGTCCTGCAATACCACGGCAAGCTTGTGCTGCGCGCCCGCCAGCGACATCTTTTTCGGAGCATCGTGCGTCAGCGGGACGCGCGGAAGCTCGCGAATGCGGCGGTCAAGTTCCGCGTCCGTCAGCAGCCGCAGCCGGTCGTCGACGGTTGGATCATCTTCAGGCCTTCGCAGGGTGACGGAACCCGCTGACTCTCGCCCGTAGAATTCGAGCAAGCCAAAGGCGTCGTGGATGTCCCGCAGGCCGGCATCACGCGCCAGCAAGGCGCGCGCGCCCTCCTCCGGCAAAAGATTATCGAAGTACCACTGCACGGCGCGCTCGGTTGCGCCGTCAGCGCGCCGGCCGGCCTGCAGCGGCAAATGCGGGCTTAGTGCGAACCGCGACGCATCGGCCAGCCAGGTGTCCGCATACTCGAATGCCCAGAGGTTCTGGTCTTCGTGCAGCGTGCCGACGACCTCCGTGTCGATCGACGCCAGCAATTTGCGCTCGCTCATTCGGCACCCCGCTTGTTTCTCGCCTTGTCCGGCGATACCGGCCTGTTTTCTGCATCGCTCTCGACATCGGCACGCTCGGCCGTACGCCGGCGAAACGAGGCGGACCGATGCGACGCCTTGTCCAGCTGCTCGCTCAACAGTTCGGGGCTTGCATCGGGAATGTCGACAGTAATCCGGACGCCCAGCCCCTCCAGAATCTGAAAGAGCTTGCCCCACTGCATGGTGTCCGCGCCCCGCTCGGCCTTCACCATGAACGACTCGCTGACACCTATGCTGCCGGCGGCATCGTCCTGGCGCAGGCCCTGCACCTTGCGGGCGGCGCGGATGATGCCGCCCACGTCGGAGGAATGATGAAGTTGATGCTTCATGGCGATATCCGGAAAAACTCTTCGAGTGTGGAGTTTTTGGAGTTCAAACTCGATGGCGATCAAAAAACTCGCCGCTCGAAGAGATTTTATTGAAACCGGGCCAAGTTTCAAGAAAAACTGTGCGATTGACGAGTTTTTCAGCATCAATGGCCGACTTCGATGTAGAAACTCTACGATCGCACAGTTTTCTGGCCAACTCGCCATCCCGCCCGCCAAAGAGAAACGGCCACCGGGCTTTCACCCGATGGCCGTTCCTCACCCGTCCTGGCTGCGTGGACTGTTCAATACATGTAGTTACCGCTGTGCAGCCGACCCTTCAATCGATGGTTCGCAGGGCTCGCGATCAGTCCCACGACAGCGCGCCGCCGGTCTGGTACTCGATCACGCGCGTTTCAAAGAAGTTGCGTTCCTTCTTCAGGTCGATCATCTCGCTCATCCACGGGAACGGGTTTTCCTCGTTCGGGAACAGCTGCTCCAGGCCGATCTGCTGGCAGCGGCGGTTGCAGATGTAGCGCAGGTAGCCCTTGAACATCGGCGCGTTCAGGCCCAGCACGCCGCGCGGCATGGTGTCCTCGGCGTAGCGGTATTCCAGGTCCACGGCCTTCTTGAACAGCTCGGTGATCTCGGCCTTGAACTCTGCCGTCCACAGGTGCGGGTTCTCGAGCTTGATCTGGTTGATCAGGTCGATGCCAAAGTTGCAGTGCAGCGATTCGTCGCGCAGGATGTACTGGTACTGCTCGGCGGCACCGGTCATCTTGTTCTGGCGGCCCATGGCCAGGATCTGCGTGAAGCCCACGTAGAAGAACAGGCCTTCCATGATGCAGGCGAACACGATCAGGCTCTTCAGCAGCTTCTGGTCGTTCTCGGGCGTGCCGGTCTTGAACGACGGATCGGTCAGCGTGTCGATGAACGGGATCAGGAACTCGTCCTTGTCGCGGATCGACTGCACTTCATGGTACGCGTTGAAGATCTCGGCCTCGTTCAGGCCCAGCGATTCCACGATGTACTGGTACGCGTGCGTGTGGATGGCCTCTTCGAAGGCCTGGCGCAGCAGGTACTGGCGGCATTCCGGCGCCGTGATCTGGCGGTAGGTGCCCAGCACGATGTTGTTGGCGGCCAGCGAATCGGCCGTCACGAAGAAGCCCAGGTTGCGCTTGATGATGCGGCGCTCGTCCTCGGTCAGGCCGTTCGGGTCCTTCCACAGGGCGATGTCGCGCGACATGTTGATTTCCTGCGGCATCCAGTGGTTGGCGCAGCCCGCCAGGTACTTTTCCCACGCCCACTTGTACTTGAACGGCACCAGCTGGTTCACGTCGGTGGCGCCGTTGATCACGCGCTTGTCGGCGGCGTTCACGCGGCGCGTGCTCTGGGCGGCGGCGGCGTTCGGGTTGTTGCCAAGGATGCCCGACGGCGCGGTGGCGGCCGGCGGCAGTACGCCTTGCTGGTCGACCGTGGCGGACGGCACGGCGGGTTGCAGGGCAGGCTGCGGTGCAGCTTGCGGCGTGGCTTGAACGTCGTCGTCCCAGCTCAGCATGTTGTTTTCTCCAATGATTCGATCAGGGCGGCTCTTGGCTACGTCGTCGCAGCTGGTGACGCTGGCCCTCTCCCCCGGCCCCTCTCCCGCCTCGCGGGAGAGGGGAGCAGACCAGGGGCAATTCAATAAGTTACTGGCAGGCTTCGCATTCTTCGAAGCCGGGGTCGCCCGGACGCATCGTGCAGACCGCGCCTTCGGCTTCCGGCATGGCCGGGGCTGCCGATGCGGCCGCATCGATGGCCGACTGGCTGTCGGCACCCGACGACACCGCGTTCAGCGAACCGCGCGTCACCGTGGACTTCTCCACGTGCGTGGCGGCGATGGTGCGCAGGTAGTACGTCGTCTTCAGGCCGCGCAGCCAGGCAAGCTTGTACGTGTCGTCCAGCTTCTTGCCCGATGCACCGGCCATGTAGATGTTCAGCGACTGGGCCTGGTCGATCCACTTCTGGCGGCGGCTTGCGGCCTCCACCAGCCACGTCGGCTCCACTTCGAAGGCCGTGGCGTAGACGTCGCGCAGGTCTTGCGGGATGCGGTCGATGCGGGCCAGCGAACCGTCGAAGTACTTCAGGTCGGCAACCATCACCTCGTCCCACAGGCCGCGATCCTTCAGGTCACGCACCAGGTAGTCGTTCACCACCGTGAATTCGCCCGACAGGTTCGACTTCACGTACAGGTTCTGGAACGTCGGCTCGATGCAGGCAGAGACGCCGATGATGTTCGAAATGGTCGCGGTCGGGGCGATCGCGATGCAGTTCGAGTTGCGCATGCCGTGCTGCTTGATGCGGGCGCGCAGGCTGTCCCAGTCCATCGTCGACGACAGATCCACGTCCAGGTAGCCGCCGCGCTCGTCGGCCAGCAGCTTCAGCGAATCCTGCGGCAGGATGCCACGGTCCCACAGCGAACCCTGGTACGTGCTGTAGCGGCCGCGTTCTTCGGCCAGTTCGGTCGATGCGTGGTACGCGTAGTAGCAGACCGCTTCCATCGACGTGTCGGCAAACTTCACCGCGGCGTCGCTGGCGTACGGCGTGCGCAGCACGTGCAGGCAATCCTGGAAGCCCATGATGCCCATGCCCACCGGACGGTGGCGCAGGTTCGAATTGCGCGCCTTCTCCACCGCGTAGTAGTTGATGTCGATCACGTTGTCGAGCATGCGCATCGCGGTGCGGATGGTCTTCTGCAGCTTGGCGTGGTCCAGCACGTGCGTGCCGTCGGCCTGCTGCTTCAGGTGGGCCACCAGGTTCACCGAACCCAGGTTGCACACGGCGATTTCGCTTTCGTTCGTGTTCAGCGTGATTTCCGTGCACAGGTTCGAGCTATGCACCACGCCCACGTGCTGCTGCGGGCTGCGGATGTTGCACGGGTCCTTGAACGTGATCCACGGATGGCCGGTTTCGAACAGCATGCCCAGCATCTTGCGCCACAGCTGCATGGCCGGCACCTTCTTGAACAGCTTCAGTTCGCCGCTGGCAGCCTTGGCTTCGTAGCCCAGGTAGGCCTGCTCGAATGCCTTGCCGACCTTGTCGTGCAGGTCCGGGCAGCTGGCCGGCGAGAACAGCGTCCATTCGCCGTTTTCCATCACGCGCTTCATGAACAGGTCCGGAATCCAGTTGGCCGTGTTCATGTCGTGGGTGCGGCGGCGGTCGTCGCCGGTGTTCTTGCGCAGTTCCAGGAATTCCTCGATGTCCAGGTGCCACGTCTCCAGGTAGGCGCAGACCGCGCCCTTGCGCTTGCCGCCCTGGTTCACGGCCACGGCCGTGTCGTTGACCACCTTCAGGAACGGCACCACGCCTTGCGACTTGCCGTTGGTGCCCTTGATGTGGGAGCCGAGCGCGCGCACGTTGGTCCAGTCGTTGCCCAGGCCGCCTGCGAACTTCGACAGCAGCGCGTTTTCCTTCAGGGCTTCGTAGATGCCTTCCAGGTCGTCCGACACCGTGGTCAGGTAGCACGACGACAGCTGCGAGCGGCGCGTGCCCGAGTTGAACAGCGTTGGCGTGGACGACATGAAGTCGAACGACGACAGCAGCTGGTAGAACTCGATGGCGCGGGCTTCGCGGTCCTTCTCTTCCAGCGCCAGGCCCATGGCCACGCGCATGAAGAACGCCTGCGGCATTTCGATGCGCACTTCGTCAACGTGCAGGAAGTAGCGGTCGTACAGCGTCTGCAGGCCCAGGTAGTTGAACTGGAAGTCGCGCGAGGCGTCCAGCGCGGCGCCCAGGCGGGCCAGGTCGTACGTGGCCAGCTTTTCGTCCAGCAGCTCGGCTTCGATGCCGCGGGCGATGAACTTCGGGAAGTACTCGGCGTACTTCGTCGACATTTCGGTCTGGGTCACTTCGGTGCCCAGGATTTCCTTGCGGATCGTGTGCAGCAGGATACGGGCGGTCACCTGGCTGTAGGCCGGGTCCTTCTCGATCAGCGTACGCGCGGCCAGGATGGCCGAGTCGTAGACCTGCGTCATCGGCACGCCGTCGTACAGGTTCTTGAGCGTTTCCTTCAGGATCGGCTCGGCGCTGACGGCATTGCCCAGGCCGCTGCAGGCGTTGTCGATCAGCGCGTGCAGCGCCACCAGGTCCAGCGGGCGCACGGCGCCGTTGTCGGTCACGTTGACCGACACGCCGGCTTCCTGCACGCGGGCCACGGCCTGCGCGTTGGCCTGGGCACGCTCCTGCGTGCGCTTTTCGCGGTACAGCACGTAGGCGCGGGCCACCTCATGCTCGCCCGAGCGCATCAGCGCCAGTTCCACGTGATCCTGCACGTCCTCGATATGGAAGGTGCCGCCGTTCGGGCGGCTGCGTACCAGCGCGCGCACCACGGACTGCGTCAGTTGCTCCACCAGCTCGCGCACGCGGGCCGATGCCGCACCCTGGCCACCGTTGACGGCCAGGAAGGCCTTGGTCACTGCCACGGCAATCTTGTTGGGCTCGAAGGCCACCACGCCGCCATTGCGGCGGATCACCTTGTAGTCCTGATACGAAACGCCTGCGGCGGCAGGGCTCTGCTGCGAGCTACCGGCTGCTGCGCCACCGATGCCGGTTGCGCCAGTCACGCCGGTGGTTTGTTGTTCGTTTTGGGCCGTTTGCATGAGGAAACTCCGGTATGAACCCTGAAATGAATTTGTGTAGTTCTTCTACTGAGACGACAAAGTCCCTAGCAAAATGTGCTCTATAAGACAATTGATTCAGGCGCTGCCAGATGCGAACCAAACTGCTCGTGTGGACACTTTGCTAGGGACTTTCGGTACTGCTCCGGCCCCGCTAACCAATCTGCAGTAAATGTCGCAAGATACCGCGACGTTTGCTGCACTTCCGGGCCGGCTCCCCGGCGGCACCACTAGATGTTGTGGTGCCGTTCAAAACTGGGCCTAAGTATAGTGAAAAGAGACCGCATGACCAGTCTTGACAAGTGCGGCTCGGGGTTAAGCCATGCCGGTGCGGCAGCGCCACATTCCCGCAAAGCGCGCTGCCTCAAGGCTTCGCGGCGTCACGTTCGGTGGCGCACAAAACTTCTAAAATTTTTAATGGGAATGGATCACCGATAGGTGACCCACGATGGGGCGCGCGTGGCACCGCCGGGGGCGCGATTGTAGCCGCCATTGCGCCGAAATGAAGCGGCGTAGACGTAACTGCACAGGTATTTTCGGGGCGATGACAGCCTGCGTGGCGTGGGGTTTTGCCGGCGCCACATGCAACGTTTCCAGCGCGGCCCGCGATTTGCGGCGTCCGCGCAACACAGTGGATTCCCTACTCAGGGTTGGATCATTCGTGCCGATACGGCAGCAGCGCGAGGGGCACGCCGGCCAGCGTCGCAAAGCGGGACCAGTCGAAATGCGGACCCGGATCGGTCTTGCGTCCGGGCGCGATGTCGCTGTGGCCAGCGATGCCCTGGATCGGGTACGCGGCGCGCAGCGCGGCCACCAGCGCGGCTGCGGTGTCGTACTGGGCCAGCGTGAACGGCTGGTCGTCGGCACCCTCGATCTCGATGCCGATGGAAAAGTCGTTGCAGCGCTGCCGCCCGCAGTACTCGGACTGCCCCGCATGCCACGCGCGCTGCGTGCACGCCACGAACTGCACCAGCTCGCCGTCCCGGGCAATCAGGAAATGGGCCGACACGCGCACATCGCGGATCGTCTCGAAGAACGGATGGCGCGATGCATCCAGCCGGTTCTGGAAGAACGCCTCGATATCGCCCGTGCCGAACTGGCCGGGCGGCAGGCTGATGTTGTGGATGACCACCACGTCGAGCGGCGCGCCGTCGGGCCGTGCATCGAAATTCGGCGACGGCACGCGGCGGGCGGCGGGCACCCACCCTTCAGCATCGGGCATGAAGTCGTGCGAGCCGCCGGAGTCAGGCATCACGCCCCTCGCCTTCGGCCAGCGATTCGCCATCGGCGGTATCGTCGCGGCCGTCCCGGCCATCGCGTTCGTCGCGAATGCCCAGTTGCTGGATGCGGTAGCGCAACTGGCGGAAATTCAGCCCCAGCAGCGGCGCGGCGGCGGTACGGTTGAATCCGGTCTGGCGCAGCGCGCGCAGGATCAGCTCGCGCTCCACGGCTTCCAGCCGCGCGGGCAGGTCGATCGGGAAATCCAGGTCGGCCAGCGCCGCGCCCAGCGGATCGCTGGCGCCGTCTTCCTCGCGCTGCCCGCCCGCCCCTGCCCCGCCACCCCGGCGGCCAGGTCAGCCAGGGCACCTTGCGATGCATCGGCCGCCACCCAGGGCGTCGGGCTGCCCCAGGCGTGATAGCCGGCCGGTGCGGCCACGGGTGCGCCCACCGGCATCGGGGCCATGCCCGACTGCAGCAGGCTGGCGCGCTCCATGCCGGCGTCCAGCGGGCCCAGGTCGGCCACGGCAATCTCGTCGGTCTCGGCAAACGCGTAGGCGCGCTCCAGCAGGTTTTCCAGCTCCCGCACATTGCCCGGAAACGGGTAGGCCATCAGCCGTTCCAGCGCGGCGCGCGACAGCCGCTTGGGATGCGCGTCGCCATAGCGGCTGGCCATGTGTTCCAGGATGGCGTGGGCCAGCACCGGTACGTCCTCGCCACGCTCGCGCAGCGTGGGCATGCGCAGTTCCAGCACGTTGAGCCGGTAGTACAAGTCCTGCCGGAACGACCCGGCCGCCACCATCGCCGCCAGATCCTTGTGGCTGGCGCACATCACGCGCACATCGACGCTGTCTTCCTTGCTGGCGCCGATCTTGCGCACGCGGCGTTCCTGCAGCGCGCGCAGCAGCTTGACCTGCATTGCCAGCGGCAGGTCGGCTACCTCGTCCAGCAGCAGCGTGCCGCCGTGGGCGGCCTGGAAGAAGCCGCCGCGCTCGGCGTCGGCCCCGGTAAAGGCGCCCTTCACATAGCCGAAGAATTCCGATTCCATCAGCGTTTCAGGAATCGCGCCGCAGTTCACCGCCACGAACGGATGCGCCGAACGGGCGCTGATGGCGTGAATGGCGCGCGCGGCGCGTTCCTTGCCGCTGCCCGATTCCCCACTGATCACCACCGGCGCCATGCTGCGCGCCAGCCGCGACAGCGAACGCCGTACCTCGCTGACCGCCGCCGACACGCCGGGCAAAAGCTGCGCGGCGCGGTCGGCCAGTTCCGACGACTCGGCCGCCTGGCTGCCGCCGTCGGCCGGCGCGCGATGCTGGCGGCCCAGCGCGTTCAGGATCAGCGTGCGCAGTTGCTCCAGCGACACCGGCTTGGCGATGTAGTCGAAGGCGCCCGCCTTCAGCGCATCCACGGCATTGTCGGCGCTGCCGTAGGCCGTGATCACCGCCACCGGGGTGCGCTCGGGCGATGCCGACAGCTGGCGCACGATCTCGATGCCCAGCCCGTCGCCCAGGCGCATGTCGGTCAGCACCAGGCTGTAGCGGCGTTCGGCCAGGCGCAGGCGCGCCTCGGCCAGCGAACCGGCCATCACCACGTCATGGCCCATGCGGCGCAGCGAAATGTCCAGCAGCTCGCGCAGGTCGGCCTCGTCGTCGATAACAAGGATCGGGGCGGGGGCGGGCGGTCTGGCTGGCATGACGATGGAGGGTCCGGTTGTTGTTGTGCGATGCGTTGTGCGATGCGAACTAGCCGGCGATGGCCGCGTCGACCACGTCCGGGGTCTCGATACGCATCGTCAGCACGAAGGCCTTGGCCGGCAGTGTATCGCGAGCCCCGCCGGCCAGCATCCCGGTGCGATCCAGCAACGCATCGAGCACGATCGCGCCGTAGCGCACCTGCGCGTCGTTCGCCCCGCACAGCTCCCGGGCCATGAACAGCCCCAGCCCGGTGCCCTGCGGGTTGCTGGTGAAAAACGGCTCGAACAGGCTGCGCTGCTGCTCGCGCGTGACTTCGGCCCCGTCGTTCCAGACGATCAGCTCGGCGTGGTGCTGGTCCAGCGCATGGGCCAGCAGGCGGATCGATCCCGGCAGCCGGCTGCAATAGCGCCAGGCGTTGTCCAGCAGATTGCCCAGCACCTGCTGCAGCTGGGACGCATCGAAGATCACCGGCCCCTGCAGCGCCACGGTCACGCGTACCGCGTTGGGGTTGACCTCCGCCCGCGCGCCGGCGCGCGACCGCATTTCCAGGCGCCAGCGGTCGACGATCTCCGGCAGCGCCTGCCCCAGGTCCACCGTGCTATGGCCGGCCTTGGGCCGGCGCGACAGCTGCAGCACGTCGGACACCACCTGGTCCAGCCGCCGCACGTTGTCGCTGATGATGCGCAGCAGCCGGGCATCGATCGACGAACCCTCGCCGCCGCCCGAATCGGCCAGCAGCTCGTTGGCCTGGCTGATCGCGGCCAGCGGATTGCGGATCTGGTGCGCCACGCTGGCCACCAGCCGGCCCATCGCCGCCAGCTTTTCCTGCTGCACCTGTTCGGCAATCCGTTCCCAGCTTTCGATATGGACCAGCACCGTGTCGCGCATTTCGCTGCGCAGCAGGGTTTCGTCCTCAGGGCTCCAGGCCATGGCCTCGTTCTGGGCGATCGCCAGCCGCAGCCGCGCCGCGCCCTCGGCGGACATGTCCTGAAAACCCACGGTATCGCCGCCCAGCGATGACACGCCGTTGAGCGTGGCGCGCAACCCCGCCAGCCCGGGCAGCACGAAGCGCAGGCGCAGCCGGGTATGCAGCATCGGCGTGCGGCTGGCCGACGGGCGCGATGGCAGCGGCAGCAACTGCAGGATGCGCGGCACGTCGTCCTTGCGCTGGATCCAGTCGCGCAGCATTTCCATCAGCGGCTGCAGGCGCGGGATGCGCCGCAGGTCGAACAGCACATTTTCGCGCTCGCCGGCCCGCACCTGCCCCTGCTTGACACGCTCGTGCGGCTGCACGCCCAGCAGCACGTACGCCGCCGGGTTGGCGGCCACCACCGCGCCGTGGGCCCGCACAAGCATCACGCCGTCCTGCATGTCGTTCACCATCAGCCGGTTCACCAGCTGCTGCATGCGCAGTTCCTGCTCGCGGGCCAGCGCCAGTTGCTCCTGGGCGATCTGGCGGTTCGCCAGCATGTACATCAGCAGCGCCGCGATCATGAACACCAGCCCGAACAACCCCGAGCCCAGCAGGTTGGCATCGGCCTGGCGCACCAGCAGGGTCTGGACGAACGGATTGGCCATCACCAGCATGGCCGACACGGCGGCGGTGAGCAGCGCGAACATCAGGCTGGTGAGCGCCCCGGCCTCCAGCGCCGGCAGCAGGAAGATCATCGCCAGCCCTTCGCCGTGATTGCCGCTGCGGCCCAACACCATATAGATGGCGGCCAGCAGCGCCAGGTCGACGATGACCTGCACCCGCACGCGTACATGGAAATGCCGCCGCCAGATCGTGCCCAGCAGGGTCACCAGCGCGATGCACAGGTACGGCACCACCACCGGAATGGCAGCCGCCGTGCGGGCGTTGGCTGCCAGGTCGGCCACGGCCACGCCGCCGGCGGCACGCTCCAGCGGCAGCCACGCATAGCCCAGCAGCAGCAAGGCCACGGCCGCGCGGGTCCAGCAGAAATAGCGCAGCAGGCGCCAGTGGAAGTCGGGCGGCTCGGGCTGGCGCCAGAGATCGACCAGCGTATGCCAGCCGCTCAGCCGGGACCAGACCGACGCCCGCTGCATCACGCGCCGCTCCCGCCACCTTCACCCGCCGAATCCGGCAGGTGGCTGCGGCGGCAGTAGTGCTGCCCCTGCCACGCAATGGCGTCGGTGCGCGGCAGGTGCACGCCGCATTGGGCACACTGCACCATCGGCTGGGACGCCTCCGGGCTCGCCGCCTCGCGGCCGCCGCCGGCATCGCGCCGCGCCGGCCCGGATTGCTGGCGTTCGCTGGCGCGCTGGCGCAACCACCAGAGCACGCCCAGCACGACAGCCAGCAGGATGAAGATTCTTGCCATGGATCGGAAATACAGGGGAAAAGGGACGATGGATGCCGGTCAGGTGATCCGGTGCAGCACTACTTCGATCACGAAGCGGCTGCCGACATAGGCCAGCAGCAGGATGCCGAACGATGCGATGACCCAGCGCAGCGCCGTGCGGCCACGCCAGCCGCGAAAGCGCCGCCCGACCAGGATGCCGCCGAACATCAGCCACGAGATGATGGCGAAGACGGTCTTGTGGTCGACGCGGAACGCGCGGGCGAACAGCTGCTCGGAGAACAGGAATCCCGACGCGATGGTCAGCGTCAGCAGCACGAAGCCGGCGGCAATCAGGCGGAACAGCAGTTTTTCCAGTGTCAGCAGCGGCGGCAGCAGGTCGAGCCAGCGGCCCAGCCATTGCCCGGACGCGGGCTCGCCCGCCGCAGGCCGCGTGAAGCCGTGCAGCCGGCGCTCGGCCAGCAGCATCAGGAAGGCATGGAAGGCGGCCAGCGTGAACAGCCCGTAGGCCACGTTGGCAATCACGAAATGCAGCTTGAACAGCGGCCGCGCCGCGTAGCCAAGGATCTGGGCGCCCGGAAACGCCAGCGGGATCAGGCTGGCCAGCATCGCCACCGGGAACACGATCAGCCCCAGCCCGGCCAGCGAGAAGAAGAAGCTTTCGATCCAGTAGATGCCCACGCCCAGCCACAGCATGGCCGACAGCGCGAAGGCAAACCCGAACATCATGTGGTCTGCCGGGAAGATGGTCTCGTGCAGCAGCACGCCGTGGCTGACCAGCGCGGCCATCACCAGCGCATGCCACCAGGCCGGCTGGCCGTCGGTGCGCCCGCCGTTGGGCGTGGGCGATGGCATCAGCACGGCCGTGGCCGCGGCTCCAGGACGTCCGGATGGCCCGACCGTCGTCCCGCCGGCTGCCGCCAGTTGCGGGTTGCGCGTCGCCCAGCCATGAAAGGCCAGGCCGCAGTAGAGAATTGCCGTCAAGGCATACAGTACAATGGCCATTTGCGCAGTTTACCTTAGTGCCATCACGGGTGGTTCTGGCGATGGGATTCCCGCCACACCGCCCTGCCCGAGCCAGCTGCGCCCCGCATTCACGCCGATTTCCTCCCCTTTTCTGCCATGCTGGATAACCTCACACAACGCCTGGCGCGGGTCGTCAAGACCATGCGCGGCGAGGCCCGACTGACCGAGGCCAACACCGCCGAGATGCTGCGCGAAGTGCGCCTTGCCATGCTCGAAGCCGACGTGGCGCTGCCGGTCGTCCGTGACTTTATCGCCCGCGTCAGGGAAAAGGCGCTCGGCGAGGACGTGGTCTCGAGCCTGACCCCGGGCCAGGCCCTGGTGGGCGTGGTGCAGCGCGAGCTGACCGCCGTCATCGGCGGCGACGAAGCGCTGGCCGACACCAAGGTCAACGAACTGAACCTGAACGTCCAGCCGCCCGCCGTGATCCTGATGGCCGGCCTGCAGGGCGCAGGCAAGACCACCACGTCGGGCAAGCTGGCCAAGTGGCTCAAGGAAAACCGCAAGAAGAAGGTGCTGACGGTGTCGTGCGACGTGTATCGCCCCGCCGCCATCGCCCAGCTCAAGACCGTGTCCGAACAGGTGGGCGCGGACTTCTTCCCGTCGCAGCCCGACCAGAAGCCGGTGGACATTGCCCGCGCGGCGCTGGACTGGGCCCGCAAGCACTACCACGACGTGCTGATCGTCGATACGGCCGGCCGGCTTGGTATCGACGAGGCGATGATGCAGGAAATCGCCGCGCTGCACGCCGAACTGAAGCCCGCCGAGACGCTGTTCGTGGTCGACGCCATGCTGGGCCAGGACGCCGTGAACACGGCCAAGGCATTCAACGACGCCCTGCCGCTGACCGGCGTGGTGCTGACCAAGCTGGACGGCGATGCACGCGGCGGTGCGGCGTTGTCGGTACGTCACATTACCGGCCGTCCGATCAAGTTTGTAGGCGTCGGTGAAAAGCTGGACGGCCTGGAGCCGTTCTACGCCGATCGCATGGCCCAGCGGATCCTGGGCATGGGCGACATCCTCGCGCTGGTGGAGGAAGCCCAGCGCGGCGTGGACATGGAAGCGGCCGAGAAGCTGGCCAAGAAGATCAAGAAGACCGGCGGCTTCGACCTGGAAGACTTCAAGGCGCAGATCGGCCAGATGAAGAAGATGGGCGGCCTGGGCAGCCTGGTCGACAAGCTGCCGGCCCAGTTCGCGCAGCAGGCGCAGGGCGCCAACATGGACCAGGCGGAGAAGCAGGTGCGCCGCATGGAAGGCATCATCAACAGCATGACGGCCGCCGAGCGCGCCAAGCCCGAGCTGATCAAGGCCAGCCGCAAGCGCCGTATCGCGGCCGGTGCCGGCGTGCCGGTTCAGGAAGTGAACCGCCTGCTGAACCAGTTCGACCAGATGCAGGGCATGATGAAGAAGCTCAAGGGCGGCGGCATGATGAAGATGATGCGCCAGATGGGCGCGATGAAGGGCGGCATGAAGGGCCTCTTCAACCGCTGACCCGCCGCCGAGTTTGAATCCCGCAAAAGACAAGTAACAGGACACCGATCATGATGACCGCCGATCAGGCCCGCGAACTCTGGGCCAGCTCCGAGGAAATCGTCAGCGCCGAAGAGGTGCAGCAATCGCTGGACCGCATGGCCAGCGAGATTACCGACAAGATGGGCAACGACTTTCCGCTGGTGCTGTCCGTGATGGGCGGCGCCGTGGTCTTCACCGGCATGCTGCTGCCCAAGCTGCAGTTCCCGCTGGAATTCGACTACATCCACCTGTCGCGCTACAACAACAAGACCGTGGGCGGCGAGATGCAGTGGCGCGTGGCGCCGCGCGAATCCGTCAAGGACCGCGTGGTGCTGGTGCTTGACGACATTCTGGATGAAGGCGAAACCATGGCGGCCATCCGCCAGCGCATCATGGACATGGGCGCCAAGGAATTCCACGCCGCCGTGCTGTGCGAGAAGACGCTGACCAAGCTCAAGCCGATGCACCCCGATTTCTGCGGCTTCAAGGTGCCCGACCGCTACGTCTTCGGCTGCGGCATGGACGTCAAGGGCTACTGGCGCAACCTCGGCGCCATCCGCGCGCTGGTCTGAGGGTCTTCGGCTACCGTCCTGGCGCTACGCCCCGTGCGGGTGGGCGCCCAGGATGGGCCAGAGTGAAGCCAGCAAAAGCAACGCCATCGTCACATTGAACACGCGCAGCACGCGCGGATTCGCCAGCCAGCGGCGCAACGCCGCACCGAACACCGCCCAGGTGGTGATGCTCGGCAGGTTCACCACCCCGCACAGCAGCGCCATCAGGGCCGCATTGGTCCACAGGTTCGGGTGCAGCACATAGGCGCTGCAGGCCCCAACCGCCATCACCCACGCCTTCGGATTGACCCACTGGAACGCCGCCGCGCGCAGGAATGTCATGGGCCTGGCCACTTCGCGGTCCTGCAGGCCGCCGGCCGTCGCCAGCTTCCAGGCCAGCCAGACCAGATAGGCCGTGGCCGCCACGCGCAGCACGCTCCATGTCCACGGAATCGCCGTGAACACCGACCCAAGGCCCAGCCCCACAATCACCATCATGATCACCATGCCGACGCAGATGCCTAGCAAGTGCGGCACGGTCCGGCGCAAACCGAAATTGACGCCCGAGGCCAGCAGCATCGTGTTGTTCGGGCCGGGCGTGATCGAAGACACCAGCACGAAGGCGCTGTAGGCCATCAGGGCGCCAGTACTGGCAGCAAGTTCGGAAGGAAGGGTCAGAGCCATGACGGCGCTCCAGAAAATCGGATCAGGCGCTCAGTCTAAGGACACCGTTCGGTACAGTACCGGTACAGTTAGGATAAAAGTGCCGGTACGGGATCGGTCACGCGGGCGCGCTGCCGGCTTTTGGTGCCGAGGCGAGTCAGATTCGCCTCAGCCTTTGCTGCGATACGGATGTTCGCGCAGCCACTTGGTGGCGATCCACTTCTCGCCCGACTCCACGGGCAAGCCGGCATGCAGCGTGCGGTCGTCCAGCGTGCCATCGGGCTGCTTGTAGCGGAAGAACACCGCGTTGCCCTTGACCGGCGCCACCTCCAGGCCAAGCTTCGGGAACGCCGTGGCGCCACCGGCGGGCGGGCTGTTCAGGTAGATCACCAGCGTGGCCACGCGCTGGCCGCCCACGCGCAGCTGGCGCGCTTCGCCGGGGCGCTGCGGGTTGAAGAAGTCGAAATGCGGCTGGTACTCGCCGCCGGGCTTGTAGTTGAGGATCTGCAGCCCTTCGCCATGCTCGACCGGCAAGCCGGTGATGGCGGCAATGCGGGCCTCGATCTGCTGGATCAGCGCGTGCTCGCCCACCTGGAACATCGCGCCCATGCTGGTGCGGGCGTCGATCAGGTTTTCGTCGCCAGTGTCCGGATTCACCACAGGCGAGCGCTGCAGGCGATCGCGCGCCAGCGAGATCAGCGCGTCGCACTCGGTGCCGTCGAGCAGGTTCTGCAGCAGCAGGATGCGCGGCGCCTCCAGCGAGAACAGGATCGGCACTTCGCGCCCTTCGTGGCGGAACGCATTGCTGCCGGCGGGCGGCGTGGACGATGTCGCCGTATTCGTTGCGGCCCCGGCCGTTGCCGACGATTCCGCCGGCCGCTCCGGCGCGCGCCGCGTCACCACCGGGGCGGGCGCGGGCGCCTGCCTGGGCGGCGACCGATGGCCGAGCGCGGCATTGACCGTATCGCGCGCGAACGTGGCATCGTAGCCCGACCGCAGCATCGACAGCACCAGCGATTCGGCATCGAAACCCTGCTCGATGTGGCGTTTCAGCCACAGTTCGAGCTCGGGCGAGGTGGCGCGATACCCGGCGCGGGACTCGCGTGTCATGACGGATTGGCCAGCCGCTGCGGCGAAAACGGGTTGCGGGCTGGCGATTCGGGCGGCAGCGTGCGGCGGGCCGGCGCCGTGGCCGCAGGGGCCGTGCCATCGGGATCGCCCGCGATCGTGACCGTCGCCTCGGAATATTGCCAGCGCTTCCAGGCGCCGAGCACCGCGTTCGGATACTCCGGCCGACCCCGGCTGCCGTTGTAGCGGCCCAGCGCCAGGAACAGGTCCCCGTTCTCGCGATCCAGGTAGTGGCGCAGGATCGTGCAGCCGTAGCGCAGGTTGCTTTGCAGGTGAAACAGCTTGCGCGTGTCGCCGTCGCCAATCGAACGTACCCAGAACGGCATCACCTGCATCAGCCCGCGTGCATCTGCCGAACTGATGGCGTACTTGCGGAAGCCGCTTTCCACCTGCACCAGACCCAGCACCAATGACGGCTCCAGGCCGGCCCGCTTGGCCTCGTAGTAAACCGTTTCGATCAGTTCGACGCGCGTCTGCGGGTCGGGCAGCTTCGCTTCCAGCCGGCGCGACATCTCGCCTAGCCATTTCAGGTAGCCCAGCTTCTCGCCGCCGGACGCGAAGGTCGGACGCACGGGCCGGTTATCGGCAATCGCCGCAGCCAGCGCGCCGCGCACGGAATCGGCCAGCGCCTCTTCCTTCTGCGCGCCGGCATAACTCGATGTGGATACAAAAGCACAAAACACGCCGCCGGCCAGGGCGGCAGCCCAGCGGCGGGACATCGGCAAGCCAGCGGCGCGCATGACGCTTCGACCGTCGCTTAGCTGGCCAGCAGGTTGCGCACGTGCGCCACCACGTCGGCCACCGCCACCTGGGTGGCCTGCGCATCGCGGCGGCCCTGGTATTCGACCTTGCCTTCCTTCAGGCCACGGTCGCCCACCACCACGCGGTGCGGCACGCCGATCAGTTCCCAGTCCGCAAACATCACGCCCGGGCGCTCGCCACGGTCGTCCAGGATCACGTCGACCCCGGCTGCCATCAGTTCGGCGTGGATGCGGTCCGCCTCGGCCTTCACGGCCTCGTTGCGGTCATAGCCGACCGGGCACACCACCACCGCGAACGGGGCGATCGATGCCGGCCAGATGATGCCGCGCTCGTCGTAGTTCTGCTCGATCGCCGCGCCCAGGATCCGTGTGACGCCAATGCCATAGCAACCCATCTGCATCGGCTGGTTCTTGCCGGTTTCGTCCAGGAACACGGCGTTCATCGACTCGGAATAGCGGGTGCCAAGCATGAATACGTGGCCCACTTCGATGCCGCGGCAGATTTCCAGCGTGCCCTTGCCGTCCGGCGAAGCGTCGCCAGCCACCACGTTGCGCAGGTCCGCCACCACCGGCTCGGGCAGGTCGCGGCCCCAGTTCACGCCGGTGTAGTGGAAGTCGCGCTCGTTGGCGCCGCAGCAGAAATCGGCCATGTTGGCCACGGTACGGTCAGCCACAACCTTGACCGGCTTCTTCGCGCCGATCGGGCCCAGGTAGCCCGGCGGCGTACCGAAGGTGTCGACGATCTCGGTCTCGGTGGCGAATCGGAATTCGGCCAGGCCGGGCACCTTCGATGCCTTGACCTCGTTCAGTTCGTGGTCGCCACGGATCAGCAGCAGCCAGATCTGGGGGCCGGCGTCGCTGTCGGTGGCCAGCACGATCGACTTCACGGTGCGGTCCAGCGGCATGCCCAGGAATTCGGCCACGTGCTCGCACTTGGCCTTGCCCGGCGTCGACGTCTTGACCAGGTCTTGGGCCGGCGCGGCGCGCTGGGCCGACAGCGGCAGCGCCTCGGCGGCCTCCATGTTGGCGGCGTAGTCCGACGTGGGGCAGTAGACGATGGCGTCCTCGCCGGTGTCGGCAATCACGTGGAATTCGTGCGATCCGGAGCCGCCGATGGCGCCGTTATCGGCCGCCACGGCGCGGAATTCCAGGCCGAAACGCGTGAAAATCCGCTGGTAGGCGTCGTACATGCTCTTGTACGAGGTTTTCAGACCCTCGACGTCACGGTCGAACGAATATGCGTCCTTCATCGTGAATTCGCGGCCGCGCATGATGCCGAAGCGGGGGCGGCGCTCGTCGCGGAACTTGGTCTGGATCTGGTAGAAGTTCACCGGCAGCTGCTTGTAGCTGCGGATTTCGCCCCGGGCGATGTCGGTGACCACCTCTTCCGAGGTCGGCTGCAGCGCGAAATCGCGCTCGTGGCGGTCTTTCAGGCGCAGCAGCTCGGGGCCCATCTTGTCCCAGCGGCCGGTTTCCTGCCACAGCTCGGCCGGCTGGACGACCGGCATCAGCAGTTCCACGGCGCCGGCCCGGTTCATTTCCTCGCGAACGATGTTCTCCACCTTGCGGATCACGCGCAGGCCCACCGGCATGTAGCTGTAGATGCCGGCGCCCAGCTTCTTGATCATGCCGGCCCGCATCATCAGTTTGTGCGACACGATTTCCGCGTCGGCGGGGGCTTCCTTGAGGGTGGAAATGAAGAAATGCGAGGCTTTCATCCGTTGGATTCTCGTAAGGCTGGTCGTGGCGGGTCGGATCGACCGCGCCGCCGGACGGCAGCAAAGGACTTTCGGTTCACGGGTGGACGCGCCTGAAACTGCCCATCTGCTCGGGAAAACCAGCATTCCCGGGCTCGGGCCGATGCGCGCGCATCCCTTATAATCGACGTAATTCTAAAGGATTCGAGGTGCAGTCATGCTCGATCGTGAAGGCTTTCGCCCGAACGTCGGCATCATCCTCATCAACGCACGTAACGAGGTTTTCTGGGGCAAGCGAATCGGCGAACACTCCTGGCAGTTTCCGCAAGGTGGCATCAAGTACGGCGAGACGCCGGAACAGGCCATGTTCCGCGAGCTGCAAGAGGAAGTCGGCCTGCTTCCGGAGCACGTCAGGATCGTCGGTCGCACCCGCGACTGGCTGCGTTATGAGGTGCCGGACAAGTTCATTCGCCGCGAGATCCGCGGCCACTACAAGGGTCAGAAACAGATCTGGTTCCTGCTGCGCATGGTGTGTCGCGATTGCGACATCCACCTGCGCGCGAGCGACCATCCCGAGTTCGATGCCTGGCGCTGGAGCGAGTACTGGGTACCGCTGGACGCCGTGATCGAATTCAAGCGCGATGTCTACCAACTGGCGCTGACCGAACTGTCGCGCTTCCTGAACCGTGGCCGCGTGCCGCTGAGCCCCTATGGGCATCACCATATGGGACACGGCCGGCATGGCGAAGGCGGTCGCCCGCCCCGCCAGCACGAAGCCCGGCCGGTTGCCCTGGAAGCCGCCACAACCCACGCCGACCATGCGGACCACGCCGCGGATGCCACGGCTTCCATCGATACCGCGCCAGTCGCGCCCGAAACCACGCTTTCGCCGGACCAGCCGGCGACCAACAAACGGAGTCATGGATGACTAGTTTCAGCGGCCGGAGCCTTCGCTCCGGCCTGTTGCTGGCGGCAGCCTGCCTGGCGCTTGCCGGCTGCAAGACCACCGGCAAGGGCATGCCCGAGGAAGAACAGCAGGCGTCCGACAGCGGCTTCATCAATCCGTTCGAGGACCGGCCGTTCAAGGAAGTGCAGGCGGAACTGCCGGCCCTGCCCAGGACGCGGACCTGATCCGGTTCTCGGTCGCCGATTCGTCGGACTTCCGCTTCATGGTCGATCCAAAGTCGATCTCGGTCGGCCCGGACCGCGTGGTGCGCTACACGGTGGTCATCACCAGCGCCGGCGGCGGCCGCAACGTCAGCTACGAAGGCATGCGCTGCGATGCGTTCGAGCGCCGCATCTACGCCACCCTGCCCAAGGGCGCCACGGCCTGGGTGCCGAACCTGGGCGAGGACCGCGACCTGTGGATCCGCATGCAAACCCGCGCCCGCAATGCCTACGCGGCCACGCTGGCCACCGACTACTTCTGCGAAGGCCGCACCGTGGCCGGCAAGCCCGAACAGATAATCCGCGACCTGAAGGCCTACGCGCCCAGCCGCTGACCGCGCTTCCGGCACAAAAAACGGCGAGTACCCGCGATGGGTCTCGCCGTTTTCTTGCCACCGGGCCCGCGCCGGTCAGACCAGCACGAGGTTATCCCGATGGATCAGCTCGGGCTCGTTCAGATGCCCCAGCACCGTCTCGATTTCCGACGACGGCTTGCGCGCGATCAGCCTGGCTTCGGCGCTCGAATAGTTGGTAATCCCGCGCGCCACCTCGCGGCCGGCACTGTCAACGCAGGCCACCACTTCGCCGCGTGCGAATTCGCCCTGCACTTCCGTCACGCCGATGGGCAGCAGCGACTTGCCGCCACTCGTCAGCTTCTCGACGGCGCCCGCATCGATCACCACGCGGCCGCGCAGCTGCAGGTGGTCGGCCATCCATTGCTTGCGCGCGGTCAACCGGCCGGTAGGGGCCAGCAGCTGCGTGCCGATCGCCTCGCCTGCCGCCAGACGGCCCAGCACATCCTGCTCGCGACCCGAGGCAATCGTGGTGTGGGCGCCGGATTTGGCGGCGCGCTTGGCCGCCAGTATCTTGGTCAGCATGCCGCCGCGCCCGATGGACGTGCCCGCGCCGCCCGCCATGGCTTCCAGTTCCAGCGTACCGGCCAGCGACTCGTGGACGAATTCGGCGTTCGGGTCCTTGCGCGGGTCGGCCGTGTACAGGCCGCGCTGGTCGGTCAGGATCACCAGCGCATCGCCTTCGATCAGGTTCGTGACCAGCGCGCCCAGCGTGTCGTTGTCGCCAAACTTGATTTCGTCGGTGACCACGGTGTCGTTTTCGTTGATGATCGGCACCACGCCCAGGCTCAGCAGCGTGAGCAGCGTGGAACGCGCATTGAGATAGCGCTCGCGGTCGGCCAGGTCGGCGTGGGTCAGCAGCACCTGTGCCGTGCGGATGCCGTAGCGGCCAAACTGGCTCTCGTAGACCTGCGCCAGGCCCATCTGGCCCACCGCGGCCGCGGCCTGCAGTTCGTGGATTTCCTTGGGCCGGCGCACCCAGCCCAGGCGCTGCATGCCTTCGGCAATGGCCCCCGAGCTGACCAGCACCACTTCCTTGCCCGTGCCGCGCAGCTTGGCGATCTGGGCCGCCCAGCGCGCGATGGCATCGTGGTCCAGCCCCTTGCCGTCGTTGGTAACCAGGCTCGAACCCACTTTGACGACGATACGCTTTGCCTGGGCGATGACCGATTGCATGACGAGTTTGTGTCTCCGAGCCGTGGTTATTGTGCGAAGGTGTAACAGCTTACGCTTGCTCGTCGCCCCGGTCGACGTTGTGCAGACGGTCATCCAGGCGGATATCGGGTTCGGCCAGCGCGGCGGCCTCTTCGGCCTTCAGCGCAGCCAGGTGGTCCTTGATCGCGTAGATCAGCTCGCGGCACCCTTCCCCGGTCAGCGCGGAGATATGGAACACCGGTCCCTTCCACTTGTAGCGCTTGATGAAGTCCTTCACGCGCGTGGCGCGCTCTTCCTCGGGCACCACATCCAGCTTGTTCAGCACCAGCCAGCGCGGCTTTTCGTACAGCGTTTCGTCGTACTTCTTCAGTTCGTTGACGATGGCCTTGGCCTCGGCCACCGGGTCGACGTTCTCGTCGAACGGCGCGATATCGACGATATGCAGCAGCAGCCCGGTGCGCTGCAGGTGGCGCAGGAACTGGTGGCCCAGGCCGGCACCTTCGGCGGCGCCTTCGATCAGGCCGGGGATGTCCGCCACCACGAATGACTGCTCGTGGTCCACACGGACCACGCCCAGGTTCGGATGCAGCGTGGTGAACGGGTAGTCCGCCACCTTCGGGCGGGCGTTCGAAACATGCGAGATGAACGTGGACTTGCCCGCGTTGGGCATGCCCAGCAGGCCCACGTCGGCCAGCACCTTCAGCTCCAGCTTGAGCATGCGGCGCTCGCCGGGCTTGCCGTCGACCTGCTGGCGCGGCGCGCGGTTGGTACTCGACTTGAAGTGCAGGTTGCCCCAGCCGCCCATGCCGCCTTCGGCCAGGCAGACCCGCTGGCCGTGCTCGGTCAGGTCGGCGATGACTTCGCCGGTATCCATGTCGGTGATCAGCGTGCCCACCGGCATGCGCAGCGTGACGTCCTCGCCGCCGGCGCCGTAGCAGTCGGCGCCACGGCCGTTCTCGCCGTTGCGGGCCACGTGCTTCTTGGCGTAGCGGAAGTCGATCAGCGTATTGATATTGCGGTCGGCCTGCGCGAACACGCTGCCGCCGCGACCGCCGTCACCGCCGTCGGGGCCACCGAAGGGCACAAATTTCTCGCGCCGCATTGAAGCGCTTCCGTTGCCGCCGTTGCCGGCGATCGCCTCGATACGGGCTTCGTCAATGAACTTCATGTTGGTTTTCCGTGGTGATTTCGGCAAGCCCGGGGCTGACCGAAAACGCTACCAGAACGAGGCAGGATCGCCCTGGACAGGCGTGCGGGCCGGTGACAGTACGAATGGTACGGCAAGGCCGCGCAACGATGCCAGCATCGTTTTGGTAGCGTTTTCAAATGAAAAAGCCCCGCATGTGCTGCGGGGCCTTTCGTGCTGCAAAGGCTGTTATCAGGCCGCCGGAACGACGCTGACTTGCTGCTTCTTGGCAGCGCCCTTGACGGCGAACTGCACGTGGCCGTCGACCAGTGCGAACAGGGTGTGGTCCTTGCCCACGCCCACGTTGTCACCGGCGTGCACGCGCGTGCCGCGTTGACGAACGATGATGCCGCCGGCGTTGATGGCCTGGCCACCGTACACCTTCACGCCCAGACGCTTCGATTCCGAATCACGGCCGTTCCGCGTGGAACCGCCGCCTTTTTTCTGTGCCATGTCTTAACTCCAGTTGACCTATTGCGATGAAACCTGTTTCCGAGCCGGGGCTCAGGCAACGATGGCTTCGATACGCAGTTCGGTGTAATTCTGACGATGGCCCTGACGCTTCTGGTAGTGCTTGCGACGGCGCATCTTGAAGATCTTCACCTTGTCGTGACGACCCTGGGCGATAACGGTAGCCTTGACGGAAGCCCCGCTCACCAGCGGCGTACCAAATTTGATTTGGTCGCCAGCGCCCACTGCGAGCACCTGGTCCAGCGTGATTTCTGCGCCAATGTCAGCCGGTATCTGTTCTACTTTAAGTTTTTCGCCAGCAGCAACCTTGTATTGCTTGCCGCCGGTTTTTACGACCGCGTACATTGTCGAACCTCTCGATGTTGAGTGAAACGATGAATGCTGCCCCGGGAGACCCGGAGCCGGCGCCGTTTCGTGCGCCGCAGACGGTGCGCGCGAGAAACGCGACCGAAAGAACCGCAAATTATAAACCGTTTTACGGAAAAGCGCAAAGAAAACAAGAAGATAGCCTGACGGGCGCCCGCTGAGGCGGGCGGCGCACTTCCCGGCTTGCGTGGGGAATCAGGTCAGGTCGGCCAGCAGGAACCCGGCCAGGGCAGCGAAAGCCACCCACCAGGCGGTGCGGCGGACATGCCGTCGGGATGCATGGGGCTTGTCCATGGCGGCATTATAGATGCGTGCGCACCCCGGCTGATGACCGCGCGGGGGACAGTCTGACAATCCCTTCCATCCCGGGCCGGCGACGGCCATAGTCACATCCGCATCGCATATAATCCTCCGGTTTTGGTGCGACACGCACACTCGTGTCCGGGTAGCTCCAACGTAAGGAGCATCGACCTTTCGTTGAGACAAGGGGAAAGCTTCGGCCTGAACCGTCCAATCTCAACCATTTATTGCTTTGACAAGCCCGGCCGCAAGGCTGGAGCGAGTCCATGTGTTGTGGGAAGGCCAGCTTATCGGCTAACACGCAGCTTGCTTTCTGCTGGATGGATTTCCAGCCATTGCCCAAAGGCGGGGACGCTTGCCTTTGGGCAGGTGTCTTTGCAGTACGCGCTCTCCCCGGAGGGTGCGGGTGGACACGCAGCGGCAGTTTCGCTGCGTGCTCGCTACATAGCATTTAAACCGGCCCAATAGGGTCGGCGCTACGTTCTTTGGGACACAGGCCATGCGCTCACAAGAGCCCGTCTGTCGTCAAGCGCCTGCCAGCACGGAGGCACTGAAGTAATGAAGTGAGGTTTCCCGGAGCGTATAGCTCTGCGCGTTATGGTTCGGTCGAGTACACCCGCGAGGGTGCCTCGATAGAGAACCTGCTATGCGACTAGCAGTAGCCTATGGAGACATGCGTCACTGGTAACGGTGGGGTGTGAAGCTCTCCTGACAACGCTGCCCCGTAAGGGTGCGTCCATGCCGTGAGGCCGGGATGTAAAGGCTCCTAGCCGCAAAGGGGTCAAGGTGCGGGCTGGCTGGTATGGGTAACGTAGTGAACTGCTGATAAACGTCGTAAGGATTGCGGTGCCAAAGCTGCTGATAGGCACTAACCAAAAGGTACGTGGTCGGATGCCCCGCTCAAAACTCGGGACACGTCGCTAATATGACCACCGGCGGAGAGGCAGGCCCTAACCCAGCCGTGTAATGCGCAGGGAACGTGGTAAGCCCGTATGGCTGCCGGAGTGCAATTTGACTCAGGCAGGCGAACCGCAAGGAACGCTGTTGGCTGTGCGGGTATGGGAGGTTGGAGAAAGCGAACGCCAGGCTGTAATGGTCCGGATAGGGGTTGAAATATCATCCCACGCGAAAGCGAGCAGACTTCCAACTGGTCTTTCGTCGCAAGACGGCTGACTGAACTCGCTTGTTTAATTTTCTTCCCTTTGGGGGGTGACATGCCCCCAAAGGGGCATGTTGTCTCTGCTATTTGGGGAAGTCCTCAAGATAGGAGAGCAGCATGGAAGTATTGATCCGAGAGGATGAATCTGCGCCCTCCGGCATCCCGCAACGATGGGGCGACATCAATTGGCGCCGCGTCGATCGGAATGTTCGGGCAATGCAGATTCGAATTGCGAAGGCAACACAGGAAGGGGATTGGCGCCGGGTGAAAGCCCTGCAACGATCCCTGACTCGCTCGTTTTCCGCCAAAGCATCGGCGGTGAGGCGAGTGGCGATGAACCAAGGTGCGCGGACGGCAGGAGTCGACCGCGAAAAGTGGAAATCGCCTGAAGCCCGATGGGAAGCCATCGGGCGGTTGAAGCACCGGGGGTACCGCCCGCTGCCGTTAAGGCGGGTTTACATCCCCAAGGCCAACGGAAAGGAACGCCCTCTGGGCATCCCGACCATGTTGGACAGAGCCATGCAGGCGTTGTATCTGCTGGCGCTGGAACCAGTGTCCGAAGGGACGAGCGATCCGAACTCCTATGGGTTCCGGATCAATCGATCCACGGCGGATGCCATGTCCCAGCTATTCGTCAATTTGTCCAGAAAGGCTTCGGCCCAATGGATCCTAGAAGCGGATATCAAAGGGTGTTTCGACCATATCAGTCACGACTGGCTGGAGCGCAATGTCCCGATGGACAAAGCACTCCTGCGGAAGTGGCTGAAAGCTGGCGTGGTATTTCAAGGCCAGTTTCAGGCGACCGACGCTGGAACACCACAGGGGGCATCATTTCCCCGACCTTGGCTAACGTGGCACTGAATGGGTTGGAACAACAACTGGTCGAGTCCCTACGGGCAAAGCTGGGAGTAACCAACACGAAGAAGCTGAAAGTGAATGTCGTACGGTATGCGGATGACTTCGTGATCACCGGCAACACGCCGGAAGTCCTAGAAAACGAAGTGAAGCCGTGGGTGGAACAGTTCCTAGCAACAAGGGGGCTTTCGCTGTCCACAGAGAAAACGCGAATCGTCAACATCGCCGAAGGCTTTGACTTCCTTGGGTGGAATTTCCGGAAGTACTCGGGAACCCTGCTCATCAAACCGAGCAAGAAGAACGCACAAACGTTTTATTGCAAGGTCAAGGAGGTCATCAGTGCTCACAGCGGGCGAAAGCAGGCGGACCTAGTCCAAACGCTGAACCCGATGCTCAGGGGCTGGGCGCAGTATCACAGCCCAGTGGTTGCGAAGGCGACGTTCACCCGAATGGAGCACCTGATATTTAGGGCGCTGTGGAGGTGGGCAAAACGGCGACATCGAAGAAAGAAAGTTGAATGGGTGCGAAAGAAATATTTCGCATCAATCGATGATCGGAATTGGGTGTTCGGTTCCACGGAAGTGAACAAGGCTGGCGAACGCTACTGGAAAGGACTGTACTCGATCCCGAGTACGCCTATCCGGAGGCACAAGAAGGTGCGGGGGGACTACAACCCTTTCGACCCAGCGCAGGAAATGTATGGCGAAACGCTGCGACAGGAACGCATGGCAGAAAGCATGGCGTACCGGAAGCAGTGGGCAAAGCTGTTCATGTCCCAGCGAGGCTTGTGCGCGGTGTGTCACAGCGCGATAAGCAAAGAGACCGGGTGGCATGACCACCACATCGAACCCAGAGTAGTAGGCGGGTCCGACGCTCTAAGCAATCGTGTACTGGTACATCCCGACTGCCATGTCCAGGTTCATCACTACGGCAGAGTCGCAGTGAAGCCGGTGTTTGAGTAACTCATACATTTTGTAGAGGCTTGAGCCGTATGCGGGGAAACTCGCACGTACGGTTCTTAGGGGGGAGGGATCCAGCAATGGGTTCCTCCTACCCTCCCGAAACGGTGATCTCATCTTGTCCCAGTCTTCCGCCACTGCCTTGCTTGCCCCGGTCGCTGCCGACATGCGCGCCGTTGACGCCGTTATCCGCCGCCGCCTGTCGTCCGAAGTCCCGCTGGTCGAGCAGATTGGCGAATACATCATCAGCGCAGGCGGCAAGCGCCTGCGCCCGGTCATCCTGCTGCTGTCGGCACGCGCGTTCGGCTACGAAGGCCATCGCCACCACGAAATGGCCGCGGTGGTGGAGTTCATCCACACGGCCACGCTGCTGCACGACGACGTGGTGGACGAATCCGAGCTGCGCCGTGGCCGGCAGACGGCCAACGCCGTCTTCGGCAACGCCGCCAGCGTGCTGGTGGGCGACTTCCTCTATTCGCGCGCCTTCCAGATGATGGTGGACGCCGGCAGCATGCGCATCATGGAGATTCTCTCCAACGCCACCAATGTGATCGCCGAAGGCGAGGTGCTGCAACTGCTGAACATGCACGACCCCGACGTCACGGTGGAGCGCTACCTGCAGGTGATCCGGTACAAGACGGCCAAGCTGTTCGAGGCCTCGGCGCAACTGGGCGCCGTGCTGGCCGGCGCCGACCCCGCCATGGAAGAAGCCGCCGCCGAGTACGGCCGGCGCATCGGCACGGCGTTCCAGCTGATCGACGACATGCTCGACTACACGGCCAGCGCCGAGCAGATGGGCAAGAACGCCGGCGACGACCTGCGCGAAGGCAAGCCCACGCTGCCGCTGCTGCACCTGCTGGAGCACGGCACCACCGAGCAGCGGGAACTGGCGCGCGACGCCATCGTGCAGGGCGGCACCGAACACTTCGACGCGGTCTTCTCGGCCATCCACGCCAGCGGCGCGCTCGAAGTCACGTTCGCGGCCGCCCGCCACGAGGCCGAAGCCGCCGAGCGGGCCGCCATGCAATTCCCGGATTCGCCGCTCAAGAACACGCTGATCGAGCTGTGCGCGTTCTCGCTGCAGCGGCAAAGCTGACGGCGACAGGCACTTTTTCTTGAGATGGTGCTTGCCAACTCCGGGAAACGTCGCTAGAATTTTGTTCTTTGCTGCTGACGACGTACTGTCAGCCGGCAACGGAAATCGGGGTGTAGCTTAGCCTGGTAGAGCGCTACGTTCGGGACGTAGAGGCCGGAGGTTCGAATCCTCTCACCCCGACCAGATTTCGATGCACGGCCACGCCGCACATCACAGGTATCAGCAGAAAGCCGCACAGCAATGTGCGGCTTTTTTGTTTTTCGCCTCCCTCCTCCCTTTCCCGTTTTCCCGCCTTTCCCTCTCCGCCGACAGTGCCGGGCCACCTCCGTTTCGGCCCCCCGCGCAAGTAGGGTTGCAGCCGTGTCGCGCAAACGCCAACGCGCACGCGAGCCAGCTTTACAAAAAGTGACCCCGGCGGCAAACTGCCCCGATCCTGGGACCCGCGCCCTGTGCCGTCCCGCCGCTGTCAACCGCGCCGCCCGCCGTTTTCCGACCAGCCTTCGGCAGCCTGCGCACCTTGTATCGTATTTCGCCATGACACTAGGTCTTGCGCTTGCCCAGAGCCGGCGGATCGCACCAGCGCTGCTCGCCCAGCTGGAGCAATCGGCACGGGAAAAGAAAACGCAGCTGATCGACGAGATCATTGGCAGCGGCACGATGTCCGCCCACGACGTGGCGATCTTTGCCGCCGACAAATACCAGCTGCCGCTGCTCGACCTGTCCCAGTACAACCTCAACCGCGTGCCGCCGGCGCTGGCCGGCAACCGCGAATTCCACGCCCACCGGCTGCTGCCGCTGGGCCGGCGCGAGAACCGGTTGATCGTGGCGATGTCCGACCCCGCCAACCAGGCTGGCGTCGAGGCGATCCGGCAGAAGATGAACCTGCCGGTGGAAACGGTCGTGGTCGAGCACGACAAGCTCATGAAGCATGTGCGGGCGGCCGGCGAGGCGCTTGGCACGCTCAAGAACATCTCGCCGGTCACGCCGACCGCGCAGAAGATGATCGAGTACGACCCGTCGGCCGCGGCGGCTGCCCGCAAGGGTGGGCCGGGCAACGAGATCGATGACGCCCCGGTGGTGCGCTTCCTGCAGAAGCTGCTGAACGAGGCCTTCAACCGCGGCGCGTCGGACTTGCACTTCGAACCGTTCGAATTCTTCTACCGTATCCGCTTCCGCGTCGACGGCGTGCTGCAGGAGGTTGCCCGGCCGCCGCTGGACATCCGCGACAAGATCGCCACCCGCATCAAGGTGCTGTCGCGGCTGGACATCTCCGAAAAGCGCGTGCCGCAGGACGGCCGGATGAAGCTGCTGATCTCCGTGCCCAAGGAGAAGGACAGCAAGGAAACCATCGAGAAGGCCATCGACTTCCGGGTCTCGACCCTGCCGACGCTGTTTGGCGAGAAGATCGTGATGCGGATCCTGGATTCGTCCACCGACAAGCTCGATATCGACCAGCTCGGCTACGAGCCCCAGCAGAAGGCACTGCTGCTCGAAGTCATCAAGCGCCCGTACGGGATGGTGCTGGTCACCGGCCCGACCGGCAGCGGCAAGACCGTGTCCCTGTACACGTTCCTGAACATGCTGAACCAGGGCGACATCAATATCTCCACGGCCGAGGACCCGGCGGAAATCCAGCTGCCGGGCATCAACCAGGTGAACGTCAACGACAAGGCGGGCCTGACCTTCGCGGCCGTGCTCAAGTCGTTCCTGCGGCAGGATCCGGACATCATCATGGTCGGCGAAATCCGCGACCTGGAAACCGCCGACATCTCGATCAAGGCCGCCCAGACGGGCCACCTGGTGCTGTCCACGCTGCACACCAACGATGCGCCCACCACGCTGACGCGCCTGATGAACATGGGCGTGGCGCCGTTCAACATCGCGTCGTCGGTGCTGATGATCACCGCGCAGCGCCTGGCCCGCCGGCTTTGCTCGTGCAAGCGCGCCAGCGACCTGGCGCCCCAGGTGCTGCTCGATGCCGGTTTCACCGATGCCGATATCGACGGCAGCTGGAAGCCGTACCACCCGGTGGGCTGCGAGCGCTGCAACGGCAGCGGCTACAAGGGACGCTGCGGCATCTACCAGGTCATGCCCATTTCAGAGGCCATGCAGCAGATCATCCTGTCGCACGGCACAGCCCTGCAGATTGCCGAACAGGCCCGTAAAGAGGGCGTGCTGTCGTTGCGCGAGGCCGGGTTGCAGAAGGTAAAACAAGGGATTACGTCGCTGGAGGAAGTGCTGGCCACCACGAACAGCTAGCACGATAAGCTGGCACCGGAAGCAAGCAATACTGACCAGGCGCGCGGCCGGGGACGGTACATGACACAAAGCCGGCCGCGCAAACGGGCATCCGCATCGGGTTGCGGGAGCCTGAAAACAATAGCAATAGCATTAATTCGGGGGTCAAATCATGGCGACGCGCGCACCAGCGGCGGGCGCCCGGACGGCAGCGCCGTCGCGGGCCAGGACAGGGCGGAAGGCGCCCACGCAGTACATCTTCGAGTGGGAGGCCAAGGACCGCAAGGGCAAGACCTTCAAGGGCGAGCAGCGGGCCGAGAGCCAGGCGGAGGTCACCGCCACCCTGCGCAAGCAGGGTCTGACCGTCGTCAAGATGAAGAAGCGCAAGGCAGCGCGCGGCAAGAAGATTACCGAGAAGGACATCGCGTACTTCACCCGCCAGCTGTCGACCATGCTGAAGGCCGGCATTCCGCTGCTGCAGTCGATCGACATCATTGCGCGCGGCCACGCCAACCCGAACTTCACCCAGCTGCTGAACGACATCCGCTTCGACATCGAGGCCGGCAGCAGCATGGCCCAGGCGTTCCGACGCCACCCGAAGTACTTCGACACGCTGTACTGCAACCTGATCGATGCCGGTGAACAGGGCGGTATTCTGGATGCGCTGCTCGAGCGCCTGTCGCTGTACATGGAAAAGAGCATCGCGCTGAAGAGCCAGATCAAGTCGGCCATGATCTACCCGATCGCCGTGCTGACCGTGGCCTTTGCCGTGACCGTGGTGCTGATGCTGTTCGTGATCCCGGCCTTCAAGGGCGTGTTCTCGAGCTTTGGCGCGGCGCTGCCTGCGCCCACGCAGATGGTCATCGGCATGTCCGATTTCTTCGTCCAGTACTGGTACCTGATCGTCGGCGCGCCGATCTTTTCAATCTTTGGCTACTTCCGGGCCCGCAAGACATCAGAAAAGTCCAGCGCTGGCATGACAAGGCGCTGCTGAAGATGCCGATTTTCGGCAGCCTGTTCCGCAAGGCCGTAGTCGCGCGCTGGACCCGCACGCTGGCGACAATGTTCGCGGCTGGCACCCCCTGGTGGAATCGATGGAATCCGTGGGTGGCGCGGCCGGTAACTGGCTGTATTACGATGCCACGCGTGAAATCGAACAAGCGGTGCGCATCGGTACCAGCCTGACCAACGCCATGCAGGCCACGCACCTGTTCGACAACATGGTGCTGCAGATGACGCAGATCGGCGAGGAATCGGGTGCGCTGGACAACATGCTGCTGAAGGTGGCGGAATTCTACGAGCGTGAGGTGGACGACGCCGTGGCCGCCATTTCGAGCCTGATCGAGCCGCTGATCATCGTGATCCTGGGTGTGCTGATCGGTGGCATGGTGGTGGCCATGTACCTGCCGATCTTCAAGCTTGGCCAGGTGGTTTAACAACAGGTATCTCGCATGCATGCAGTATTCGGACCGGCCGGCGCCGCCACGCTCGATTCGCTGGCGGCGCTGCCGGCGCCTTTCCTGATCGTCGCGGCCGGCCTGCTGGGCCTGCTCGTGGGCAGTTTCCTCAATGTCGTGATCCATCGCCTGCCGAAGATGATGGACCACGAAGAGGCCAACTACATCGCCGAACTCCGCGACGAGCCCCTGCCGCACCCTGAGCGCTACAACCTCATGGTGCCGCGCTCGGCCTGCCCGCACTGCGGACACAAGATCGCGGCCTGGGAAAACGTCCCGGTCGTCAGCTACCTGTTCCTGCGGGGCAGGTGTTCATCGTGCAAGGCGCCTATCAGCGTCCGCTATCCGATTGTGGAGGCGGTGACCGGTGCCCTGACCGCGCTGACGATGTGGCATTTCGGCCCGACCGTCCAGGCGCTGGCCGCCATCGCCATGGTCTGGGCCCTGGTGACGCTGTTCCTGATCGACGCCGACACCCAGCTGCTGCCCGACCAGATCACGCTGCCGCTGCTCTGGCTGGGCCTGCTGCTGAACCTGCAGGGATGGTTCGCGCCGCTGGCCGACGCCGTGATCGGCGGCGCCGCCGGCTACCTGGTGCTGTGGACGGTCAACGTGATCTTCACGATGGTGCGCGGCCAGGCCGGCATGGGCCATGGCGACTTCAAGCTCATGGGTGCCCTGGGGGCATGGTTCGGCTGGCAGGCATTGCCGGCGCTGATTCTGATGTCGTCGATCGTCGGTGCTGTCATCGGCGGCCTGATGCTGGTGGTCCAGCGCAAGGGCCGCGATACCGCGTTCCCGTACGGGCCGTACATTGCCGGCGCTGGCCTGATCGTGCTGTTCCTGGGCCCGGATGTGCTGCCGCTGGGCCTGGTGGCGCGCCACTAGCATCGCAAAACGGGCGCGCAAAGCTGGTATCGTTGGTGCCATTCGCCAATGACACCCATGACTTCCCTGCCTGCCCCCATGCTGGAAATCGGCCTTACAGGCGGCATCGGCTCCGGCAAGACCCGCGTCGCGGACATGTTTGCCGAGCGCGGTGCCGCGTTGATCGATACCGATCTGCTCGCCCACGAAATCACCGCGCCCGGTGGCGCGGCCATCGCCCCGCTGGTGGAAGCCTTCGGCCCGCGCTGCCTGCGGTCCGATGGCGCGATGGACCGCGACGCGATGCGCGCGCTGGTGTTTTCCGACCCCTCGGCCAAAGCCCGGCTCGAAGCCATCACACACCCGCTGATCCGCCAGCTGACCGAATCCCGCGCGGCCGATATCCGGTCGGCCGGCCAGCATCCCTATCTGATCTATGTGGTGCCGCTGCTCGTGGAATCGGGCACGTGGCGCGCGCGCGTGGGCCGGGTGCTGGTGGTCGATTGCCAGGAAGAGACGCAGGTGGCACGGGTCATGGGCCGCAACGGGTTCACGCGCGAGCAGGTCCTGGCCATCATGCACAAGCAGGCCACGCGGGCGGCGCGCCTGGCCGTGGCCGACGACGTGATCGATAACGATGGCCCGCCCGAGGCACTCGCGCCGCAGGTGGCGCGGCTCGATGCGCTGTATCGTGGATGGTCCGGTGGACCCGTCGGCGGACAGTCGGCCAGCCCGCCCAGCGCCTAGGACGACCCAGGGCCAGCCCGGCTGGGCATCACCCGCCACCGGGCGCCGTCCGGTCCCGGCATGCCCGGGGAACTTTCGATTTGTCCTCGGGCTCCGACTCGCATAGAATGCGCTGGAAACATGCCGGGGAAAATGCGCCGAGTGACGGCTCCCGGCCTCTGTGCCACGACTGGGCCACCAGCGTGCACGGAGAAACCGGCGGCAGACCCGCCGGGCGCCCTCGCCTGACACGAACCGCCATTCGGCGCGCAGCACGGATACCGACTTGATCCTGTACGAATATCCTTTCAACGAACGCATCAGGACGCTCCTGCGCCTGGAAGACCTGTTCGATCGGCTGGATTATTTCCTCGGGCAGGAACATCCGCTGCAGCACCACGTTGCCATCACCACGATCTTCGAAATCATCGACGTGGCCGGCCGTGCCGATCTCAAGACCGACCTGATCAAGGAACTGGAGCGCCAGCGCCAGGCCCTGGCGCCGCTGCGCTCCAATCCGCAGATCGACCAGGACGCGCTGGTCAGCGTCGTCACCGAAGTCGAACAGGGCATTGCCGCGCTAAGCCAGACCGTTGGCAAGGCCGGTCAGTTGCTGACCGACAACGAGTGGCTCACCAGCATCCGCAGCCGCGCCATCATTCCCGGCGGCACCTGCGAGTTCGACCTTCCGGCCTACTATGCCTGGCAACATCGCCCCGCCGAAGACCGCCGCGCCGATATCCTCAAGTGGGCCCGGCCGCTGACGTCGCTGCGCATGGGCGCGACCATCGTGCTGCGCCTGCTGCGCGAATCTGGCCAGAGCGGCAAGGTCATCGCCACGGGCGGCAGCTACCAGCAGATGCTGTCCGGCCGCAGCTACCAGCTGATGCAGGTGTACCTGGACGAATCGTTGCTGGCCTTCATCCCCGAGATGAGCGCCAACAAGTACATGCTCTGGGTGCGCTTTACCCAGCAGGACGGCGACATGCGGCCGCGTTCGGTGGACGCGGACATTCCCTTCCTGCTCAAACTCTGTAATTTCTGAAGTCAGCGATGCCAGCCGTCGTCAAGTGTCCCACCTGCGGCAAGGATGTCGCCTGGGTGCCGGAAAACAAGTTCCGCCCGTTCTGTTCCGATCGCTGCAAGCAGATCGATCTTGGTGCATGGGCATCGGAAAAGTACGTCATCGGCGGCAAGCCGGACGAAACGCCGTCGCCGGACCTGCCGGCGGACGAGGAAGACTGATCTTCCGGCCTGCCCCTCGCCCGCGTCGCAGCGCATTGCAGGGGAGGAAGCCGCATCGCCATGCGGACGCCTAGCGCGCCGCCAGCACCCTTCGGCAGAATCCGACGCACACGGCGATAAACGCCCCCAGCCCCAGCCACTGCGCCGTGGTGGCGAATCCCTCGCCCACGAGCGCCAGCGGCGCCTCCTTGCCTGACAGGCCGATCACCGCGGCCAGCGCCACGCCAACCAGGCTTTCCCCGACGATCAGCCCCGACGCCAGCAGCGTGCCACGCCGTTCGGCGTGTTCGAGTACGGTCTTGACGTCATCGCCACGCGCCTCGGCCCGGCGGCGTTCGGTGCGCAGCAGCCACCACGACAGTACCGCCCCCACCACCAGCGCCGAGCTGATCGTCGGCGGCAGATAGATACCGATGCCCACGGCCAGCACCGGCAGCCGCGCCACGCCACCGCGCCGCCGCAGCATTTCGTCGATGGCAATCAGCACCACGCCCAGCGCGACGCCGATCAGGATCATGGTCCAGTTCAGCTGGTGCGTGAAAATGCCGGTGGCGATCGCCGTCATCAGCGTGGCCTGCGGCGCCGCCAGGGCCGCGTTCGGGTCCATGTCGGCACGCGGCAGCGCCCCGGCAAACCCGTACGCGTGATAGAGCAGCTCCAGCACCGGCGGGATTACCGCCGCTCCCACCGCGCAGCCGATCAGCAGCGCCACCTGCTGGCGCCACGGCGTGGCCCCAACCAGCCAGCCCGTCTTCAGATCCTGCAGGTTGTCGTTCGAGATCGACGCCACGGCCACCACCGCCGACGTGGTGAAGATCGCCAGCGCAATCGCGAACTTGCCGCCCTCGGGCGTATCGAGCAGCCCTTCCAGCGTGCCCAGGCCCAGGATCAGCAGCGACACCAGGATCACCGCGATGATGCCGATGCCGGAGATCGGGCTGGCCGACGATCCGACCAGGCCGGCCATATAGCCGCATGCGGCCGCCACCAGGAAGCCGAAGACGAAGGCGAACAGCACCGCGCACGCCACGAGCTTCCAGGTGGCGCTGCTGTCGAGCGGCGCCGGCGCCAGGAAATGCCCGAACGTCACCGCCAGCACGGCCAGCAGCACCAGCGTGATGACGCCGATCCACGCCGCCGGCATGTCGCGCTGTGTGCGCGGCATCTGCCCGCCGGCACCGGCCGCGCCGCCACGCAGCGCGCCCATCGACGCGCGCACGCCTTCGACCATCGGCTTGAACAGCGTACCAAGCGTCCAGATGGCCGCGATGCCGATGGTGCCCGCACCGATGAAGCGTGCCTGCGTGGTCCAGATCGATGTGCCGAAGCTCTGCAGCGTGGCGCCCGCGGGCATCGGCGTCACGGCAGTCAGCCATGGCACCGCGATACCCCAGGTCAGCACCAGGCCCAGCAGCATGGCCAGCCCGCCGACGATGCCCACCAGATAGCCGGCGCCGACCAGCGCCAGCGAAAAGCCCATCGACAGCCGCACCACCGACGCGCCCGCAGCCAGCCAGGCGTTGGCGCCCTCGGCCAGCACGCGCAGCCCGCCCGCGGCAAAGCTGAACAGGCCGGCCGCCACGCCACCGGCCATCAGGTCGGCCAGGCCGGTCGCCTGCTTCTTGCCCGTGGCGTCCTGCCCGGCACTGCCCACGCGCAGGATCTCGGCCGCCGCCACGCCTTCGGGATACGGCAGGTCACTCTGCACGACCATCGCGTGACGTAACGGAATGCTGAAAATCACGCCCAGCATGCCGCCGGCCGCGCAGATCGCCAGCGTTTGCCAGAACGGAAAGCCCTGCCAGTGTCCCAGCATCACCAGGCCAGGCAGGATGAAGATGATCGACGACAAGGTGCCCGCCGCCGACGCCTGCGTCTGCACCATGTTGTTTTCGAGGATGTTGGCGCCCGGGAAAAGCCGCAGCACGGCCATCGAGATCACGGCGGCCGGAATGGCCGACGAGAACGTCAGCCCCACCTTCAGGCCAAGGTAGATATTCGACGCGGTGAATACCACCGTGATAAGGGCGCCGAGGATGATGCCGCGCAGTGTCAGTTCGGGCAGCGAGACAGCGTCATCGATTCGATCGACACGTTGCATGGAGCCTCCTGATTCGTTTTCTGGATGGTTAACGAAAATGCCCGGCTTGTGGCCGGGCACGCTTTACCTGCATTCAGCTGGCGCGGGATTCCTCCGCCAGCCATTCGACGACCGGGATGGTCGCCGGTAGCAGCGGCCCCACGTCCACGGGAACCGCCTGCCAGGAAAAGGCCTGGCCTTCCCTGCCGACCGGCTCGCCGCGCCAGTCAGTAATCTTGCAGAAATACAGCCGCACATAGGCGTGCGGATAGTCATGTTCCAGCGTGTGCCAGCGTTCGCTGCGCAGGATGTCGAGCCCAAGCTCCTCGTGCAGTTCACGCGCCAGCGCATCCTCCACGGACTCGCCCGGCTCCAGCTTGCCGCCAGGAAATTCCCAGTAGCCCTCGTACGGCTTGCCCGCCGGCCGCTGCGCCAGCAGGAAGCGGCCATCGGGCTGGATCATGACGCCCACGGCCACCTCGGTGACCTTGCGCGTCTGCCCGTCGGCCGTCGTCACGGTTTCCGCCTGATCCGTCATGCCGCGTTATTCCTTGTCGGCCACGAACGGCTGGCCATGCTTGCCGCCCCAGTCGCGCGCGAACTGCCAGGCCACCCGGCCCGAGCGCGAACCGCGTTCCAGGGCCCAGACCAGTGCGTCGCCGCGCGCCGCCTCGATGTCGGCCGGCGTGCAGCCGAAGTGCGACAGCCAGTGTCCGACGATCGCCAGGTACTCGTCCTGCTTTGGCGGGTAGAACGACAGCCACAGGCCGAACCGCTCGGACAGCGAAATCTTCTCTTCCACCACCTCGCCCGGATGGATCTCGCCATCGGACGTGTGCTGGTACGTCTCGTTATCCTTCATGTACTCGGGCAGCAGATGGCGGCGGTTCGACGTGGCATAGATCAGCACGTTGTCCGACTGCGCGGCCACCGAGCCGTCGAGCGCCGACTTCAGCGACTTGTAGCCCGATTCGCCGTCCTCGAACGACAGGTCATCGCAGAAGATCACAAAGCGCTCCGGGCGCGATGCCAGCTTTTCCACGATGTCGCCCAGGTCGCCCAGGTCGTCCTTGTCCACTTCCACCAGCCGCAGCCCATCCTTCACGAATTCGTTCAGGATGGCCTTGATCAGCGACGACTTGCCGGTGCCCCGTGCGCCGGTCAGCAGCACGTTGTTGGCCGGCAGGCCTTTGACGAACTGGCGCGAGTTGGCCACGATCGCATCCTTCTGGCGATCGATGTTCTTCAGGTCGGTCAGATGGATCGGCGGCAACTGGCGAATGGCCTGCAGATAGCCGATGTTGCCGAACAGGCTCTGCCGCTTGCGCCAGCGGAACGCTACCGCCTCCTTCCAGTCCGCCTCGGTCAACTCGGGCGGCAGCCATTGTTCCAGGCGAGAAAGGAAATTGTCGAGGCGGGCAGCAAGATCGGACATGGGGCGCTTCTTCTCAGACGAAGGACAAATTTGAAGGTTCTACGATTTACGAACGGTAGTCGGCGTTGATCGACACGTAGTCGTGCGACAGGTCGCAGGTCCACACCGTGGCCTCGGCATTGCCACGGCCCAGCGCGATACGCACCGTGATCTCGGCCTGCTTCATCACGCGCTGGCCGTCTTCCTCACGATATTCGGCGTTGCGGCCGCCATCGCGGGCCACCCAGACGTCGTCCAGCCACAGGTTGACGCGGTTCACGTCCAGGTCGTTCACCCCGGCATAGCCGACGGCGGCCAGGATACGGCCCAGGTTGGGGTCCGATGCATAGAACGCGGTCTTGACCAGCGGCGAATGGGCCACCGCATAGGCGATCTGGCGGCATTCGGCCACGTCCTTGCCGCCTTCCACGCGGATCGTCATCAGCTTGGTGGCGCCTTCGCCATCGCGCACGATCATCTGCGCCAGTTCCTGGGCCAGGTCCGTCACCGCGTTGCGCAATGCTTCGAAGGCCGGACCTTCGGCGCTGGTCACGCTGGCGCCCGACTTGCCCGAGGCGATCAGTACGAACGAATCGTTGGTCGACGTATCGCCATCGATCGTGATGCTGTTGAACGAGTGATCGGCCGCGTACGACACCAGCTTTTGCAGCACCGGCTGGTCCACGGCGGCGTCCATGGCAATAAAGCCAAGCATCGTCGCCATGTTCGGGCGGATCATGCCGGCGCCCTTGCTGATGCCCGACAGGGTCACGGTCTTGCCGTCGATCTGCACCGTGCGCGACGCGGCCTTGGGCTGCGTGTCGGTGGTCATGATCGATTCGGCGGCGGCCAGCCAGTTGTCGGCACGCGCGTTGGCGATGGCCGCCGGCAGTGCCGCCGTCAGGCGATCGACAGGCAGCTGTTCCAGGATCACGCCGGTCGAGAACGGCAGTACCTGGTTGGCGGCGATGCCGAGCTGCTTCGCCAACGCGTCGCAGGTGGCGCGCGCCGCGGCCAGGCCCGGCTCGCCGGTGCCCGCGTTGGCATTGCCCGTATTGACCACAAGCGCGCGGATGCCCGCTCCGGCGGCCAGATGTTCGCGGCAAACCTGCACCGGCGCGGCGCAGAAGCGGTTCTGCGTGAAGACGCCCGCCACCGTGCTGCCCTCGGCCACCTTCACCACCAGCACGTCCTTGCGATTGGCCTTGCGGATGCCGCCCTCGGCCCAGCCGAGTTCGACGCCAGCAACGGATTTCAGGTTTTCTGCCTGCGGCAGGGGCAAGTTCACGGGCATGTTCGTTTCCTTTGCTGCAAATTGTGTGATGCACCTGATGAACATGCCCGCTTGAGCGGCGGGCTCAAGCGGGCATGTCCAGGGATTCGGTCGATGCCGCGCCGCTGGGGCGCGTCACCGGCAGTGGCGGGCCGGCTTCAGCTCAGCTTGCCGTGGCACTGCTTGAACTTCTTGCCCGATCCGCACGGGCAGGGGTCGTTGCGGCCGACCTTCGGCATGCCGGCCAGCGCCACGTCGCCACCCATCGCGGCCATTGCGGCAGCGGCCGTGCCGCTGCGCGGCGACGCCTCTTCCACGGGCTCGCCGCCATCGGCAAATTCATCGTGCTTGTACTGCACGTTGGCCAGGTGCGACAGGCCTTCCTCGATTTCCTCGGAAGCCTGCTCCAGCTGCTCCGGCGACTGGATCTGCACGTTGAACACCACGCGCGTGACTTCGTTCTTGATGACGTCCAGCAGGCGGGCGAACAGTTCGAACGACTCGCGCTTGTATTCCTGCTTGGGATCCTTCTGGGCGTAGCCGCGCAGGTGGATGCCCTGGCGCAGGTGGTCCAGCGCGGCCAGGTGCTCGCGCCAGTGCGTGTCGATGCTCTGCAGCATGACCGAGCGCTCGAAGCCGGCGAACGAGTCGCGGCCCACCTGCGACACCTTGGCGTCGTAGGTCTCGCGCGCCGTCTTCAGGATCAGGTTCAGCAGCTCCTCGTCCTCGATGCTCTGCGCGCCCTCGATGGTCTTGGCCAGCGGCACGTCCAGGCTCCAGTCGTCACGCAGACGCTGCTCCAGCCCGGCGATGTCCCACTGCTCTTCCATGCTCTCGGCCGGCACGTAGTCGCGGAACATCTCCACGATCACGCTTTCGCGCAGGTTGCCGACCATGTCGCCGACGTCCTTGGCTTCCAGCACGTCGTTACGGAGCTTGTAGATTTCCTTGCGCTGGTCGTTGGCAACGTCGTCGTACTGCAGCAGCTGCTTGCGGATGTCGAAGTTGCGGCCTTCCACCTTGCGCTGCGCCGATTCGATCGAGCGCGTGACGATGCCGGCCTCGATCGGCTCGCCTTCGGGCATCTTCAGGCGTTCCATGATCGCGCGCACGCGGTCGCCGGCGAAGATGCGCAGCAGCTGGTCGTCCAGCGACAGGTAGAAGCGCGACGAGCCCGGGTCGCCCTGGCGGCCGGCACGGCCGCGCAGCTGGTTGTCGATGCGGCGCGATTCATGGCGTTCGGTGCCCACGATATGCAGGCCGCCCGATGCCTTGACCTGCTCGTGCAGCGACTGCCATTCGCCCTTCAGCTGCTCGATCTTCGCAGCCTTCTCGGCGTCCGACAGGTTCGGATCGGCCTCGATGAAGCCCGACTGCTTTTCCACGTTGCCGCCCAGCACGATGTCGGTACCGCGACCGGCCATGTTCGTGGCAATCGTGATCATCTTCGGACGGCCGGCCTGCGCCACGATCTCCGCTTCGCGCTCGTGCTGCTTGGCGTTCAGCACCTGGTGGGGCAGCTTTTCCTTGTTCAGCAGGTCCGACAGGTACTCGGACGTCTCGATCGACGTCGTACCCACCAGCACCGGCTGGCCACGGTCGTAGCAGTCGCGGATGTCGCGCACCACGGCGTCGTAGCGTTCCTTCGACGTCTTGTAGATCTGGTCCTGCAGGTCCTTGCGCTGGGCCTGGCGGTTGGTCGGGATCACCACCACTTCCAGACCGTAGATTTCCTGGAATTCGTACGCTTCCGTATCGGCCGTGCCGGTCATGCCGGCCAGCTTCTCGTACATGCGGAAGTAGTTCTGGAAGGTGATGGTGGCCAGCGTCTGGTTTTCCTGCTGGATCGTCACGCCTTCCTTGGCTTCCACGGCCTGGTGCAGGCCGTCGGACCAGCGGCGGCCCGTCATCAGGCGGCCCGTGAATTCGTCGACGATCACCACCTCGTCGTTCTGCACCACGTAATGCTGGTCGCGGTGGAACAGGCTCTGCGCGCGCAGGGCCGCGTACAGGTGGTGCATCAGCGTGATGTTCTGCGGCGCGTAGAGCGATTCGCCCTCGCCAATCAGCCCTTGCGCGGCCAGGATCTGCTCGGCCTTCTCGTGGCCGGCCTCGGTCAGGTAGACCTGGTGGCCCTTCTCGTCCACGTAGTAGTCGCCCGGCTTCTCGACGCCGGTGCCGTCGGCCTTTTCCTCGCCGATCTGGCGTTCCAGCAGCTTCGGAATGCCGTTCATGCGCTGGTACAGGTCGGTCTGGTTCTCGGCCTGGCCAGAAATGATAAGTGGCGTACGCGCCTCATCGATCAGGATCGAATCCACTTCGTCGACGATCGCGTAGTGCAGCGGGCGCTGCACGCGCTGCGACGGGTCGTAGACCATGTTGTCGCGCAGGTAGTCGAAGCCGAACTCGTTGTTCGTGCCGTACGTGATGTCGGCGTTGTAGGCCACCTGCTTCTGGTCGTGCGGCATCTGCGACAGGTTGACACCCACCGACAGGCCCAGGAAGTTGTACAGGCGCCCCATCCACTCGGCGTCGCGCTGGGCCAGGTAGTCGTTCACCGTCACCACGTGAACGCCCTTGCCGGTCAGTGCATTCAGGTAGACGGGCAGCGTGGCGGTCAGCGTCTTGCCTTCGCCGGTACGCATTTCGGCGATCTTGTTGTCGTTCAGCACCATGCCGCCGATCATCTGCACGTCGAAGTGGCGCATCTTCATGACGCGCTTGCTGGCTTCGCGGCACACGGCAAAGGCCTCGGGCAGCAGCGATTCGAGCGACTCGCCGCCGGCGTGGCGCTGGCGGAACGTCTCCGTCATGCCACGCAGTTCGTCGTCCGAAAGCACCTCGAACTTCGGCTCGAGCGCGTTGATCTGCGTGACCGTGCGGCGATATTGTTTGATCAGCCGCTCATTGCGGCTGCCGAAGACTTTCTTGAGAAGGCCCGTGATCATCGAGTGCTTTCACCTGCGCGACAGACCGGCACGAGACCGGCCAAACCCGCGCGAGGAATGGATAGATTGGCGCAAAACGCCGAGTTTATCATGTGCCGATGTCCTGACCGGGCCTGTCGCCAGCACAGATTCTGTACAGGTGCAACGACCCGGCCCGCCTGACTGGCAGCCCGTGCAGCAGGTTGGGACAGGTTCGCCGGCTTCAATGTTCCGGCCGCCCCGCCGGACGAGGGTTGGCAGCCATCAGCGGATGGCGGTCCGGTCGGTCGGCGCCGGGGCGGACGCCAGCGACGGCTGGACGGGCGCGGGCGCGGCGGCAGTCAGGAAACTGCCCGGATTGCGTGGCGTACCGTTCACATGCACCTCGAAATGCAGGTGCGCGCCGGTGGAGCGCCCGGTGCTGCCCACACGGGCGATCGGCTGCCCCGGCCGGACCAGGTCGCCCGCCTTGACCAGCACCTTGGACGCATGCGCATAGCGCGTCTTGAGGCCGTTGCCATGGTCGATATCGATCATGTTGCCGTACTCGTGGTGCCATTCGGATGCGACGACGACCCCGCCGGCAGCGGCGACGATGGGCGTGCCGGTGGGCGCGACGAAATCCACACCATCGTGCTGCGAGCGGCGCCCGGTAAAGGGATCGATGCGCGTGCCGAAGCCCGAGCCGTCGTAGCCCGACGCCACCGGCAGCACGCTGGGCTGGCGCCGTTCGCGCAGCTGGCGGTCCATCAACGCGGTTTCGATGACGTCGAAGAAGTCCACGCGATGGTCGGCCTGCCGGCCAAGGCGCGCCAGTTCGTCGCGCAGTTCTGGCATGGTCAGGTCGCTGGACTGGGCCGTGCCGGGCGGACTCGCCGGGCCGCCGCGCGCCGGGCGATGGCGAAAATCGAAATCCTGCGGGGAGATGCCGGCCAGGCCGGACACGCGCTCGCCGAGCGCATCGAGGCGCACCATCTGCGCCTGCAGCTCGCCCAGCCGGGTGGCCATCACGGCCAGGTTTTCGCGCAGGTAGGCGTTGTCGCGTGCCTGGCGCGAGACTTCGGGCGCCGACGTGTTGCGGGCGACCAGCCAGGTCAGTCCCGACGACGCCGCCGCCACCAGCGCGCACAGCGCCAGGCCGGACAGGACGACGCGCGCCCGCGTCAATTGAAAGCGAAACACCCGCGGCTCGCGCGGATGCAGCACGATGATCTGCATGACCGTTCCCCAATCCCCAAGGACGGCACCAAAAAGGCGCCGGCGCGCATGCAGGCATCGCATCCCGGCTCTCGGACGGGCAAGGATTGCGCGCTAGAATGCGCGCATGCGCTTGTTCACCCACCACGCTCACCAGACCCCGAACGCCAAGCCGCTCAACGACTGGCTGGCCAAGTCCGGGCCCGTTTCCGCGCTGATGCAGACCGCGCGGCAACTGGCGTCACTGGAAGCGGAAGTCTTTGCGTTGCTGCCGCCGGCCCTGCGGAGCGGCATTGCGGTGGGCGGCATCAAGACCGACAACCGTGGCCCGCAGGCGGAGCAGACGCTGCTGTTGCTGGCCGCGCATGGAGCGGCCGCCGCGCGGGTCAGGCAAGTGGTGCCCACATTGCTTTCCCGGCTGCAACAACGAGGCTCGCAGGTTACTGCAATCCGTGTGCGGGTACAACCCGAGGTCGGGCGCGCCGACTGGGACACCGGCCCCGTTGAACGCAAGCCGCGCACCCAGAACCTGCCGCAGGTGGGCCTGCAGAGCATGGACGCGCTGGCGCGCGACCTCGAGGATTCGCCGCTGAAGGATGCCGTCCGGGCATTGCTGGCGCACCACCGCTAAAGCGGCGAAATCCTTCCATCACCGCATTCGCAAATCCTGATACTTCGTCGCGTTTCTGACGTGCCACCGACGGCGCGCGTCAGGGTCGGGGTCGGGATCGGCGAAACCATGATGCCGGGCAATTTGATCAGCGCACGCGGCTCATAGAATGGTTCCGGATGTACCCGCGCCCCTTTGCATCGATCAAAGGAGAAGGACCATGCATCAGCATATTCTGAACGCCATCGCCCAAAGCGAGGACAGGTTTGTCCAGATTCGCCGCCATATTCACCAGCATCCGGAAACAGGATTCGAGGAAACGCGAACCAGTGACCTGGTAGCGGAGATGCTGGAAGGCTGGGGCTACGAGGTGCATCGTGGTTTGGCCAAAACCGGTGTGGTCGGCACATTGAAGGTCGGCAACGGCGCCAAGCGCCTGGGTATCCGCGCCGATATGGATGCCTTGCCCATGGCCGAGGACAGCGGCAAGGCATGGAGCAGCACTGTTGCCGGCCGATTTCACGGCTGCGGCCACGACGGCCATACCGCCATTCTGTTATGCGCAGCGGAATACCTGGCGAGGACACGCAATTTCGACGGCACGCTGCACCTGATTTTCCAGCCGGCCGAGGAATTGCTCTACGGCGGGAAAGTCATGGTGCATGACGGATTATTCGAGCAGTTTCCCTGCGATGCCATTTTCGCGATGCATAACATGCCGGGATTCAAGGAGTGCGAGTTCTATTTCCGGAAGGGCGCCTTCATGGCGTCGTCCGACACGCTGGAAATCGAGATCAGCGGCGTTGGGGCCATGGCGCGATTCCCGAAAAAGCCATCGATGCCACGCTGGTCGCCTGCCATATCGGCACGGCGCTGCAGAGCATTGTTTCGCGCAATGTCTCGCCGTTTGAAGCGGCGGTGATCACCATCGGCAGTATTCAGTCCGGGGCGGCGCCAAACATTATCAACAGCAAGGCGTTGATGAAACTGAGCGTACGCTCGCTGAATCCGGCCATTCGCACGCTGCTGCTGAGGAGAATCGGCGAGGTGGCCCAACTGCAGGCCCAGAGTTTTGGCGCCACTGCAGAGGTCATGCATGTGAACGGCAGCCCGGTGCTCGTCAACGACGACCAGGCCACCGATTTCGCCGCCGACGTTGCGCGGGAAATGTTTGGCCTGGACAAGGTACATACCGATGCGCCGCAACTGCCCGGCAGCGAGGACTTTGCGTTCATGCTGGAGGCCAACCCGAATGGCAGCTACATGCTGATCGGCAGCGGCGACGATCCGGGATATTGCATGGTGCATCACCCGGGCTACGACTTTAACGACAAATGCCTGGTGCCGGCTGCCGCATATTGGTGTGCGCTCACCGAGCGCTACCTGAGCCAGGCCGAGCGCCAATGAAATCCAGGATTTGGCGCTTGCCGCGCTGCTCTGCCTGATTCTCGTTCCGTTTGCTGTCTTCCCCGAATGGCTCGCTGCCTACAAGGCGTTCAACGGACAGCACGGCATGGTGATGGCGTTTATCAAGTTCGGCGTCCTGGCGACGCTGGGCGAGGTGATCGGGCTGCGCATTCGCACTGGCCATTACTTGCGCAAGGGATTCGGCGTGCTGCCGAAAATGGTGGTGTGGGGAATGCTCGGCCTGTTCATCAGCATGGCCTTCAAGGTCTTTGCTGTCGGATCACCCTATTTCGCCGAGTACCTGGGCATCGAGGGCGTCGTCGCGGCCATGGCTGGCGGATTTACGATGCTGAAGCTGGCGGGCGCCCTGATGATCAGCATCCTGATGAACCTGGTTTTCTCGCCGGTCATGATGACCGCCCACAAGATTACCGACATGCATATCGCACGCCATCACGGATCGCTACTGGCGTTATGCCGGCCGATCGCCGTCGCCGAACATCTGCAGGCAATCGACTGGCAGACGCAGTGGGGCTTTGTCTTCAAGAAAACGATCCCGTTCTTCTGGATCCCCGCCCATGGGCTGACCTTCCTGCTGCCGCCCGATTCCCAAATCCTGTTCGCGGCGGTGCTCGGGGTCGCGCTGGGCATCGTGCTGGCCATTGCGGGACCCAAACCCGCGCAGCCGGTGCCTGCGTGATCGCCATGCCAAAGAAGAAAGCCCCGCTCTTTCGAACGGGGCTTAATTTCGTTCCAGCCGGACCGTCTGACGACGATCAGGCGAAAGCGGGCTGCACCTGCGGCAGGAAGGCCGTCGGGGCTTCCTCGACCTTGTCGAAGGTCACGATCTCGTAGGCTTCCTGGTCGGCCAGCAGTGCGCGCAGCAGCTGGTTGTTCAGGCCATGGCCCGACTTGTGGGCAATGTACGAGCCAATCAGCGGATGGCCCACCACGTACAGGTCACCGATGGCATCGAGGATCTTGTGTCGCACGAACTCGTCGCCGTAACGCAGTTCCTCGTTGTTCAGCATGCGGTGCTCGTCGAGCACGATCGCGTTGTCCAGGCTGCCGCCACGGGCCAGGCCCATCTCGCGCAGCGCTTCCACTTCGTGGGCAAAGCCGAACGTGCGGGCGCGGGCAATCTCGCGGACGTAGCTCGTGTCGCCGAAATCGATCGAGAAAGTCTGGCCGGTCTTGTCCACCGCCGGATGGCGGAAGTCGATCGTGAACGCCAGCTTGAAACCGAAGAACGGCTCCAGGCGGGCCAGCTTGTCGCCTTCGCGCACTTCCACCGCCTTCTTGACGCGGATGAAACGCTTGGCGGCCGGCTGTTCCTCGATGCCCGCGGACTGCAGCAGGAATACAAACGAAGCCGCGCTGCCGTCCATGATCGGGATTTCCTCGGCGTCGACATCGACGTAGAGGTTGTCGATGCCCAGGCCGGCGCAGGCCGACATCAGGTGTTCGACCGTCGAAACGCGCGCGCCGTCCTTCTGCAGCACCGACGCCAGGCGGGTGTCGCCAATGGCGCTGGCGGCCACGGGAATTTCCACCGCTTCGGGCAGATCGACGCGCGTGAATACGATGCCGGCATCGGCGGGGCCGGCCTCAGCGACAGCGTCACCTTGCGACCCGAGTGCAAACCGATACCGACCGTCTTCACCACGGATTTGATAGTGCGCTGCTTGAGCATGACGGCCTCAACTATTATTAAAAGCTATTAGGCGAAATTTCCAATAACGGGATACTACCATTTCTGGATGTATTGCGCTGCACCACTTTGTGTCGGGGTGTTGCGCAGTGTTAATGGTCCGCCTTATACATCACTTTCATTGACACGCTTCGTGTCAGGCGCGCAACGCTTCCAGAACCGCTTCCGCGCTGCTGGCCTTGAATTCGCCCGGTTCCTCGACGGCCAGGTGCGTGACCACGCCATCGTCGATGACCATGGCATAGCGCTTGGCACGGACGCCCAGGCCCCGCTGGCTCAGGTCCTGATCCAGGCCCAGCGCCCTGGCCCACTGTGCGGCGCCATCGGCCATCATGCGGACCTTGCCTTCGGTGTTCTGCTCGCGGCCCCAGGCGCCCATCACAAAGGCGTCGTTGACCGAATGGCACCACACTTCGTCCACGCCGGCCGCGCGCAGCTGGTCGTTGAGCTTGACGAAGCCCGGCACGTGCTTGGCCGAGCAGGTCGGGGTGAACGCGCCGGGCAGGCCAAACACCACGATCTTCTTGCCCTTGACCAGTTCAGCCACCGGGAAGGCGTTGGGGCCGAGCGCGCAGCCGCCGGTCTCGGTTTCGAAGAATTCGTACAACGTGGCGTCGGGGACGCGCTGGCCAACGGCGATCATCTTGAACAGTCCTGTAAGGGTCCGGCTTATATCGGAAAAACCTGCCTGCATCATAGGGGCGGATGCGGCCGCCACCAAGCGGCGCGGCATGCGGGTGCAGCAGGAAATACCTGGGCTTCAGAAACGCCACGCGGCGCGTTGGGTAAACGCGCCGCGCGGGCGGAGACATCCCGCCGCCGGGGCGGGAAACCAGTCCGGGGAGGCGGCCGATGGCCTGCCTGCCCGGCAACGGGATGCGACGGACAACTGCGGCGCGGCGCGGCGCAGCCACACGCGCTGACGTGTTGCGTCAGTCCAGGCAGACGCCGGGCGGATAGGGAGCGCCCAGGCGATGCGTGACGGACTTCTGGCAACCTGCCAGGCGCGCGGCGGCTGCCGCTGCCCTGCCGGTTCCCAACTTAGTCCGCCTGCTTGCGCAGGAAGGCCGGGATGTCGTACGTATCCACACCCTTTTCCTGCAGCGCCGCCACGTGGGCCGATGCCGACTCACGCGAGCTGCGCCACACCGCCGGGGTATCCAGGTTGCTGTAGTCCGGCGAAGCGTGCGCCGGGGCAGCGGTCAGGCCAGCCATCATCTGCACCGGGATGTTGTCGGTGCCGGTCTTCAGCAGCGTCATCGGCTGCTGCTTCTTGGCCGAACGGCCCAGGCCCGTGGCCACCACGGTCACGCGCAGGGCGTCGCTCATCGAATCGTCGTACACCGTACCGAAGATCACGGTCGCGTCTTCCGCGGCGTAGCTGCGGATCGTGTTCATGACTTCCTTCGTTTCCGACAGCTTCAGCGAACGGCTGGCCGTGATGTTGACCAGCACGCCACGGGCGCCGGACAGGTCCACGCCTTCCAGCAGCGGGCTGGCCACGGCCTGCTCGGCCGCCAGGCGGGCGCGATCCACGCCGGACACGGTTGCCGTGCCCATCATGGCCTTGCCCTGCTCGCCCATCACCGTCTTCACGTCTTCGAAGTCGACGTTCACCAGACCGTCGACATTGATGATTTCGGCGATACCGGCCACGGCGTTGTGCAGCACGTCATCGGCGCACTGGAAGCACTTGTCCATCTCGGCGTCGTCGCCCATCACCTCGAACAGCTTCTCGTTGAGCACAACGATCAGCGAGTCCACCGACGATTCCAGCTCGCCCGAGCCATGTTCGGCCACCTTGGCGCGGCGCGCGCCTTCGAAGTCGAACGGCTTGCTGACCACGCCCACGGTCAGGATGCCCATTTCCTTGGCCACCTGCGCCACGATCGGCGCGGCACCGGTGCCGGTACCGCCGCCCATGCCGGCAGTGATGAAGACCATGTGGGCACCGCGCAGGGAATCGGCGATCTGCTCGCGCGCCTGCTCCGCGCAGTTGCGGCCCACTTCAGGCTTGGCGCCAGCGCCCAGCCCGGAATTGCCAAGCTGCAGCACGCGCGAAGCGGTCGAACGCTTCAGCGCCTGGGCATCGGTGTTCATGCAGATGAATTCCACGCCCTGCACACCGCGGCTGATCATGTGCTGCACGGCGTTGCCGCCCGCACCGCCCACGCCCACCACCTTGATGATGGTGCCGTCCTGAATCTCCGTTTCGATCATGTCAAAGTCCATCACTGCCTCCGAGAAAAATCAGTCCCCAAACGCTGCAGCCTCCCCGCCGCAACCCTTGGTTTCTGAACAAGAAACCATCAAAGAACTACTAGCCAATAAAACCAGCAAAACTGCTTGACCTGCTCAACGTGCGACGATCCGTTCGGCTGACTGCAACAAGATCGTCACACTGAAAAAACCTGACACGCTTTCGGCTCAGAAGTTGCCGACAAACCATTCCTTCATGCGCGTCCACACCTGCTTGACCTGGCCGCTCTGCACCGCCACCTTGCGCCCGCGCATGCGCTGCACGCAGCCTTCCTGCAGCAGGCCCATCACGGTCGAATAGCGCGGGCTCTTCACGACTTCGTGCAGGTTGCCGCGATACTCGGGCACGCCCACGCGTACCGGCTTCAGGAAAATGTCCTCGCCCAGCTCGACCATGCCCGGCATCATCGCCGTGCCGCCGGTGATCACCACGCCCGACGACAGCAGTTCCTCGTAGCCCGACTCGCGCACCACCTGGTGCACCAGCGAGTACAGTTCCTCGATCCGGGGCTCGATCACCGCCGCCAGCGCCTGGCGGCTCAGGGTGCGCGTGCCGCGGTCGCCCACGCCGGGCACCTCGATCATGTCTTCCGGGTCGGCAATCGCCTGCTTGGCAATGCCGTACTGCATCTTGATGTCCTCGGCATCGGGCGTCGGCGTGCGCAGCGCCATGGCGATGTCGTTGGTGATCTGGTCGCCGGCGATGGGGATCACGGCCGTATGGCGGATCGCGCCTTCGCTGAAGATGGCGATGTCGGTGGTGCCGCCGCCGATGTCGACCAGCACCACGCCCAGTTCCTTCTCGTCCTCGGTCAGCACCGCCAGGCTCGACGCCAGCGGCTGCAGGATCAGGTCGTGCACTTCCAGCCCGCAGCGGCGCACGCACTTGACGATGTTCTGCGCCGCGCTGACCGCGCCCGTCACGATATGCACCTTCACTTCCAGGCGGATGCCGCTCATGCCGATGGGCTCGCGCACGTCTTCCTGGCCGTCGATGATGAATTCCTGCGTCAGGATGTGCAGGATCTGCTGGTCGGTCGGGATGTTCACCGCCTTGGCGGTCTCGATCACGCGGGCCACGTCCGTCTGCGTGACCTCCTTGTCCTTGATCGCCACCATGCCGCTGGAATTGAAGCTGCGGATATGGCTGCCGGCAATGCCCGTGAACACCTCCGCAATCTTGCAGTCGGCCATCAGCTCGGCCTCTTCCAGCGCGCGCTGGATCGACTGCACGGTGGCCTCGATGTTGACCACGACCCCCTTCTTCAAACCCTTGGACTCTGACTGGCCCATCCCGATGACCTCGTAGCTGCCGTCGGGGCGCAGTTCCGCCACCACGGCCGCCACCTTCGAGGTGCCGATATCGAGACCGACCAGAAGGTCCTTGTATTCCTTGCTCATCGAGTTTTCTCCGCGTTCTTACTCTTGAGTCGCGTCGGATTGTTGTTGGTGTTGCCGGCCGAAGCCGCCTGGGAACCTGCCGCACCCGCTGCCGCCTTGGCCGCCGCCTTGGCCGCGGCCTGCGCCTGGGCATCGGTCAGGAAGCGCACGCTGGCCGTGCGGATGGCAAAACCGTTGGGATAACGCAGATCGGCATACTCGATCTGCTTGCCCCACTGCTGCGTCAACTGCGGCCAGGACGCCACGAAGCGCTTGACCCGCGCCTCCATGGCGGCCCGGTCCTCGTCGTTCTGCTCGCGCCCGAACTCGATCACCGTGCCGTTGGACAGCTTCGCGCGCCATGCGTAGCGGCCAGACAGCGCCACGGACAGCGGTTCGGCCTTGATCGGCTTGAACCACTCGCGGATGGTCTCCAGCTTCTCGACCACGTCTTCCTCGCTATCCGGGGGCCCGTCCAGCGCCAGCAGCTGCGCGTCTTCCTCGGCTTCGGCCGTATTGGCCACGAATACCTCGCCGTAGGTGTTGATCAGCCGCCCGCTGTCCGATCCGCCCCACGTGCCCAGCGCCTCGTGTTCTTCCACCTGCACCGCCAGCCCGTTCGGCCATTCGCGCCGTACGCTGGCATGGCGCACCCAGGGCACCGACTCGAACGCCTGGCGCGCGGCGTTCAGGTCCAGCGTGAAGAAGTTGCCCGACAGCTTGTTCAGCGCGTTGGCCCGCACGCTCGGCGCGTTCACATGGCGCAGCTGGCTGCCGTCCAGCGACGTCAGTTCCACGTGGGTGATGGCGAACACCGGCCGCTGCGCCAGCCACAGCAGGCCGGCGCCAAGCGCCATGAGCGCCACCAGCGCGTAAAGCGCTGAGGCGATCAGGTTGAGCAGGCGCGTGTTGTGCCACATGGTCGTTTGGTCGGGCGGTCAGCCGTTGGTTGTTGCGGTTATTCGGGTTTCCAGTGCTCGTTCGGATGCAGGTCCAGCGTCGCGGCGGCCAGCACCTGCATCACGAAGTCCTCGTAGCTGATGCCAGCCGCCCGCGCCGCCATCGGCACCAGCGAATGGCCGGTCATGCCCGGCGACGTGTTCATTTCCAGCAGATGCGGCTTGCCATCGCGGGTCAGCATGACGTCAGCCCGGGCCCAGCCCCGGCAGCCCAGCACGCGAAACGCTTCGACGGCCAGCGCCCGCACTTCGTTCTCCAGCGCTTCCGGCAAAGTTGACGGGCACAGGTATTGGGTAACGTCAGTAAAGTACTTATTTGATAGTCGTAGTTCGACTCGGGCGCGACAATCTTGATAACGGGCAGCGCTTCGGCCGTTGCGCCCTCCCCCACCACGGGGCAGGTCAGCTCGTCACCATCGATGAAAGTCTCGGCAATCACGTCCGCATCCAGCCCCGCCGCCTTCTCGAACGCCTCGCGCATCTGGCCGGCCTCGGTGACCTTGGTCAGGCCGATCGACGACCCTTCGCGGGCCGGCTTGACGATCAGCGGCAGGCCCAGGTCCCGCACCACGGCGTCGAAGTCGGTATCGGCGTACAGCATCGCAAAGCGCGGCGTGGCCAGGCCATGCGTCATCCACAGGCGCTTGGTGGCCTGCTTGTCCATGGCCAGCGCCGATGCCAGCACGCCGCTGCCCGTGTAGGGCACGCCCAGTTGTTCCAGCAGGCCCTGCATCGTGCCGTCCTCGCCGTAGCGGCCGTGCAGCGCGATGAAGACGCGGTCGAACTTTGCCGCCGCCAGGTCCGCCACGGTCTGCAGCGCCGGGTCGAAGGCGTGGGCGTCCACGCCGCGCGACTGCAGCGCGGCAAGCACGCCGTTGCCGGACATCAGCGAGATTTCCCGCTCGGCCGAGCGGCCGCCCAGCAGCACGCCAACCTTGCCCAGCGACTTCGGATCGATATTGGGATGGGCCACGAAGCTCATTGCTGACCTCCGGTCTGGTGCGACACCAGCTGTCCCGGCACGGCGCCGATGGTGCCGGCGCCCATGGTCACGACCACATCGCCAGGTCGCACGGCATCCAGGATCGACTGGGGCATGTCTTCGATCTGTTCCACAAAAACGGGTTCTACCTTGTTGGTCACCCGCAGCGCGCGGGTCAGCGCACGGCCGTCGGCGGCCACGATGGGCGCTTCGCCGGCCGCATACACCTCGGCCAGCAGCAACGCGTCGACGGTGCCAAGCACCTTCACGAAATCCTCGAAGCAGTCGCGCGTCCGCGTGAACCGGTGCGGCTGGAAGGCCAGCACCAGCCGGCGATCCGGGAACGCCCCGCGCGCGGCGGCCAGCGTGGCGGCCATTTCCACCGGGTGGTGGCCGTAGTCGTCGACCAGCGTGAACGTGCCCGCGCCGTCCGGCGTGGCCACTTCGCCGTAGCGCTGGAAGCGGCGGCCCACGCCGTGGAACTCGCGCAGCGCCTTGACGATGGCGGCGTCGGGCACCTCCAGCTCGGTGGCGATGGCGATGGCGGCCAGCGCGTTCTGCACGTTGTGCAGGCCGGGCAGGTTCAGCACCACGTCCAGCGGCGGCTCGGCGTGGCCGTTCAGCTGGCGCAGCACCGTGAAATGCATCTGGCCGTCCACCGCGCGGGCGTTGATTGCGCGGATCTGGGCGTCCTCGGCAAACCCGTAGCGCACCACGGGCTTGGACACGAACGGCATGATCTCGCGCACGTTCGGGTCATCCACGCACAGCACGGCGATGCCGTAGAACGGCAGGCGCTGGGTAAATTCCACGAACGCCTGCTTCAGACGGGCAAAGTCGTGCCCGTACGTGTCCATGTGGTCGGCGTCGATGTTGGTGATGACTTCCATCACCGGGAACAGGTTCAGGAACGACGCGTCGGATTCGTCGGCCTCGGCCACGATGAAGTCGCCAGTGCCCAGGCGCGCGTTGGCGCCCGCCGAATTCAGCCGGCCGCCGATCACGAAGGTCGGGTCGAGCCCGCCTTCGGCCAGCACCGACGCCACCAGGCTCGTGGTGGTGGTCTTGCCATGCGTGCCGGCGATGGCCACGCCCTGCTTCAGGCGCATCAGCTCGGCCAGCATCACGGCGCGCGGCACCACGGGAATGCGCCTGGCGCGGGCGGCCAGCACCTCGGGATTGTCGTTGGTCACCGCAGTGGACACCACCACGGCGTTGGCACCGTCCACGTTGGCCGCGTCATGGCCATGGCACACGCGGGCGCCCAGCGAGGCCAGGCGCCGCGTGGCGGCGTTGCTGCCCATGTCGGAGCCCGAGACCTTGTAGCCCAGGTTCAGCAGGACCTCGGCGATGCCGCTCATGCCGGCCCCGCCAATGCCTACGAAGTGGATGTTCTTGACGATATGCTTCATTGCTTCCGTTTCATTTCTCGCCCGCCATCTGACGGCAGATCTCGGCGACACGCCGGGTTGCCTCAGGCTTGGCCAGGCTGCGCGCAGCGCGCGCCATGTCCTTCAACTGGCCGCGGTCCAGCCCGGCGATCGTTTGCGCCAGGCCCTCCGCGGTCAATGCGTTCTGTTGCACCAGCAACGCGGCGCCCTGCTTCGACAGGAATCCGGCGTTGGTGGTCTGGTGGTCGTCCACCGCGTGCGGGAACGGCACGAACAGCGCGGCCACCCCGGCGGCCGCCACTTCCGAAACCGTCATCGCGCCAGCGCGGCAGATGACCAGGTCGGCGTCGGCATAGGCCGCCGCCATGTCGTCGATGAATGGCACGGTCTCGCCGGCCACGCCCGCCGCCGCATAGTTCGCGCGCAGCTGGTCGATCTGTTTCGCCCCGGCCTGGTGCCTGACCACCGGCCGCGTGGCCTCGGGCAGCAAGGCCAGCGCCTTGGGTACCACGTCGTTCAGGGCCGCCGCGCCCAGGCTGCCGCCCACCACCAGGATGCGCAGCGGGCCGGTGCGATGGTCGTAGCGCGACGCCGGGTCGGGAATCGCCGCCAGTTCGGCGCGCACCGGGTTGCCCGTCCACTCGCTGTCCGGCAGCGCGTCCGGGAATGCGCACAGCACGCGGTCCGCCACCTTGGCCAGTACCTTGTTGGCCAGTCCGGCGATGGAGTTCTGCTCGTGCAGCACCAGCGGCCGGCCCAGCAGCGACGCCATCATCCCGGCCGGGAACGTGATGTAGCCGCCCATGCCCAGCACCACGTCCGGCTTCACGCGGCGCAGCGCGCCAATGCTCTGCCAGAACGCGCGCAGCAGGTTCAGCGGCAGCATCAGCTTGGTCACCAGACCCTTGCCGCGCAGGCCGCCGAACTGGATATACTCCATCGGGATGTCGTGCTTGGGCACCAGCGTGGCTTCCATGCCCGCGCGATTGCCCAGCCAGACCACGCGCCAGCCCTCGTCGCGCAACGCACGCGCGACCGCCAGCCCCGGGAACACATGTCCCCCGGTGCCGCCAGCCATGACGAGCAGCGTGCGCGAGGTCATACCTTCCCTCCGCGCATCAACACTCGATTTTCATAATCAATTCGAAGCACAATGGCCAGCGCCACGCAGTTCATCAAAATGCCCGAGCCGCCATAGCTCACCAGCGGCAGCGTCAGCCCCTTGGTGGGCAGCAGCCCCAGGTTCACGCCCATGTTGATGAAGGTCTGCCAGCCGACCCACACGCCGATGCCCTTGGCCACCAGGCCGGCGAACGTACGGTCCAGCTGCAGCGCGGTGCGGCCGATGTTGAAGCAGCGGCGCACCAGCCAGTAGAACAGCACGATCATCACCAGCACGCCGATAAAGCCAAATTCCTCGCCGATCACCGCCAGGATGAAGTCGGTATGCGCTTCGGGCAGGTAGTGCAGCTTCTCGATGCTGCCGCCCAGGCCCACACCAGTCCATTCGCCTCGGCCGAAGGCGATCAGCGAGTGCGTCAGCTGGTACGCCTTGCCCAGCGCGTTGCTCTCTTCCCACGGATTCAGGTACGCGAAGATCCGCTCGCGGCGCCATGGCGACGCCGTGATCAGCAGCGCGAACGCGCCAACAGCCACGCCCACCAGCCCCGCGAACAGCTTGCCGTTGATGCCGCCCAGGAACAGGATGCCCATGGCCACGGCCGCGATCACCAGGAACGCGCCCATGTCGGGCTCCAGCAGCAGCAGCATGCCCACCACCACCACGGCCACGCCCATCGGCAGGAAGCCCTTGCTGACGGTCTGCATCCATTCCTGCTTGCGCACCGTGTAGTTGGCCGCGTACAGCACCACGGCCAGCTTCATCAGTTCCGACGGCTGGAAGTTCATGACGCCCAGCGGAATCCAGCGCCGCGCGCCGTTCACGCCCTTGCCCACGAACGGCACCAGCACCAGCACCAGCAACACCAGCGCGATGATGAACAGCTTGGGCGCGTACTTGTCCCACACCTTCACCGGCACCTGGAACGCCGCCAGGCCCACCGACAGGCCGATAAACAGCGCGAACGCGTGGCGCACCAGGAAATGCACCTCGCGGTAATTGGCGTAGCGCGGCGAGTCGGGCAGCGCGATCGATGCCGAATAGACCATCACCAGGCCGAACGTCAGCAGCACGATGGCCACCCACAGCAGGGGCTGGTCGTACTCCATCATGCGCGAACGGGTGGGCTTGACGCCCGACACCGCGTCACGCAGCCCACCCCAGGCATTGCCGATGGTGGCGCCGATGAATCCGCTGCGCTTGACCTGCGAGTCGCTCATGGCATGATCCCCGGGACAGGGCCAGTTCTTCCACCGCGCCGCGGAATACCTGGGCGCGGTGCACGTAATTGCGGAACATGTCGAGGCTGGCACAGGCTGGCGACAGCAATACGACATCGCCCGATTCAGCCAGGCCCGCCGATTTCTGGACCGCCTCTTCCAGCGTGGCGGCGTCAACGATCTGCGTGCCCGTGGCGGCCAGCGCCTCGCGGATGGCGTCGGCATCCTTGCCGATCAGCACCACGGCGCGTGCATATTGCGTCACCGGCGCAGCCAGGGGCGAGAAGTCCTGCCCCTTGCCTTCGCCGCCGGCGATCAGCACCACGCGCTTGTCCAGCCCGTTCAGCGCGGCCACCGTGGCGCCCACATTGGTGCCCTTGCTGTCGTCGAAATACTCGACCTCGTCGATGGTCGCCACCCACTCCACGCGGTGCGGCTCGCCGCGATACTCGCGCAGGCCGTGCAGCAGTGCGTTCAACGGCAGGTCGATGGCCCGGCACAGCGCCAGCGCCGCCATGGCGTTGGTGGCGTTGTGCAGGCCGCGGATATGCAGGGCATCGGCCGGCATCAGGCGTTTGTGACGCACCGGCACGGCTTGCTCGACCACTTCGTCCTTCTTGCGGCGGCGCGGCTTCTGTTCCGGTTCGCCCTCCACATCGGGCTCGGCCAGGGTCAGCCACGGCATGCCGCCGTCGCGCAGCACGCCATAGCTGCCGGCGGCTTCGGGCAGGTCGGTGCCGAAGGTCACCAGCGTCGCGCCGGGGCGGGCCATGTCCAGCGTCAGCTTGTCCTGGCGGTTCAGCACCTGCACGCAACCCTTGCCGGCCGGGCCGAAGATGCGCGCCTTGGCGGCGGCATAGGCTTCCATGCTGCCGTGCCAGTCCAGGTGGTCCTGCGTGACATTGAGCACCGTCGCCGCATGCGGCGCCAGCGAGAACGTGTATTCCAGCTGGAAGCTCGACAGCTCCAGCACCCAGACGTCGGGCAGCGTGGCGCTGGCGATGCAGGCCGACAGCTTGTCCAGCGCCGACGGGCTGATATTGCCCGCCACGCCCACGGTCTTGCCGGCGCGCTCGATCAGTCGGCCGGTCAGCGCCGTGGTGGTCGTCTTGCCATTGGTGCCGGTGATGGCCAGCACGCGCGGCGCATAGCCCGACGTGGCTTCCAGGTAGCCCAGCGCCTGGGCGAACAGTTCGATCTCGCCCCAGACCGGGATGCCGCGCGCCTGGGCGGCATCGAGCAGCGCCTTAGTATCGGCTTCCAGCGGCGACAGGCCCGGGCTGATCGCCACCAGGCCGATATCGTCGAGCAGGCTTTCGGCGAACGGGCCGCCGACGAACTGCGCCGTAGTAAGCTCGGCCTGCAGGAAGGCCAGGTTGGCAGGCGCCTCGCGTGTGTCGGCCACGCGCACGCGGCAGCCGTTCAGGCCGCACCAGCGTGCCATGGCCAGCCCCGATTCGCCGAGGCCAAGTACCAGCACATGAGGTTTCTGCAACACGCCGAACACTTCGAATTCCTGCCTATATATAGAGAGCTTCAGTTCTAAGGGGACAGCCTCAACGCAGCTTCAGCGTCGACAGGCCGATCAGCACCAGCAGCATCGTGATGATCCAGAACCGCACGGTGACCTGCGTTTCCTTCCAGCCGCTCAGTTCGAAGTGGTGATGCAGCGGCGCCATGCGGAACAGGCGCCGGCCTTCGCCATAGCGCTTCTTCGTGAACTTGAACCACGTGACCTGCAGCATCACCGACAGCGTTTCCACCACGAAGATGCCGCCCATCACGAACAGCACGATTTCCTGGCGCACGATCACGGCGATGGTGCCCAGCGCGCCGCCCAGCGCCAGCGCGCCGACATCGCCCATGAACACGCGCGCCGGGTGCGCGTTGAACCAGAGGAAGGCCAGCCCCGAGCCGGCCATCGCGGAACAGAAAATCAGCAGTTCGCCGGCGCCCGGGATATGCGGGAACAGCAGGTACTTGCTGTAGACCGCGTTGCCCATCACGTAGGCGAACACGCCCAGGCCGCCGCCGACCAGGACCACGGGCATGATCACCAGGCCGTCCAGGCCGTCGGTCAGGTTCACCGCGTTGCTGGAACCCACGATCACCAGGTACGTCAGCACGATGAAGCCGGTCACGCCCAGCGGGTAGCTGATTTCCTTGAAGAACGGGACGATCAGGTTGGTCTTGTACGGCACGTCGGCAAACATGCCGCCTTCGATCCAGCTCAGGAACAGGCTCCAGACCCGCACGTTGCTGGCCTCGGTCACCGAGAACGCCAGGTACACGGCGGCCACCAGGCCGATCAGCGTCTGCCAGAAGAACTTCTCGCGGCTCGACATGCCGCGCGGGTCGCGATACACCACCTTGCGGTAGTCGTCGACCCAGCCCACTGCGCCGTAGCCGATGGTCACCAGCAGCACCACCCAGATGAAGCGGTTGCCCCAGTCGCACCAGAGCAGCGTCGACACGCAGATCGAGATCAGCACCAGCACGCCGCCCATGGTGGGCGTGCCGGACTTCACCAGGTGCGTCTGCGGACCGATGGTACGCACGGCCTGGCCGATCTTCAGTTCGGTCAGGCGACGGATGACCCACGGCCCGAAACCGAGGCCGATCACCAGCGCGGTGAGGTTGGCCATCACCGCGCGGAAGGTCAGGTAGTTAACGACCCGCAGGAAGCTGTAATCGTTTTGCAGCCACTGGGCCAGTGCCAATAACATCGTTCGTCTTTCTTAGTGAGCGGAAGGTGATGCGACAAGCGCCTCGACCATCCGTTCCATGCGCATGAAGCGCGATCCCTTCACCAGCACGGCGGCCGCACCGGCCACCACGCCCTGCTTGTCTTCCCCGAGCGCCCGCACCAGGTCTTCCGCCCCGGCGAAATGACGCGCGCCGGCGCCGTAGGCCTGCGCGGCATGCGTGGCCAGGTCGCCCAGCGCCCACAGCGTGTCGATGCCGCGCTCGCGGGCGTAGGCGCCGATCTCCGTGTGGAAGGCCGGGCCCTGGTCGCCCACTTCGCCCATGTCGCCCAGCACCAGCACGCGCGGGGCCGCAAACCCTGCCAGCACGTCGATGGCGGCGCGCATGGAGTCAGGATTGGCGTTGTACGTATCGTCGATGACCACCGTGCCGGCCGGCGTGTGCTTGACCTGCAGGCGGCCCTTCACGGCCGAAAAGCCCGCGATGCCGCGCTGGATCGCCTCCACCGCCACGCCGGCCGCCAGTGCGCACGCCGTGGCCGCCAGCGCATTGCGCACGTTGTGCGCACCCAGCAACTGCAACCGCAGGTCGAACGTCTGGCCCGGCGCCGTCACGTGCAGCACCTGCACGCCATCGTCCAGCGAAACCGTGGCCCGCACATCGGCCGAGGCATCGGTGCCGAACGCCAGCACGCGACGCGTGCCGGCCGCCTGACGCCAGATCGCGGCATGGGCGCCGCCGCTTTCGGCATCGACCGGGAACACGGCCACGCCATCGGCCGGCAATGCGGCGATGGCACTGGCGTGCTCGTGGGCCACCGCTTCCACGCTGACCATGAATTCCTGGTGCTCGCGCTGGGCGTTGGTGATCACGGCCACGGTCGGCTGGGCGATGCCGGCCAGGTAGACCGTCTCGCCCGGGTGGTTCATGCCCAGTTCCAGCACCGCCAGCTTGTGGTGGGCGCGCAGGCGCAGCACCGTCAGCGGCAGGCCGATGTCGTTGTTCAGGTTGCCGCCCGTGGCCAGGCGGTCGTCCTCGCCCACGGCTGCGGCAAAGATCGCCGCGATCATTTCCTTGACCGTGGTCTTGCCGTTGCTGCCGGTCACGGCCACCGTCGGCGGCGCGAACTGGCGGCGCCAGCCGGCACCAATTTCCCCCAGCCCGATGCGCGTATCCGGCACGATCAGCGCCGGCACGTCGAGATCGATATCGCGGCTCACCAGCACGGCGGCGGCGCCGCGCGCGACCACATCGGCCAGGAAGTCATGGGCGTCGAAGCGGTCGCCCTTGAGCGCCACGAACAGGTCGCCCGGCTGAACGGTACGGCTGTCGGTATGCACGCGCGAGAATGTGCGCGCGGCATCGCCGGAAATGCGCGCGCCGGCCATCCAGCCGGCGGCTTGCTGCAAATTCGTCATAGGGTGTCCGTTCATGCCGACACTCCCCGTGTGCCCAGGGTCAGGCGCACATGTTCGCGGTCCGAGAACGGCCGCTTGCGGCCCTGGATCTCCTGCGTGGCTTCATGGCCCTTGCCGGCCACGAGCACCACGTCGGCCGGGGCGGCGTGCTTGATTGCGTAAAGAATGGCCGCGGCGCGATCCTCGATCAGGCGCACGCGGCTGCGGTCCTGCATGCCGTCGGCAATCTGCTCGAGAATGTCGAGCGGGTCTTCGCTGCGCGGGTTGTCGCTGGTCAGCACCACATCGTCGGCCAGACGTTCGGCCACGCCACCCATCAGCGGGCGCTTGGTGGCGTCACGGTCGCCGCCGCAGCCAAACACGCACCAGAGCCGGCCCTGGCGGGCATCGGCGACCGGGCGCAGCGCGGTCAGCGTCTGCACCAGCGCGTCAGGCGTATGGGCGTAATCGACCACGGCCAGCGGCGCGTCATGGCCGCCGAACAGTTCCATGCGGCCATCGACCGGCGTCAGCGTCCGCAGCGCGGCGATGGCGGCATCCCAGGCCACGCCCTGCGCCAGCGCGGCGCCCAGCACGGCCAGCAGGTTGCTGACGTTGAAGGCGCCGATCATCGGCGTGGTCACGTCGGCGCTGCCAAAGCTGCCATCGACATGGAACGCCGTGCCCGAGGCCGTGGCCCGCACATCGGTCGCGCGCAGCCACTGGCCGCGCGCGGCCGAGGCGCCCGCCTTGCCGTCGATGCCATATTCGATCACCTGCGGCGCGCTGACGGTGGCGGCATTGCCGGCCAGCAGGCGACCGCCCATGGCGTCGTCGCGGTTGATCACGGCCGCGCGCAGGCCATCCCACTGGAACAGCAGCGCCTTGGCCGCCTCGTACTCGTCCATCGTGCCGTGGTAGTCCAGGTGATCCTGCGTCAGGTTGGTGAGCACCGCCACGCCAAACCCGGCGCCGGCCACGCGGCCCTGTTCCAGGCCGTGCGACGACACTTCCATGGCGATGGCGCGCGCGCCGGCATCGTTCAGCTCGGCCAGGCTGGCCTGGAGCTGCACGGCATCGGGCGTGGTGAACCCGGTGACTTTTAGTGCATCGGGAAAGCCGGTGCCCAGCGTGCCGATGGTCGCGCATGGCGTGCCGGTGGCCTGCAGCAGGCGCGCCAGCCATTGGGCGCACGACGTCTTGCCGTTGGTGCCGGTAATGCCAGTCACGGCCAGGTTACGCGCGCCGATGCCGTACCAGCCGGCGGCGATCGGGCCGGCCAGCCAGTGCAGTTGCGACACGGGCAGGTGCGGCACGGCGTCGCCATGCGGCCAGTCGAAGCCATCGGCTTCGTAGATGACGGCCGATGCTCCGGCGGCAATCGCCTTGTCGATATGCGGGCGGCCGTCGGTCGCCAGGCGCTCGTTGCCCAGCACATAGGCAAAGAACACGTCGCCCGGCTGCAGGCGGCGGGTGTCGCCCGTCAGCTTCGCACCGGCCGGCGCGTGCGCATGCAGCCAGGCCAGCGCGTTGCTGGCCTGGGTGGATACCTCGATCGGGAGCAGCGGCTTGGCCGTCATGGCGTGGCGCTCCATGGTGGCTCGCTTTCCTGGACCTTGTCGGTCACCATCAGCTGGCGGATCGGCGAATCGGGCTGTACGTTCAGCGAACGCAGCGCGCCGCCGGTGATCGCCGAGAAGACTGGACCGGCCACCGCACCGCCGTAGTGGCTGCCGGCCGTCGGCTCGTCGACGCTGACCGCCACGATCACGCGCGGGTTCGACATCGGCGCCAGGCCGATAAACGACGCACGATACTTGCTGCGATCGTAGCCACGGCCCACGTGCTTGTAGGCGGTACCGGTCTTGCCGCCGACGCGGTAACCCATCACCTGGGCCTCCGGCGCGGTGCCGCCCGGCGCGGTCACGGTTTCCAGCATGCCGCGCACTTCACGCGCGATCTGCGGCGTCAGGATGCGTTCGCCGGTCACCGGGCCGTTGGTCTTGAACATCGACACCGGGATCAGCTCGCCGTCGTGGGCAAAGATCGTATAGGCGTGCGCCACCTGGAACAGCGACACCGACAGGCCGTAGCCGTACGACATGGTGGCCTGCTCGATCGGGCGCCAGCTCTTCCACGGCCGCACGCGGCCGGCCACAGCGCCCGGGAAACCGAGCTTCGGCGCCTGGCCCAGGCCGACGCTGGTGAACATGTCCCACATTTCCTGCGGCTTCATCATCATCGCGATCTTGGTCGTGCCGATGTTGCTCGACTTCTGGATCACGCCGCCCACCGTGAGCGTGCCGTAGTTGTGGGTGTCGGAGATCGTGGCGCCTTCGAAATTGAACTTGCCCGTGGTGACCACCGTCGTGGCCGGCGTCACGCGGCCCAGCTGCAGCGCCAGGCCGATGGTGATCGGCTTCATCATCGAGCCCGGCTCGAAGGTGTCGGTCAGCACGCGGTTGCGCAGCTGCTCGCCGGACAGGCGGCTGCGGTCGTTCGGGTTGTAGGTGGGCCAGTTGGCCAGCGCCAGCACCTCGCCGGTCTGGGCGTCGAGCACCACGGCGCTGGCAGCCTTGGCCTTGTTGCGCTCGACCACGGCCTTGACCTCGTTGTAGGCCAGGTACTGGATCTTGGCGTCGATCGACAGCTGCATGTCCTGGCCGTCGCGCGGCGTCTTCAGGATGCCGACATCCTCCACCACACGGCCCAGGCGATCCTTGATCACCTGGCGGGCGCCAGGGCTGCCGGCCAGCACGCCTTCGCGCGCCAGTTCCACGCCTTCCTGCCCCTTGTCCTCGACGTTGGTGAAGCCGACGATGTGCGCCATCGCCTCGCCTTCCGGGTAGAAGCGCTTGTACTCGCGGGTCTGGTGCACGCCTTCGATCTTGAGCGCGGCGATCTTGTCGGCGGCGTCGGGCAGTACCTGGCGCTTCAGGTAGACGAAGCTTTTGTCCTCGCTGAACTTGGCGCGCAGATCCTTCTCGGACATATCGAGCAGCTTGGCCAGCTGGCGCATGCGCTGCGGCTCCAGGTCGTCGGGCACGTCCTCGGGCACGGCCCAGATCGCCTTGACCGGCAGGCTGGTGGCCAGCACCAGGCCATTGCGGTCCAGGATCTTGCCGCGCGTGGCCGGCAGCTCCAGCGTACGCTGGAAGCGCTTCTTGCCCTCCATCTCGTAGAACTGGTTGCCCGGGCCCTGGATCCACATCGCGCGCGCGGCCAGCGCCAGGAACGCGGCGAACATCAGGAACACCACGAACTTCGAGCGCCACATCGGCAGGCGCAGGCCCAGCACCGGGCTGGCCGAGAACTGTCCGGTGCGCGGACGCGCGGCTTCGCCACGCGGCTTGTTGCCGGCGCGGGCGCGGTTCAGGCTCGGACGGGCCAGGCTCATTTGGCGGCTCCCCCGGCGGGCTGCTGGGCATCGGGCGGGGTGTCAGGCAGCACCACGCCCTGCAGGTATTGGGTACGGCCGGCCATGGCCGGCGCCATCTTGAGCTGCGCGCGCGCCGAATCGGCAATGCGCGCGCTCTTGCTGAGCGAGCTCTGCTGGTACTGCAGGCGCGACCAGTCGATATCGAGCTGCTTTTCCTCGGATTGCGCGCGTTCCAGCGCCACGAACAGCGTGCGGGCCTGGTGCTGCGCGCTCACGAGCGACAGCGCGCACAGCATCAGCGCGGCCAGCAGGAAAAAGGTCAGGCGGTTCATGCCGGCTGGCCTCCGAGTTTTTCCGCCACGCGCATCACCGCGGAGCGGGCGCGCGGGTTGTCACTCACTTCCTGCGTACCGGGCTTGAAGCGGCCCAGCAGCTTCAGCGTCGGCTGCGGCAGGTCGACGGCCCGCAGCGGCGCGCGGCGCAGCGCGGGGTCGGCATCGCGGTCCGGATGGGCGTGCGCCTGCATGAACCGCTTGACGATGCGGTCCTCGAGCGAGTGAAAGCTGATCACCACAAGGCGGCCTCCGACCTGCAGCAGCTCGTACGCCGCCTTCAGGCCTCTTTCGAGGTCCGCAAGCTCTTGATTGACGTGAATCCGTAGAGCTTGAAAGGTGCGGGTCGCAGGGTCCTGACCCTTCTCGCGTGTCTTGACGGCTTTCGCCACGAGCGCGGCAAGCTCTGAAGTAGTGGCGACTGGTCCGCCATCGCCGGGTTCGCTCCGGCGAGCAACAATCGCCTTTGCAATCTGTACAGCAAACCGTTCTTCCCCATAGTCTCGTATCACCCTGGCAATGTCGTGCTCGTCCGCCTGTGCAAGCCACTCGGCGGCGGTGACGCCGCGCGTGGTGTCCATGCGCATGTCCAGCGGGCCTTCGAAACGAAAGGAAAATCCCCTCGCCGCCTCGTCGATCTGGGGCGAGCTGATTCCCAGGTCGAGCAACACGCCAGCCACCGGGGCACGGCCGGCCAGCCGGTCGCCCATCTCCGCAAAGCTCGCATGCTCAATGGAGAAGCGGGCATCCCCGATGGTGCCCGCTTCTGCGATTGCTGCCGGATCCTTGTCGAACGCGACGAGGCTGCCGGCCGGCCCCAGCCGCGCCAGCACGGCACGGCTGTGGCCGCCTCTTCCGAAGGTGCCGTCCACGTAGGCGCCGTCGGGCCGCCAGACGAGCGCGTCGACGGCCTCGTCCAGCAACACGGTGCGATGGCGCAGGGCGGTGGTCCCCGGCGTTTCGGTAGGGGTCATGACCTCTTCAGAAAGAGAAATTCTTCAATGCGTCCGGCATGCCTTGCGCCATCGCTGCCTGCTCCTTGGCGGCATAGGTGGCGGCATCCCAGACTTCGAAATGGCTGCCCATGCCGAGCAGCATCACTTCCTTGTCGAGCATGGCGGCGGTGCGCAGTTCCGGTGCGATCAGGACACGGCCCGCGCCATCCATTTCCACGTCGGCGGCGTTGCCGAGAAAGATCCGCTTCCACCAGTGGGCATCCATTGGCAGCGCCGCGATGCGGCCGCGGAAAACCTCCCATTCGGGCCTGGGAAAGAGCAACAGGCAGCCATCCGGGTGCTTGGTCAGCGTTACCCGGCCCTCGGCCTGCGTTTGCAGCGCGTCGCGGTGCCTGGCCGGAATGGACATCCGGCCCTTGGCATCGAGCGACAGCGCCGATGCTCCCTGAAACAAGCTCTTTCCCCCGGTAACCGCCGGCAATTTCTGCCATTGGCAGGTCGATTCTTCCTCGTCCGCTACCGTCTGGCTACCTGCGAATCATCGCAGACACAAGGCGGTATTTCACACAAAAATACACTTCCTCACACTATTTCCCACTTTAGAGGAAGCGTTTTGGCCGGTCAAGGCTCGTCATGGGGCAAAAAACAGGGTTTTTTTAATCAGAACAAAGACTTAGCGCGCCAACTCCACGCACCGTAACAGTGAATCCCTAATGAAATGAAGCACTTGGGGAAGAAAGCAGAGAAACCACCTGAGAACAATCTGAGGGAGGACTGCAGACAGCGCGAATGACATCCAGTTCCGCGCCGTCGGGAAGGATACAACGTTTTGCCGCCAGCCCCGCCCAATTAAGGGCTGGCGGCAGTTTTCCACAACTGTCGGAGGCAGCGTTCACCTGTCGCTGGAAAATGAAAATGGCGACGATGCGTACACGCCCGTCGCCATCTGCAACGCCGCCTTTGCAGCGCGCTTGTTCGCCGCTACTAGATACGATAGGCCGCGGTGGTCATGACCTTCGAAGCGGCGCGCATCAGTGCGCGCACCGGGCCGGGCAGCGGCACGCCGCCAGCATCCCGCGCAGCGTCGCCGTGGCGGATCTCGTCGTCGCGCATCTGTTCGAGGATGGCGCGCGAGCGGCCGTCGGCGGCCGGCAGGCGGTCGAGGTGCCCGGTCAGGTGATGCTCGACCTGCCGCTCTGTCTCGGCCACGAAGCCCAGGCTGATGCGGTCGCCCGCCCGGCCCGCCACCACGCCGATGGCAAACGCGCCGGCATACCAGAGCGGGTTCAGCAGGCTGGGCCGCGAGCCGAGTTCGCGCAGGCGCTCGGCGCACCAGGCCAGGTGGTCTTCCTCCTCGCGGGCGGCGGCGTCCATCTGCGCGCGTACGGGCGCGCTGCGGGCCGTCAGCTTCTGCGCCTGGTACAGGGCCTGGGCGCAGACCTCGCCGACATGGTTGATGCGCATGAGGCCGGCCACGTGGCGGCGCTCCTCCGCGCTCATCGGCTCCGTATCGGGTGTCAGCCGGTCGGCGGGATTGTCACGGCTGGCGCGGGTCGCACCGGCGATCGCGCGCAGCGCGACATCGAATTCGTGGATCAGCGTATCCATAGGTGTCAATGGAAGTTCTGCGGCCGTTCCGCGCGCATGCCCCACCGATGGGTAGAGCTTTGCCTCGACGGCGTACCGGGATTTCCCGCATTGTACCCGCGCGATTTTGTGCAGGTTTGCGCATTGGCATGCCACTGCGCGGTTTCGCTAAGCCCGGGTCCCTAATAACCCTGAGTTGTGAAAACAAGACAAGACGTTTACCACAGGGTCAAAAAAATAGCGCTTTTGCTAGAGTTGGCGGCAGCTTCCAAGGAAGTCAAGCACGGGAGGATGTAGAGGGCTGACAGGAGGTCCTTCCGCATAGCTTCAACTAATAATTCTTAAGTGGAGATCACCCAGCATGAAAAAATCGCTACTCGCGCTTGCCGCGATGAGCGCTTTTGCCACGGCTGCAAATGCGCAAACCAGCGTGACCCTGTACGGCGTTGTCGACCTGCCAATCGAATACAACAACAACCTGGCACCCGGCTTCAACACCAATCCCGCAACGTGGGGCCCGAACGGCCGTCCGCCTTCGCTGGCTGGCGGCGGCAGCCGCGTGGGCCTGCAGACCGGCGGCGGCCTGTCCGGCTCGCGCTGGGGTCTGCGCGGTACGGAAGACCTGGGCGGCGGCCTGAAGGCACTGTTCGTGCTGGAAAGCGGCTTCGGGCTTGACGATGGCCGGTCGCAGCAAGGTGGCCGCCTGTTCGGTCGCCAGGCATTCGTGGGCTTGCAGAGCGACAGCTACGGCCGCGTGACCTTCGGTCGCCAGTACACGACGATGTTCGACATGTTCGCGAACTTCTCGCCGACCGGCTACGCAACGATCTACGAACCGGTGGTGGCCCAGCTGGGTACCAACTTCCGTTCGGACAACACCGTCAAGTACACGGCAGTGGTAGGCCCGGTCACCGCCGAGGCGCACTGGAGCTTCGGCACGGGCGTGGCGGCAATCGGCCCGGTGCCGCTGGCCAACGCGGGCGCTGGCGAAACGCCGGGCAGCTTCAACAACAACGCGGGCGGCGGTGCCGGCGTGCTGTACCTGAGCGGTCCGCTGGGCCTGACGGTCGCGTACGACGAATGGCGTCCGACGATCACGATCGGCCAGCCTGGCCGTTCGCGCAAGGTCGGTGCCGCGGGCAGCTACACGATGGGCCCGGCCAAGCTGATGGCCGGCTACCGCTACGGCCGCACCACCGACGCCGCCGGCGCCGAGCTGCTGCGCGACAATTACTACTGGTTCGGCGTGAACTACCAGGTCACCGCCCCGCTGGGCCTGACGCTGGCGTACTTCTACGACGACGTGAAGACGATGCGCGCCTCGTCGGCATTCGTGGCCGACAACCCGAAGAACCCGTGGCAGATCAGCTTCGTGGCCGACTACAACTTCTCGAAGCGCACCGACGTCTACCTGACGGCCGGCTACGTGAAGAACTCGGGCCTGAACTTCGACACCTCGGCAGTCAGCTTTGCCAACGGCTACCCGCTGCAGCAGGGCAAGACCAGCCAGGTTGGCGTGGCCGTCGGTATCCGCCACAAGTTCTGACCCGCTTCACGCAGTTCGACATTGTTCCTTTTCTTCAAGGCGCCTCCGGGCGCCTTTTTGTTGGTGCGCCCGAATGTCTCAACGGGTTTCACCTCATCCGCGAAGTGGCGCCGGCCCGACTAGAATGGCCTGCAGACCGGAACACCCGGCCGCCTGACCTGGAGACATTGCCATGCATCAACCCCGCCGGCGCACCCTTGCCCTGCTCCTGTCCATCACCTGCGGGCCGCTGGCCGCCGCGTCCGTGCAGGCCAGCGATGCCTATCCGGCCCGGCCGATCCGGCTGGTCGTGCCCTTCCCGGCCGGCGGCACCACCGACATCATGGCGCGGGCCGTATCGGCCGAACTGTCGAAGCTGCCGGGGTGGAACGTGGTCGTCGACAACAAACCCGGCGCGGGCGGCAATATCGGTTCGGACATCGTGGCCAAGTCGGCCCCCGACGGCTATACGCTGCTGATGGGCACGGTGGGCACGCACGGCATCAACCAGTCGCTGTACGGCAAGCTGCCGTTCGATCCGATCAAGGACTTCGCGCCGATCACGCTGGTGGCGGCGGTGCCCAACGTGCTGGTGGTCAATCCCGCCTTTGCCCAGCAGAACAAGATCAACAGCGTCAACGACCTGATTGCCTACGCGCGCGCCAATCCGGGCAAGCTCAACATGGCGTCGAGCGGCAACGGCACGTCGATCCACCTGGCCGGCGAGCTGTTCAAGACGCAGACCAAGACCTTCATGGTCCACTTTCCGTACCGTGGCAGCGGCCCGGCCCTGACCGACATGACCGGCGGCACGATGCAGGTGATGTTCGACAACCTGCCGTCGTCGATGCAGCTGATCAAGTCCGGCAAGCTCAAGGCGCTGGCCGTGACCAGCGCCAAGCCGTCGCCGGCGCTGCCGGGCGTGCCCACCGTGGCGCAGGCGGCCAACCTGCCCAATTTCGAGGCCAGCTCCTGGTTTGGCCTGCTGGCACCGGCCGGCACGCCGCCAGACATCATCCACCGCATCCAGCAGGAAGTGGCCAAGAGCCTGAACACCCCGGCCGTGCGCGAACGGCTGATGGCGCAGGGCGCGGATCCATCGGGCAACACCCCGGAGCAGTTCGCCGCGCTGATCCGCGCCGAGACCACCAAGTGGGCCAAGGTCGTCAAGGATTCGGGCGCCAAGGTGGACTGACCCCACTCAAGCCGCTGAAAGACGGCGGATACGGAGAACGCCGGGCAGCGCATATACTTGAGGCATCAAATGTTCGATCTGCCCGAATCCGATGCCCAATCCTTCCGCCGCCAGCAACGCCGCCGATGACATCCCGGTCGATCTGGAAACCAGCGCCGGCGAATCGGACCACGAGGCGCTGCGGCTCTGGCTGCGCCTGCTCACCTGCACCACGCTGATCGAGGGCGACATCCGCTCGCGCCTGCGCCAGGACTTCGCGGTGACGCTGCCCCGGTTCGACCTGATGTCGCAACTCGACCGCCATCCCGAAGGACTCAAGATGGGCGAGCTGTCGCGCCGCATGATGGTGACGGGCGGCAACGTCACCGGCATTACGGACCAGCTCCAGCAGGAAGGCCTGGTCACGCGCGAAGCCCTGCCCACGGACCGCCGCGCCTATCTGATCCGCCTCACGCCCGCCGGGCGCGAGGCGTTCTCCCACATGGCGCGCGCCCATGAATCCTGGGTGGAACAAATGTTCTCGGGACTTGCCGAAACCGATCGGCGCGCCCTTTTCCGACTGCTCGGCCGCCTGAAGTCCAGCCTGACGACCACGCCATGACACGTATTGCGATTCGATGGATGCCCACCCTGTGCGCGGCCGCGATGGCCACGCTTGGCGCGGGATGCAGCAGCACACCGGCCGGCCCGCAGATCACGCCGGTCAATGCCACGATCAAGCTCGGCCGGGTGACCGAAAAGACCTTCCTGTCACGTGTGGATGTGCCGCAAGGCAGCAGCTATGGCGGCTACGGGATGGGTGTGGGCGGCGTGGCGGCCGGTGGCGGGGTGGAGGCGGCGGGGTGGGCGTCGGCTTTTCGCTGGACCTGTCACGGCTGCTGAACCCGCCGCCACCGCCGGCCCAGATGGACCTGTACCAGTACAAGGTCCGGACGTCCGACGGACTGGTGGCCCAGGTCAACGGCCCGGCCGCGCCGGGGCTGGAGCCTGGGACGTGCGTGCGGCTGATCTATCCCGATGGATCGACCCAGCCGCAGATGGCGCCGTCTAACGAATGCTGATTTGACCTGAGGAGGGGTGCTCCCTTCTCCCGCCACGCGGGAGAAGGGAGTAAAACAAGCTGCAGAGACTACGCCGCCTTGCGGCTGTCGCGCAGTTCGCGGCGCAGGATCTTGCCGACGTTGGTCTTCGGCAGCTCGGTGCGGAACTCGACGTACTTCGGACGCTTGTAGCCAGTCAGGCGGTCCTTGCAGAACGCGATCACATCGGCTTCCGACAGCGCCGGATCCTTCTTGACCACGAACAGCTTCACCACCTCGCCCGAATGCTGGTCGGGCACGCCAACCGCCGCCACTTCCAGCACGCCCGGGCATTCGGCGACCACGCCTTCCACCTCGTTCGGATACACGTTGAAGCCCGACACCAGGATCATGTCCTTCTTGCGGTCGACGATCTTCGTGTAGCCGCGTTCGTCCATCACGCCGATGTCGCCGGTCTTGAAGAACCCGTCCGGCGTCATGACCTTGGCGGTCTCGTCCGGACGGTTCCAGTAGCCGGCCATCACCTGCGGGCCGCGCAGGCAGATCTCGCCCGGCTGGCCCAGCGGCAGTTCGTTGCCGTCGTCATCGCGGATCGACACTTCGGTGGAAGGCAGCGGCAGGCCGATGGTGCCCGAGAACGCCTCGGAATCGGTCGGATTGCAGGTGGCCGACGGCGAAGTTTCGGACAGTCCGTAGCCTTCGATGATCGGGCAGCCGGTCTTGGCCAGCCAGTTCTTGGCCACGGCTTCCTGCACGGCCATGCCGCCGCCATTGGCCACGCGCAGGCCCGAGCAGTCGACCTTGGCAAAGTCGGGGTGGTTCAGCAGCGCGTTGTACAGCGTGTTCACCGCCGGGAACATGTGGAACTTGTACTTCTGCAGTTCCTTGATGAAGCCCGGGATATCGCGCGGATTCGGAATCAGGATGCTCAGGCCGCCGCTGCGCATGCCCAGCAGGCAGCAGACCGTCAGCGCGAAGATGTGATACAGCGGCAGCGCGGTGATCGTCACCACCTGGTCGATATGGGCGCCCTTGGCCAGCGCCGGCTGCATCCAGGCCTCGGACTGGAGCACGTTGGCCACGATATTCCGGTGCAGCAGCGTGGCGCCCTTGGACACCCCCGTGGTGCCGCCCGTGTACTGCAGGAACGCGATGTCGTCCGGGCCCGTGCTCACGGGCTTCAGCTCCATCTTGCGCCCTTCGGCCAGCACGTCGTTGAAGCGCACGCAGTTGGGCAGTTCCCACGCCGGCACCATCTTCTTGACGTTGCGCACCACGAAATTGACGATCGAGCCCTTCAGGCCGCCCAGCATGTCGCCCATGCTGGCCACCACCACATGCTTGACCGGCGTGGCCGGCAGCACGGCCTGCAGCGTGGCCGCGAAGTTTTCCAGGATGACGATGGCCTCGGCGCCGCTGTCCTTGAGCTGGTGCTCAAGCTCGCGCGGCGTGTACAGAGGATTGACGTTGACCACCACGTAGCCGGCGCGCAGCACCGCGGCCAGCACCACCGGGTACTGCAGCACGTTCGGCATCATGATGGCCACGCGTGCACCGGCGCGCAGGCCGCGCGACTGCAGCCACGCCGCGAACTGGCGCGACATCTGGTCCAGTTCGCCATAGGTGATCGCCTTGTCCATGCAGATGAACGCGCGGCGGTCGGCGTAGGTATGGAACGAATGCTCGAGCAACTGGGCCAGCGAACGGAACTGGCTGGCGTCGATCTCTGCCGGTACGCCTGCCGGATAGTTTTTCAGCCACAGCTTTTCCATACCGTCTCCTGAATTTCTGAATGGTCGTTCGATTTTTGGGAATGCTAAACGCCGCCCCATGTGAAGACAACCCGTTAGACGAAGTCCTCCACGAATTGGACCGTCGAAATCGTGAATTATGCGCCACCCATTGGTGGGATCGAGGGAATACCCTGATGAAAATGCCGCAGAACCGGCTGTCTTTGCCGCCGGTCAAGCCGCGGGCAGCACCAGCTTCATCATGTTATGCGCCAGCTCATGGGCCAGCGCCTCCGCGTCCATGCGTCCCGGCTCGTGCCAGGTGTACATGAAGCCGATCACGCCGCCCATGGAATGGGCCGTCACGCGCGCATCGCCGAATGCGAACACGCCGGCGGCACGCCCTTCTTCCAGCAGCACGTACAGGTCGCGGTAGAACTCGCGGGCCATGCCGTTGAGCCAATCGACCGTATCGGCCTTCAGGTACTGGTTGTCGCGGAAGCTCAGGGCCGCGGCAACATGGCACCTGACGCAGCGGCGCGCCATTTCCAGCAGGCAGGCATGCAGCCGCTCGCGCACCGGCAGCGCCGGATTGGCCGTTTCCCGAATCACCGGCAGGCAGGTCTGCGCCGACTCGCGGCACAGGATGTCGAAGATCTCGTACTTGTCGGCGAAGTAATAGTAGACCGCCGGCTTGGTCACGCCCAGCGCGCGGCACAGGTCGTTCATCGTCATGCCCGGATAGCCTTTCGTGTAGAAAAGCTGCGCGGCGGTATCCAGGATCTGGCGGCGGCGCATTTCCTGGCGCTCGGCTACGTGCGAACGCGCGGGGCCCTCCTCGCTCAGCGTGGCGGCGGCCGTTGCGCGCGGCAGATTGCCGGCTTTCTTTGGGACATGAGACATGGCCGCCATTTTCGCATGCGAGGCGCGTGCCACCATCGGGAAACTCCCGCGTCAGGGTTTTGGCGTATCGGCTACGGCACCGGTGACGCCACGCGCGGTCAGCGGCGTGACTTCGGTCGCTGGCGGCGCCAGCTTGCGCAGCGCGGCGTCGCGCTCGGCCGGTGGCAGGTCGCCGATCTCGCGTGCGGCGGTGTAGAAGCGTTCCCAGTCGCCGCCGCATTGCGCCAGCAGCGCCGTGAAGGCCGGCACCCATTGCTGATACGTGGCCACGGCGGCCAGATGGGCATTGGTCAGCGGCTGGTCGAACCAGCGATCGTAGCCGGTGTAGCCGGCCCATTCGACCTTCAGCGCCGCATATTCCTGCCGCAGTTCGTCGAAGATGCGAGCCTTGCCCTGGCGCTTGGCTTCGTCGTCCAGCGGCGACTTGTAGAGTGTGACGAGCTTGTCGCGCGTGCCGAGCAGCATCGCGCGGAACTGGCGGCGCCGGCCGTCGTAGACCCGGTAGCTGGCGCGCGCGTCGGCCGAGCCGTCCTGCGCCAGCCAGCGTTCCACGCCGGCCACTTCCACGGCCGTGGCGAAGGACTCGTTGAATGCGGTGTCGTTGCGCACGTACACCACCTGGTGCGCCAGTTCGTGGAAGATCAGCCGCGCCAGCTCGCCCTCGGCTGGTAGACGAAAGTGTTGAGCAGCGGATCGTCGAAATAGCCGAGCGTCGAATAGGCCGGGATGCCCGCCACGTAGGTTTCGAAGCCATCGCGGCGCAAACCTTTGGCGTAGTGATCGGCATCGTCCTGGCTGTAGTAGCCGCGATACGTGATGCAGCCCACCACCGGGAAGCACCACTTGCGCAGGTCCATCGACAGTTCCGGCGTGGCAAACACGCTCCACACCACGTAGGGCCGGTGCAAATTGGCGTAACGGCGATAGCTGCCGTTGTCGGGGAGTTTCAGTTCGCGCGATGCATAGTCGCGGATGCGGCGCGCCAGTTCCAGCCGCTGCGCCAGCTTCTGGTCATTGGCGCCATTGGCCGTGGCGATGGCATCGTCCAGCGACTGCGCCGACGCCATCACGCCAAGATGCCCGCCGATCGACTGATAGTAATAGCCGACCGTATCGCAGCCGGCCGCCAGCAAGGCCACGGCAAGTATCGCGAGGATACCGCCCAGGCGCCGACGTGCCGGCCACCGCTTCATGACGCCAGGGCCTCGGCGCGGACCGCCTCCACTTCCACGAGGCAGTCATAGAACACCGGCGCGCGGCCCAGGTCGGTCAGCTGCTGGCTGGTCAGTTCGTTGGCGTTCTTGCCATCCGGCGCGAGCTTCTTCCACCAGATCGACAGTCCCACCACCAGCCCCTGCCTGGCGCGGTCGGTGACGCGGGCGCGCGCCTGCATGCTGCCACGGTCGTTATAGGCCCGTACCACGTCGCCATGGACGATGCCGCGCGCGGCGGCGTCGGCCGGGTGGATGTCCAGGTGCGGCTCGCCTTCGGTAGCGCGCAGGCTGTCGACGTTGACGAACGAGCTATTGAGGAAATTACGAGCCGGCGGGGAGATCATCGCCAGCGGATATCGTTTCGCCAGCTCCGGTGCCGACGACGGGGCCTCGTACGGCGCCACATAGGCCGGCAGGGGATCCAGCCCGTCGCGCGCCATGGCTTCCGAATAGAACTCGCATTTTCCCGATGGGGTCGGAAAACCGCCATGTGCGAACGGCGCCGCATCGATATTGAGCCGCTGCCAGCCGCGCGCCTTCAGCGTGTCCCAGCTGATGCCCTGGGCACGCTTGTCGTCGCGCAGGATGGCCTGGCTGGCAATCGTCTCGTCGGAATCGGCAAAGCACGGTTCGGCAAACCCCATGCGCGCGGCCAGGCGGCGGAAGATCTCGGTGTTGGGCAGCGCCTCGCCCAGCGGCGCCACGGCCTGGTTGTTGGCCATGAAATAGACATGCCCGTAGGTCTTGTGCACGTCCACGTGCTCAAGCTGCGTGGTGGCCGGCAGCACGATATCGGCGTAGTCGGCCGTATCGGTGCGGAAGTGTTCCAGCACCACCGTGAACAGGTCTTCGCGCGCAAAGCCTTGCGCCACCTTGGCCGACTGCGGCGCCACGGCCACGGGGTTGCTGTTGTAAACCACCACGGCCTCGATTTTCGGGCCATTGCCGCGCGTGCCGTCGTCCAGCAGCGCATCCCCGATCGTGCTCATGTTCACGGTGCGCGGCAGCTTCGGCCAGTTGGGCAGCAGGTCCGGACGCTGCAGCGACGCATTGTCGATCGGAAAAAATCCAGAAGTCGACAGCTGCAGCCCGCCCGCCGGCTGGCGCCAGGCGCCGACCAGCGACGGCAGGCAAGCCACGGCGCGCACAGCCTGGCCGCCGCCGCGCACGCGCTGCACGCCATAGTTCAGGCGGATGGCCACGGCCTGCCGTTCCTTGACCGCCAGCTGGCCGTACAGGCCCGCCAGCCATTCGATATTTTCGACCGGCACGCCACAAATCTCGGCAGCCCGGGCCGGCGGATAGTCCATCGCCCGCTCGCGCAGCGCGTCGAAGCCGACCGTGTGCTGCGCGATGTAGTCGTGATCGAGCAGATCGTCGCGGATCAGGATATGGATCATCGCCAGCGCCAGCGCGCCGTCGGTGCCGGGCATCGGCGCGATATGGCGATGGCACTTCTCGGCCGTCAGCGAGCGGTACGGATCGATCGCCACCAGCGTGGCGCCCCGACGCTTGGCTTCCTGGGCGCGGGTCCAGAAATGCAGGTTCGACGCAATCGGATTGCCACCCCAGATGATCACCAGCCTGGCGTCGACCACGTGCTCCATGTCCATGCCGACACTGGCGCCATAGGTGTAACGCAGCGCCGTGGCACCCGCACTGGCACAGATCGTGCGATCGAGCAGCGACGCACCGAGCTTGTGGAAAAACCGCGCCGCCATGCTTTCGCCCTGCACCAGGCCCATCGTGCCCGCGTAGCTGTACGGCACGATGGCCTCGGGGTTGCGCGCGGCAATGCCGCCCAGCCGCGTGGCGATCTCGTCGAGCGCGGTCTCCCAGGAGATCGGCTCGAACTTGCCTTCGCCCTTCTTGCCCACTCGGCGCAGCGGCGTCAGCAGGCGGTCGGCGTGATAGGTGCGTTCGGTGTAGCGCGACACCTTGGTGCAGAGCACGCCGCCCGTGGTGGGGTGGTCGGGATCGCCGGCCACCTTGACGGCGCGGCCGTCCTCGACGGTGACGAGCAGCGCACAGGTATCGGGACAATCGTGGGGGCAGGCGGCGCGGACGATGCGGGTGGCCATGGCGGGTTCGGACAGGCAGATACGGCGGTGGGGCGCCCGGTACGGGGCATGCGGCGGTCCGACGGCGTGGCGTTTGTCAACGGCGTGACTGTGGCGCAGTGGCGTCGGCCAAACATGGCTGACCGGGAGAAATTGTTTGGCTCCGATTGTATTCGATTATGATGTGCCGGCGCAGTCCGGCCCAGGCCGTGAACTGTCCGGCCCCGCAGGGCCGGGAGCCGTACCGGCACAAGATCCGGACGGTATCCGCGGGGTCCGAAAAAGCAGCAAAGACGCAACGAAGAACGTTTTACGGATTTTTGACGGGGATTCACATGGGTTTCACTTCTGGGGTCAAGCGCCGGCAGTTTGTCGGCCTGATGATGGCGGCCGCGCTCGCGGCCAGCGGTGTACCAGGCGCCGCGTTTGCCGCCAATACCACGCCCGGCGAGGCCGGCGTGACCGCCGATACGATCCTGCTGGGACAATCGGCCGCGCTGACCGGGCCAACGGCCGTGCTGGGCAAGCAGATGAACGCCGGCGCGCGCCTCTACTTCGACTACATCAACAGCCATGGCGGCGTGTTCGGCCGCAAGATCGAGCTCAAGGCGCTGGACGATGCCTACGAGCCGGACGAGGCCGTCAAGAACACGAAGAAGCTGATCGAGGAAGACCGCGTCTTCGCACTGTTCGGCTACGTGGGCACACCCACCAGCCAGGCCGCGCTGCCGCTGGTCAGCCAGGCGCGCATTCCGTTCTTCGCCCCGTTCAGCGGCGCGCAGACGCTGCGCGACCCGTCCAACCGCTACGTCTTCCACGTGCGCGCGGGCTATGAAGAAGAAACCGCCGCCATCGTGCGCCAGATCCGCACCACCGGCCTGAAGCGCATCGCCGTGGTCTACAACGACGACGGCTATGGCAAGGCCGGCCTGGCGGGCATCGAGCACGCCATCAAGACACTGCCGGCGGACAGCGGCGTGACGCTGGTGGCGCGGGCCAGCGTGGTGCGCAACACCGTGGAAATCGGCGATGCGATGCAGGAAGCCATGAAGGCGAAGCCCGATGCCGTGGTGCTGATCAGCGCCTACCGCACGGCCGGTGCCTTCGTGAAGGAAGCCCTGCGCCGCAGCTACAGCGGCCAGTTCTACAACGTGTCGTTCGTGGGCACCCAGGCGCTGGCCAAGGAAGTGGGCCCGCAGGGCAGCGGCGTGATCATCTCGCAGGTGATGCCGCATCCGGGCAACGCCACGCTGCCGGTGGTGCGCGAATACCTGCGCCTCTTGCAGGCCGCCGGCAAGCAGAACGACTTCGACTACGCCAGCATCGAGGGCTTCATCGCCGCCAAGGCATTCGTGGAAGGCCTGCGCCGCGCCGGCAAGGACCTCACACGCGACCGCCTGGTGATGGCGCTGGAAAGCATGCGCAACGTGGACCTGGGCGGCTTTATCGTCCAGTTCGGCCCGGACAGCCACGTGGGATCGAAATTCGTCGAAATGACGATCATCAATTCGCGTGGCGTGGTGATTCGGTGATTGAAGCTCCCCTCTCCCATGCAATGGGAGAGGGGTTGGGGGTGAGGGCATCGAGGGTCTGCTTGCCGACTTGTGGCAAGCAGAACCGCCGTGCCCTCACACCCGCCCTCTCCCGCCTTGCGGGAGAGGGGAGAAAATCAAACCACCCCCGCTTCACCCCATGTCATTCAAATGACACGCCGACCAGCGTAGCGGCGCGATCTCCTTCAGCGCAGGCTGTTCTTCCTTGCAGCGCGGCATGGCATGCGGGCAGCGCGGGTGGAAGTGGCACCCCGGCGGCGGATTGAGGGGCGACGGGATTTCGCCGCGAATCGCCACATAGGTCTTCTTGCCCACCTCCAGCTTCGGCGCCTCGGCCAGCAAGGCCTGCGTGTACGGATGGTTCGGCGACGAGAACACCTCCTCGGTGGGCGCCGATTCCACCACGCGCCCCAGGTACATGATCACCACGCGGTCGCTGATGTGCTTGACCACGCCCAGGTCGTGGCTGATGAACAGGTAGGTCAGGTTCAGTTCTTCGCGCAGGCGCATGAACAGGTTCAGCACCTGGGCCTGGATCGACACGTCGAGCGCCGCCACCGATTCATCGCAGACCAGGAACTCGGGCTTCACGGCCAGCGCCCGGGCAATGCCAATTCGCGCGCGCTGCCCGCCCGAGAACTGGTGCGGAAAACGTCGCAGCACCGTGGGGTCCATGCCCACGCGCACTAGCATGTCTTCCACATACGCCTTCTGCGCGCTCTTCTCGACCATGCCGTGCACGACCGGCGCCTCGCCGACGATGTCGAGCACCCGCAGGCGCGGGTTCAGCGACGCGTACGGGTCCTGGAAGATCATCTGGATTGCCAGCTGCTTCTCGCGCCGCTTGTCGGGCGGCAGGCGCTCCAGGTCAGTACCTCGCCAGAGCCGCTCGCCTTCGGTCAGCGAATGCAGGCCGACGGCCATGCGGCCCAGCGTGGACTTGCCGCAGCCGGATTCCCCCACCAGCCCCACCACCTCGCCGGTGCGGATCGCCAGGTCGACCTTGTCGACGGCATGCACCACTTCCATCTTCTGCTTCGCGCCGAAGACGTTGGCGATCTTCGCCGCCACGTCGAGCGTTTTCACGAATCGCTTGGACACCCCGCGCAGTTCCAGCAGCGGCGCGGGCGGCGTGATGGCTTCGGGCGGGGCATCCACGGCGGCAGCCTTTGGCGTATCGATCACGGGCGTACTCATGCGGCCTCCTGCTGGGCGTGCACCGGGTGGAAGCAGCGCAATTGCCGGCCATCTGGCGAAACGGCCAGTGGTGGATCGCTCTTGCACACGTCGGTGGCGTAAGGGCAGCGATTGCGAAACGAGCAGCCGCCGGGCAGGTTCAGCAGCGACGGTGTCATGCCCGGAATCTGCCGCAGCGGCGCCCCGCGCGGGTTCCGCGACGGCGCCGAGCCGATCAACCCATGCGTGTACGGATGCTCGGGGCGCTCCAGCACCTGGCGCACATCGCCCGATTCGACGATCTTGCCGGCGTACATCACGCAGACCTTGTCGGCCAGCCCGGCCACCACGGACAAATCGTGGGTGATCCAGATCAGCGCCGTGCCCGATTCGCGGCACAGCGTCTGCATCTCGTAGAGGATCTGGCCCTGGATGGTCACGTCCAGCGCCGTGGTCGGCTCGTCGGCGATGATCAGGTCGGGCTTGTTCAGCAGTGCGATGGCGATGGCCACGCGCTGGCGCATGCCGCCCGAGAACTGGTGCGGATAAGCCTGCAGCCGTTCGTCCGGTGACGGGATGCCCACCCGCGCCAGTGCATTGCGCGCCCGCTCGCGCGCGGCGGCCTTGCTGACATCGTCATGGGCGCGCACCGCCTCGATCATCTGGGTGTCGATGCGCAGGACCGGGTTCAGCGTCATCATCGGGTCCTGGAAGATCATGGCGATGCGGTTGCCGCGCACGTCGCGCTGCTGGGCCGGCGTCAGCGCGCGCAGGTCGCGCGTCACGCCGTCGCGGCTGGTCAGCGCGATGCGGCCATCCACGACCTTGCCCGGCGGGTCGATCAATCCCATGATCGAATAGCCGGTCATCGACTTGCCCGAGCCGGATTCGCCGACCAGGCCCATGATCTCGCCCCGGCCCACCGAGAACGACACGTCGTCCACGGCCTTGGCCACGCCGGCGCGTGTGAAGAACTGCGTTTTTAGATTTTCTACGACCAGGGTTGGCTGTGTCATATCGGCTCTCCTGGTGTCTTACTGCGTCTGCAGGCGCGGGTTCAGCACGTCGCGCAACTGGTCGGCCACCAGGTTCATCGCCACGATGGTGACCACCAGCGCGATGCCCGGGAAGAAGCTGATCCAGTACTTGCCCGACAGCATGTATTGCTGCCCGTTGGCGATCAGCATGCCAAGCGACGGCTCCGTGACCGGCACCCCAGCCCCAGGAACGACAGCGTGGCTTCCAGCGTGATGGCCGATGCCACCTGCAGCGCGGCGATCACGATCAGCGGCGGCAGGCAGTTCGGCAGCAGATGCCGGAACATGATGCGCTGCGGCGGCAGCCCCAGGCAGGTGGCGGCCTCGATATATTCCTTGCGCCGCTCCACCAGCGCCGCGCTGCGCGTCGTCCGCGCGTAGTAAGCCCATTGCACGGCTACCAGCGCGATCACGATATTGCCGATGCCGGGTCGTAGAAACGCCAGAAGAATCAGCGCCAGCAGGATCGGTGGGAACGACAGTTGCAGGTCGGCCACGCGCATGATGAACGCCTCGGTGCGGCCGCCCAGAAACCCGGCCAGCAGGCCCAGCGTGGCGCCCAGCAGCAGCGCGATCACGGTGCTGACCACGCCCACGCCCACGCTGATGCGCAGGCCGTACATCACGGCCGACAGCATGTCGCGGCCCTGTTCGTCGGAACCCAGCAGGAAGGTCATGCCGCTGCCGGCCTGCTCGCCCGGGGCCAGGCGCGCGTCGAGCACGTCCAGCGTGGCCAGGTCATAAGGATTCTGCGGTGCCAGCAGCGGCGCGAAAATCGCGATCAGGATGATCAGCAGCAAGGTGATCAGCCCCACCACCGCGAGCTTGCTTTCGATGAACTGCCGCGCGAAGCGGCGCCACGGCGTCTGCTCCTTCGCGGCGGGCGTCGGCTGGGCCGGGGCTTGCTGGGGGACGGTCGATGTGCTCATGGCTCAGCCCTTGTTGTCGGCAATGCGCACGCGCGGATCGAGCATGCTGTAGACGATATCCACCACCAGGTTGATCAGGATGAACAGCGTCACGATCACCATCAGGTAGGCCACGATGACAGGGCGGTCCAGCAGCTGGATCGAATCGATGATCAGCTTGCCCATGCCGGGCCAGGCGAAGATCGACTCCGTCACGATGGCAAACGCGATGATCGAGCCGAACTGCAGCGCGATCACGGTCACAATCGGGATCAGAATATTCTTAAGAACGTGCACGCCAACGATGCGCGTGTTCGACAGCCCCTTGGCCCGCGCGAACTTCACGTAGTCCTGCAGCATCGCCTCCTGGGTGCCGGCCCGTGTGAGCCGGATCACCATGGCGATATTCAGCAGCGACAGCGTCACGGCCGGCAGGATCAGGTGGCGGATGCCATCGACGGTAAGGAAGCTCAGCGGCACGCCCAGCACCCTGACGGTCTCGCCGCGCCCATTCGACGGCAGCCAGCCCAGCTGCACGGCAAACACCATGATCAGCATCAGCCCGACCCAGAACGTGGGCAGCGAGAAGCCCAGGATCGACACCGTCATGATGGTCTTGCCGGCCACGCCGTTGGGCCGCAGCCCGGCCCACAGGCCCAGCGGGATGCCCAGCACGATGGCCAGCAGGATCGCGCACACGGCCAGTTCCAGCGTGGCCGGCATGCGTTCGAAGATCAGCTTGAGCGCCGGCGTGCCATGCGCGAACGAGGTGCCCAGGTTCCCGTGCAGCGCGTTCTGCAGGAAGATCCAGTACTGCTCCCAGAGCGGCTTGTCGAGGCCCAGCGCGGCAATGGTGCGTTTGATGTCTTCCTGGTCGGCCTGCGGGCTGATCAGGATGTCGATCGGATTGCCGATCGCAAAAACGCCAAGAAATACGAGCAACGACATGACCAGCAGCACAACCACGCTCTGCATCAGTCGCCGGATGATGAATACCAGCATGTTCCAGACGCCTATCCTTTCGCCGGCGCGCGGTGGCGCACTGCCGGCGGGTTCGCGGCCCACGGGGACATCGTGGGTGCATCGCCCCGGCATCTCGTGGATGACCGGGGCCGCGATCATACCGGAGCCGCCCGCCATCGGCAGCCCCGCCCTGCCCGGCTGGTCACTGGGCAGGCTTGAACAGGTGCGCGTAGGTGCGTTCGTCGGTACGCGGCACGTACGTGATGCCCTTCTGCGTGGCCCACGTGGTCACCTGATGGTGGACCGGGATGATGCCGCCGTCCAGCACCACGATGGCCGTGGCTTCCTGCAGCAGCTTCGAACGCTCGTTGTCATCCACGGTGGCCAGCGCCTTTTCCAGCACCGCATCCATCTTCGGATTGCAGTACTCGCCCCAGTTGGTCGTGCCGAAGCCCTTCTTCGAGTCCTCGCACGCCACCAGCGCGCGCAGCGGCGAGCTGACCTCGCCGGTCTGCGCACCCCAGCCCACCAGGCCGAACGACCATTCATGCTTGATCGCCTTCGACGAGTACGTGGCCATCGGCATGCCTTCCACCTTGGTGTTGATGCCGATGCGGGTCAGGTTCTGCGCGATGGTCTGCGCGATCTTCTCGTCGTTGACGTAGCGGTTGTTCGGCGTGTGCAGCGTCAGCCCGAAGCCGTTCGGATAGCCGGCATCGGCCAGCATCTTCTTCGCCGCCTCCGGGTCGTACTTGAGCGTCTTCAGCGCCGGGTTGTGGCCGAACAGCGTGGGCGGCACCAGGTTGTTGGTCGGCTCGGACAGGCCTTCCATCAGGCGATCCTTGATGCCCTGGCGGTTGATGGCCGTGCTGATGGCGATGCGCACGCGGGCATCCTTCAGCGGATTCTTGTCCATCGGCTGGCCGTCCTTCGTCGTCACGAACGGCGACTTGTCGCGCTTGACGTCGAAGTACAGGTAGATCACGCGGTGCGAGATCTTGGAGAAGAACGACAGCTTGGGATCGTTGCGCACCTTCGGCAGGTCCGGCGTGGGCACGTTCTCGATAGCCTGCACGTCGCCCGACAGCAGCGCCGCCAGCCGGGTAGCCGGGTTCGGGATGAAGCGCAGCGTCACCTTGTCCCACGCCGGCTTGGTGCCCCAGTAGTCGGGGTTGCGCACCAGCTCGACCCGGTCGTCGCGCGCGTAGCTGACGAACTTGAACGGCCCCGTGCCGACCATGCCCTTGCCCTGTGCGAAGTCATCCGAGGACAGGCCCTGCGTGGCCTTCTTCTGCACCATGAACACCGACGTCAGGTCGTTCAGCATCAGCGGATACGGCTGGTTCGTGGTGACCTGGATGGTGTACTTGTCGATGATCTTCTTGTTGATGATCGCCTTGGTGTACACATCGAACTTGCCCGGGCTGTTGACGATGGTGGCCGGACGGTCCAGCGACCACGCGATGTCTTCGGTGGTCAGCTCGGTGCCGTCGTGCCACTTCACGCCCTTGCGCAGGTGGAATTCCCACGTGAGGTTGTTGACCAGCTTCCACGACTCGGCCAGGCCCGGCACCACCTTGCTGTCAGGATCGAGCTTGATCAGCGTGTCGAACACGTGCTCCGACACGTTGATGTTCGAAAACAGATTATAGAAATGCGGATCCATGGAGGTCGGCGGCGAACTCATGGCGATCTTGAGGTCGACCGCCTGGGCCTGCGTAGCCAGACCGAGGCCGAGGGCACCGGTCAGCAGGACAGCGCCGACTGCACGGCCGACAGCCTTCTTGACGTGACGAAGGGACATCGCACGATTCTCCCAGTGGGAAGTCTTGAAATGACGATAAGGATCAGTCGCGCTCGTCCCGAATGTCTCAAGCAGGAGCGCCGCATTTTGGTGCGGCGTTCCGCTGGGCAACGTGGGCCGCGACCGGCCGGGCACTTCAAGCATGAACTGTTCCAGCAGAGCAAGGCGGCCGCCATGCGGGGAAACCCACCCGCCCGGGTGGGCATCGGGCCATGCTGCGGCGCGCCACTTTTGGCTTGGCGATGTGGCCGGCCAAGGGTGCGCGGTGCGGCAAATGTATGGCGGCCGGCAAGTCCCGAAGCCGTCAGGTGCAGGCGCCGCCGGAGCGAGTGGCCGAAACGCCTTGTTTTTGGCGCTTCCACGATTGGCGTCGTATGATCGGGGGTATCCAATCGCCCCCAATGGCGCCCCATTGCATCCATCGCCCGGACCGGCATCATGAAGCTCATCCCCGAAATCCTGCAGGCGCAAGCCGAAATCCAAACCATCCGACGTGATATCCACGCGCATCCCGAACTGTGTTTCGAGGAACAGCGCACCGCCGACGTGGTGGCCAAGAACCTGGAGTCTTGGGGCATCGAAGTCCATCGCGGCCTGGGCACCACTGGCCTGGTCGGCATCATCCGCAATGGTAAAAGCGCCAAAACCATCGGCCTGCGCGCCGATATGGATGCGCTGCCGCTGCAGGAAGCCAACACCTTCGGCCATCGCTCGCAGCACGAGGGCAAGATGCACGCGTGCGGCCATGATGGCCATACGGCCATGCTGCTTGGTGCGGCGCGCTACCTGGCCGAGCATCGCAACTTCGACGGCACCGTGCATCTGATCTTCCAGCCGGCCGAGGAAGGCGGCGGCGGCGCCCGCGAGATGATCGAGGACGGCCTGTTCGACCGCTTTCCGTGCGACGCCGTGTTCGGCATGCACAATTGGCCGGGCATGCCGGTCGGCTCGTTCGGCACCACGGCGGGTCCGCTGATGGCATCGAGCAACGAATTCAAGATCACGGTGCGCGGCAAGGGCGCACACGCGGCCATGCCGCACAACGGCTGCGATCCGGTGTTTACGGGCGCGCAGATCGTGTCGGCGCTGCAAGGCATCATCACGCGCAACAAGCGGCCGATCGACACCGCCGTGATCTCGGTCACGCAGTTCCATGGCGGCGATGCCACCAACATCGTGCCCAACGAAGTCTGGCTGGGCGGCACGGTGCGCACCTTCACGGTCGAGGTGCTGGACCTGATCGAGCGACGCATGGAAGAGGTGTCGCGCGCCGTGGCGCAGGCGTTCGATTGCACGATCGATTTCGAATTCCGCCGCAACTATCCGCCCACCATCAACAGCGCGGCCGAAGCCGAGTTCGCCGTGGGCATCGCCAGCGAGCTGGTGGGGGCCGACAACGTCGACGGCAACGTGGAACCGACCATGGGCGCCGAAGACTTCTCGTTCATGCTGCAGGAAAAGCCCGGCTGCTACCTGTTCATCGGCAATGGCGAGGGTTCGCACCGCGAGGCCGGCCACGGCATGGGCCCGTGCATGCTGCACAACCCCAGCTACGACTTCAACGACGAACTGCTGCCCGTGGGCTCCACGTTCTTCGTCAAGCTGGTGGAGAAGTGGCTCGCGCCGGCCTGATCCGGCGCTGACTGACCTTCCAGGCGAAGCACGATGCCCCACACGCTTCTGGACGACGCCATGGCGGCGCGCTTTGCCCAGGTGGCCCTCGACAATATCGTGCGTCCGTACCCGTACAAGGTCGACCACCTGATGACGGACGCGGGCGACCTTGCCGCGCCGGCGGTCGCCCACCCGGTGTTCTACGGCAGCTACGACTGGCATTCATCGGTGCATATGCACTGGCTGCTGGTACGGCTGCTGGCATTGCGTCCCGATCTGGCGGACGCCGGCCGTATCCGCGAGGCGCTCAGCGCCCACTTCCGGCCGGAAGCCTTCGCCACGGAACTGGCCTATTTGAGCGTCCTGGTTCGCGTACTTTCGAACGGCCCTACGGCTGGGCGTGGGTGCTCCGGCTGCAGGCCGAACTGGGTGCGCTGGGACTCAAGGAGCCGCAGGCGGCCGAGTGGGCCGCGGCATGCGCGCCGCTGGCCAACCATCTGGCGCAACGCCTGATGGACTATATCGACGTGGCCGACTTCCCGGTGCGCACCGGCACCCATTTCAATAGCGCGTTTGCGCTGGTCATGGCGCTGTTCTACGCCAGGCAGGACCAGCACCCTGCGCTACGCAAATCGATCATCCGCCGCGCCCATCGCTGGTTTGCCCATGATGCCCGCTACCCTGCCCGCTACGAGCCGGGCGGCGACGAATTCCTGTCGGGCGGCCTGATGGAGGCCGTGCTGATGCGGCAGGTGATGGACGACTGCGGCTTCGATGAATGGTGGGAGCTGTTCTCGCCGAGCCAGGCCGAGCTCGGGACCTGGCTGACGCCGGTGGTCGTGGCGGACAGGACCGACCCGAAAATGTCGCATCTCGACGGCCTGAACCTGTCCCGCGCCTGGTGCTGGCGGCTGCTGGGGCCGGCCCTGCCATCGTCGCTGCAGCCGCTGGCCGTGCGCGCATGGTCCGATCACCTGGAGGCGTCGTTGCCGCAGGCGGTGGAAGGCCACTACGTGGCGACGCACTGGCTCGCCACCTTTGCGCTGCTGGCGCTGGAAGACCTGAGCGTAGGCTAGGCAGCCGCTCAGGGACGCTCAGGGCCGTAATTCCGCCAGAAACCGCTTAATCCAGCGCGATATCGCCGTACCAGGCTTCGGCACGGCTCTTGGTGTTGTCCGTATCGGTCATCAGGCCAACCGCCAGGATCTTGCCTGGATCAGCACCAAAGGCCTTGCGGTAGTCGGCGCGCAGGTCGCGCTCATGGCATCGCCATTCGTTGGTATGGCGGGTGCCCGAGTCCACGATGATCATGCGGACCCGATCGGTGTGCGGATTGTTCAGGACGCTGCCAACGGGACGCTTTCCCCCCAGATATACATCAGCGTGGCGTATGGCATCTCGCGCCCGGTGGTGATACGGGCCATTTCATACATCAGCTGGTCTTTCAGCGACAACGTGCTGCGATCGCCGTCGAACGCCACGAAGATCCGCAGCGGCGCATCTTCACGATGGCTGACCGCATTGTCGGCGACGCGGATCACGTCGCGCGTCTTCCACATCCACCGCAGCACGCCGGGGTCGCGCTGGGTCAGCGGGACGTAAAGACCCGACGCGGAGCCATCCGCCTCGGCATGCAAGACGGTGCGCTGATCGACTTCGGTCAGCGAATATCGTGTGGGAGTCTTGTTACGATTGACCTTCCAGGGCTGCCAACCGGTCGGGATGGCGCTGGGGGTCGCAATCGCGGAGAACAGCGGCAGCTCCGCCAGTAACGGCAGAGATGCCGCGTCAGCTTCTGGTTCGGCCTCGCCGTCGCCGCCGGATTCGGATTCTGCGGCGGCATTCGCAATACGATTTGCGAGTTCGGGCTTATTGGCAGACGGAGTCGGAACGGCGGCCTTCAGCAAGCCTTTTTCCGCGAACGTCGCGCAATTGCCGTCGGAGACGGCGGCCATTTGGATGGATCGGTCGGAGTGACCGTCGATGATGCACAACCGGCGAGCACGAGCGCGCTCACCGCAAAAGCCAGTGCTGGCCGAAACTTCATGGCCACGATAACCCCCTGGACCCTGATGCTGATACTAACCCGTTCGTCGAAATCCCAACATCCAAGGCTGTTCGGCGCCAAGGCTTGGTATTGCTGACTGCTTCGTGCTGAATTTTTCAGCGCTTGGGACAGACCTTATCAGATGCCGGATGGGGCTGAAATGCTCGGGTACCCTGAATACAACAGCCCAACATGACGGGCTGTGCTTTTCAAATTGGTTCGATGGACAGGGGAGCGATTTGAGAGATCGTGGTTCAACTGCGGTCGAACACAAATCGTGCGCGCAAAGCAAAACCCCCAAGCTTTTGGGCTTGGGGGTTCTGGGTATAAGAGCCTGGCGATGACCTACTTTCACACGGGTAGTCCGCACTATCATCGGCGCAAAGTCGTTTCACGGTCCTGTTCGGGATGGGAAGGGGTGGTTCCAACTCGCTATGGTCACCAGGCATGAGGGGTTGCCGGGCTGACAGGTGTCAGCGCGGCGAATCGGGGTGTAGTAAGGGGGTTGTGTTGTATGCCACATGGCACACGCGGACTCGTCGTCCCACCAGGTCAAACACACTGGTTATAGGATCAAGCCTTACGGGCAATTAGTACTGGTTAGCTTAACGCATTACTGCGCTTCCACACCCAGCCTATCAACGTCCTGGTCTCGAACGACCCTTCAAGGAGGTCAAGCCTCCAGGGAATCCTCATCTTCAGGCGAGTTTCCCGCTTAGATGCTTTCAGCGGTTATCTCTTCCGTACATAGCTACCCTGCGATGCCTCTGGCGAGACAACAGGTACACCAGCGGTACGTCCACTCCGGTCCTCTCGTACTAGGAGCAGCCCCCGTCAAGATTCCAACGCCCACGGCAGATAGGGACCAAACTGTCTCACGACGTTTTAAACCCAGCTCACGTACCTCTTTAAATGGCGAACAGCCATACCCTTGGGACCGGCTACAGCCCCAGGATGAGATGAGCCGACATCGAGGTGCCAAACACCGCCGTCGATATGAACTCTTGGGCGGTATCAGCCTGTTATCCCCAGAGTACCTTTTATCCGTTGAGCGATGGCCCTTCCATTCAGAACCACCGGATCACTATGTCCTGCTTTCGCACCTGCTCGACTTGTCGGTCTCGCAGTTAAGCACGCTTTTGCCATTGCACTTTAGGTACGATGTCCGACCGTACCAAGCGTACCTTCGAACTCCTCCGTTACACTTTGGGAGGAGACCGCCCCAGTCAAACTGCCTACCATGCACTGTCCCCGACCCGGATTCACGGGCCAAGGTTAGAACCTCAAACAAACCAGGGTGGTATTTCAAGGACGGCTCCACGTGAACTGGCGTCCACGCTTCAAAGCCTCCCACCTATCCTACACAGATCGGTTCAAAGTCCAATGCAAAGCTACAGTAAAGGTTCATGGGGTCTTTCCGTCTAGCCGCGGGGAGATTGCATCATCACAAACACTTCAACTTCGCTGAGTCTCGGGAGGAGACAGTGTGGCCATCGTTACGCCATTCGTGCAGGTCGGAACTTACCCGACAAGGAATTTCGCTACCTTAGGACCGTTATAGTTACGGCCGCCGTTTACCGGGACTTCAATCAAGAGCTTGCACCCCATCATTTAATCTTCCGGCACCGGGCAGGCGTCACACCCTATACGTCCACTTTCGTGTTTGCAGAGTGCTGTGTTTTTATTAAACAGTCGCAGCCACCATTTTATTGCAACCCCTTCACCCTTCTGGCGCAGGCCAGTCAAGCTACCAGGGCGTACCTTATCCCGAAGTTACGGTACCAATTTGCCGAGTTCCTTCTCCCGAGTTCTCTCAAGCGCCTTAGAATACTCATCTCGCCCACCTGTGTCGGTTTGCGGTACGGTCTCGTATGACTGAAGCTTAGAGGCTTTTCTTGGAACCACTTCCGATTGCTTCGCAGCGCAAGGCCGCTCGCCCCATACTCTTGAATCCCGCGCCCGGATTTGCCTAAGCGCCTTCTCCAATACAGGGACCGGGACTTCCAACACCCGGACAACCTTCCGCGATCCGTCCCCCATCGCATCATACGACGGTGCAGGAATATTAACCTGCTTCCCATCAGCTACGCATCTCTGCCTCGCCTTAGGGGCCGACTCACCCTACGCCGATGAACGTTGCGTAGGAAACCTTGGGCTTACGGCGAGGGGCCTTTCACCCCCTTTATCGCTACTCATGTCAGCATTCGCACTTCCGATACCTCCAGCATCCTTTACAAGACACCTTCACAGGCTTACGGAACGCTCTCCTACCACGCACATAAATGTGCGTCCGCAGCTTCGGTATATAGCTTAGCCCCGTTACATCTTCCGCGCAGGACGACTCGATCAGTGAGCTATTACGCTTTCTTTAAAGGGTGGCTGCTTCTAAGCCAACCTCCTGACTGTTTTAGCCTTCCCACTTCGTTTCCCACTTAGCTATATTTGGGGACCTTAGCTGGCGGTCTGGGTTGTTTCCCTCTTGACACCGGACGTTAGCACCCGATGTCTGTCTCCCGTGATTGCACTCTTCGGTATTCGGAGTTTGCTATGGCGGGTAATCAGCAATAGACCCCCCAACCATGACAGTGCTCTACCCCGAAGGTGAGACACGAGGCACTACCTAAATAGTTTTCGGAGAGAACCAGCTATTTCCAGATTTGTTTAGCCTTTCACCCCTATCCACAGCTCATCCCCTAACTTTTCAACGTTAGTGGGTTCGGTCCTCCAGTACGTGTTACCGCACCTTCAACCTGGCCATGGATAGATCATCTGGTTTCGGGTCTACACCCAGCGACTCAACGCCCTGTTCGGACTCGCTTTCGCTACGCCTTCCCTAATCGGTTAAGCTTGCCACTGAATGTAAGTCGCTGACCCATTATACAAAAGGTACGCCGTCACCCGTTGCCAGGCTCCGACTGTTTGTATGCATGCGGTTTCAGGATCTATTTCACTCCCCTCCCGGGTTCTTTTCGCCTTTCCCTCACGGTACTGGTTCACTATCGGTCGATCACGAGTATTTAGCCTTGGAGGATGGTCCCCCCATCTTCAGACAGGATTTCACGTGTCCCGCCCTACTTGTCGCACACCTAGTTCCACAAATCGGTTTTCGCATACAGGGCTATCACCTGCTATGGCCGGGCTTTCCATCCCGTTTTGCTAACCGTTCTGCTAAAGAGTGCAAGGCTCTTCCCATTTCGTTCGCCACTACTCTGGGAATCTCGGTTGATTTCTGTTCCTGCAGCTACTTAGATGTTTCAGTTCGCCGCGTTCGCTTCCCTGACCTATGTATTCAGTCAGGGATGACCCATTCGGGCCGGGTTTCCCCATTCGGACATCTCCGGATCAAAGCTTGTTTGCCAGCTCCCCGAAGCTTTTCGCAGGCTACCGCGTCCTTCATCGCCTGTGATCGCCAAGGCATCCACCACATGCACTTGTTCGCTTGACCCTATAACGAGTGAGTCTGACGTTTCCGTCCTACCCTCTGGCTACAGGTCTGAGTTCTCGCGTTTGTGCCGTATTCCAAGTCATCTTTCGATCACTTAAATACATTTTGGTTGATACAATCACAACCCGGTATCGCGCTTGTACTGCAGCGTCTCATCAACGCCTCGCGACACCTTTACTACATCCCATATTGTTAAAGAACAGCCAGGCATAACGCCTGTTGGCAATAGCCAAAGACAAACACTCAGAACAGCATTCTGAATTCTTGTCTTTGACGACAACCCCAAGGTAAGTGGTGGAGGATGACGGGATCGAACCGACGACCCCCTGCTTGCAAAGCAGGTGCTCTCCCAGCTGAGCTAATCCCCCGCACGATAAGCTTGGTGGGTCTGGTAGGACTTGAACCTACGACCCCCGCCTTATCAAGACGGTGCTCTAACCACCTGAGCTACAGACCCTTGGCTGTAACAGCAAACAAACCGATAAGTGTGAACGCTTGACTTGTGAACACAAGCCTCTGGAAAGGAGGTGATCCAGCCGCACCTTCCGATACGGCTACCTTGTTACGACTTCACCCCAGTCATGAACCCTGCCGTGGTAATCGCCCTCCTTGCGGTTAGGCTAACTACTTCTGGCAAAACCCACTCCCATGGTGTGACGGGCGGTGTGTACAAGACCCGGGAACGTATTCACCGCGGCATGCTGATCCGCGATTACTAGCGATTCCAGCTTCACGCAGTCGAGTTGCAGACTGCGATCCGGACTACGATGCGTTTTCTGGGATTAGCTCCCCCTCGCGGGTTGGCAACCCTCTGTACGCACCATTGTATGACGTGTGAAGCCCTACCCATAAGGGCCATGAGGACTTGACGTCATCCCCACCTTCCTCCGGTTTGTCACCGGCAGTCTCTCTAGAGTGCCCTTGCGTAGCAACTAAAGATAAGGGTTGCGCTCGTTGCGGGACTTAACCCAACATCTCACGACACGAGCTGACGACAGCCATGCAGCACCTGTGTCCACTTTCCCTTTCGGGCACCTGATGCATCTCTGCTTCGTTAGTGGCATGTCAAGGGTAGGTAAGGTTTTTCGCGTTGCATCGAATTAATCCACATCATCCACCGCTTGTGCGGGTCCCCGTCAATTCCTTTGAGTTTTAATCTTGCGACCGTACTCCCCAGGCGGTCAACTTCACGCGTTAGCTACGTTACTGAAGAAATGAATCCCCAACAACTAGTTGACATCGTTTAGGGCGTGGACTACCAGGGTATCTAATCCTGTTTGCTCCCCACGCTTTCGTGCATGAGCGTCAGTGACGTCCCAGGGGGCTGCCTTCGCCATCGGTATTCCTCCACATCTCTACGCATTTCACTGCTACACGTGGAATTCTACCCCCTCTGACATACTCTAGCCTTGCAGTCACAAGCGCAATTCCCAAGTTGAGCTCGGGGATTTCACGCCTGTCTTACAAAACCGCCTGCGCACGCTTTACGCCCAGTAATTCCGATTAACGCTCGCACCCTACGTATTACCGCGGCTGCTGGCACGTAGTTAGCCGGTGCTTATTCTTCCGGTACCGTCATCCGCCCCAGGTATTAACCAGAGCGTTTTCTTTCCGGACAAAAGTGCTTTACAACCCGAAGGCCTTCTTCACACACGCGGCATTGCTGGATCAGGGTTGCCCCCATTGTCCAAAATTCCCCACTGCTGCCTCCCGTAGGAGTCTGGGCCGTGTCTCAGTCCCAGTGTGGCTGATCGTCCTCTCAGACCAGCTACTGATCGTCGCCTTGGTGGGCCTTTACCCCACCAACTAGCTAATCAGACATCGGCCGCTCCTGCTGCGCGAGGCCTTGCGGTCCCCCGCTTTCACCCTCAGGTCGTATGCGGTATTAGCTAATCTTTCGACTAGTTATCCCCCACAACAGGGTACGTTCCGATGTATTACTCACCCGTTCGCCACTCGCCGCCAGACCGAAGTCCGCGCTGCCGTTCGACTTGCATGTGTAAGGCATGCCGCCAGCGTTCAATCTGAGCCAGGATCAAACTCTTCAGTTCAATCTCTGTGTGGTGCCGAAGCACCTCGCTCTTTCGAGCGGTCGCTCACTCTCAGAAAACTGACTGGCCCGGCGTCTCGCGACGCCGAACCAACATGTTTTACTGTGCGAGCACTGATAACTTTTGAAGCATCACGAAGACCGAAATCTCCGTGGCGTTCGCCATCAAGCGCCCACACTTATCGGTTGTTTGTTTGTTAAAGAACTCCAGCGGCCGGCTTTGCCGTTCGCTGTCGCTGCGTTGTTTTCGTCGCAGCGGAGAAACGAGATTATGCAGAGCATTCAGCGTTTCGTCAACAGTTTTTGCAGAACTTTTTTCTGCCGGTCAGCACTGCAATCCTCTGCACCACCGCCCACTGCTGCCCCGCAACCCTTGTCGCTGCTGCGTTTGCAGCGCGGTTCGTGTTGCGAGGGGCGAATATTAGGCCCGATCCGCGACCTTTGCAACACGCTTGTCACGAATTTGTGGAGAGCAACTTGCCGCAGCCAATCCAAACCCTTGATCGGAAAGGAAAATCGGCCCGATAAATAATTATGGGACCGACTAATAACCTTCAACTTGCCTCGGGTATTCCCTGACTCAAGTCTTATTGATGACTGAAATTGGGTGCGCGTTTCTCCACAAATGCTGCCATCCCTTCCTTCTGGTCCTCTGTGGCAAACGTGGAGTGGAACAGGCGGCGCTCGAAATGGACGCCCTCGTTCAGGGTCGTCTCATAGGCGGCATTGACCGACTCCTTGATCATCATGACCACCGGCAGCGAATAGCCGGCGATGGTCTCCGCCGCCGACACCGCCTCGTCGACCAGCTTGTCCGCCGGAACGATGCGCGACACCAGGCCGGCCCGCTCCGCCTCGGCCGCGTCCATCATGCGCGCGGTCAGGCACAGGTCCATCGCCTTGGCTTTCGACACGGCGCGCGGCAGGCGCTGCGTGCCGCCGGCGCCCGGCATGGTGCCCAGCTTGACCTCGGGCTGGCCGAACCTGGCGCTATCGGCCGCTATGACGATGTCGCACATCATTGCCAGCTCGCAGCCCCCGCCCAGCGCGTAGCCGCCCACAGCGGCGATGACCGGCTTGCGGATGCGGCGGATGGTTTCCCAGTTGCGGGTGATGTAGTCGCCCTTGTAGACATCCATATAGGAATACTTCGCCATCATGCCGATATCGGCCCCGGCGGCAAACGCGCGCTCGCTGCCTGTGATGACGATGCAGCCGATGGCCTCGTTGGCGTCGAATTCGGTCAAGGCGGCGCCCAGTTCGTCCATCAGCGCGTCGTTGAGGGCGTTCAGGGCCTTGGGGCGATTCAGCGTGACCAGCCCGACGCGGCCACGCGTCTCCACCAGGATGTTCTCGTACGGCATGTCTTCTCCTTGCGATGAGAGGAATCTGTGATCTGTATGAAGCGAAGCGCATCGATACTCGCTCGTCGCCGTGACGCCGGTCAAGGCGGGCCGTCACCTCTTGCGCCCTGTCGGCATCCCGAATACTATTTGCCGACCGACTGGTCGGTTAATTTAATGGATGTACGCCTCTATCTACAATGGGCGTGCCACCCGTAGCGGCAGCAGATCCGCACACCGACCCGAAGAACAAATGGCGCAGGAGACAACCATGCCCCCATCCACGGCTAGCGCGGCTCGCGCGCGTGCCAGTCTCGAATCCGGCCCCATCCTGCTGCGCTGGCAGGGCGACGTGGCCGTCGTCACGCTCAACCGGCCCGACAAGCTCAACAGTTTCACGCGCGACATGCATCGCGCGCTGGTCCAGGCCCTGGATCACGCCGAAGCCGGCGGTGCCCGCGCGCTGCTGCTGACGGGCGCCGGCCGGGGCTTCTGCGCCGGCCAGGACCTCGCCGATCTCGATTTCACGCCCGGCCACGCCACCGATCTCGGCGAACTGATCGATACCTGGTTCAACCCGCTGGTTCGCCGCCTGCAGGCGCTGCCGTTGCCCGTGATTGCCGCCGTCAACGGCACGGCCGCCGGCGCGGGCGCCAACCTGGCGCTGGCCTGCGACATGGTGCTTGCGGCCAAGTCCGCCAGTTTCATCCAGGCCTTCGTGAAGATCGGCCTGGTGCCCGATTCCGGCGGCACCTGGCTGCTGCCCAAGCGCCTGGGCATGGCCCGCGCGCTGGGGCTGGCGATGACCGGCGACAAGCTCAGCGCAGAGGAAGCCGAAAAGTGGGGCCTGATCTGGGAGACGATGGACGATCCCCTGCTCATGGAGCAGGCGCTGGCGCTGGCCACCCACCTGGCGGCCCAGCCCACGCGCGCGCTGGCCGCCATCAAGCAGTCGATGCACGCCAGCGCCACCAACAGCTTCGACGCGCAGCTGGACCTCGAACGCGACCTCCAGCGCCAGCTTGGCCAGTCCGACGACTACAACGAAGGCGTGAACGCCTTCCTCCAGAAGCGCGCCCCGCATTTCAAGGGCGCCTGATCCCGTCCCCGCGACAAGGAGAACCGCTTGAACCAAGACCCCCAGGCACTGGCCCAGGCCACCGCGCATGCCATGTACGAGTCCGACGCCTGCAGCCGCTGGCTGGGCATGGTCATCGAGGAAGTCCGGCCCGGCTACGCGCGCCTGTCGATGCCGGTGCGGCCTGAATTCCTGAACGGCCACGCCATCTGCCACGGCGGGCTGATGTTCACGCTGGCCGATTCCGCCTTCGCGTTCGCCTGCAACAGCCATAACATCAACACCGTGGCATCGGGCTGCAGCATCGAGTTCCTGCGCCCGGTGCAGGGCGGCGACGTGCTGACCGCAGAAGCCGTGGAGCAGATCCTGTCTGGCCGGCACGGCGTGTACGACATCAAGGTGACCAACCGCGCCGGCGAGCCGGTGGCGATGTTCCGCGGCAAGTCGGCCCAGATCAAGGGGCACGTGATCCCGCCGGCCGACGCCTGAGACCAGACAACGCGGTACCGTGCGCCAACGTAGCGCAACCTATCCCGGAAACGTGGAGACATCATGAGTACGCGCCTTACCGATCTGCCCCTGGAGCCGATCGAGACTGCCAGCCGGCAGCAACTACAAGCCCTGCAGCTGGAACGCCTGAAATGGTCGCTGCGCCACGCCTACGAGAACTCGCCCGTGTACCGGCGCAAGTTCGACGAGGCCGGCGTGCATCCCGACCAGGTGCAGTCGCTGGCCGACCTGGCGCGGTTTCCATTCACCACGAAGAAGGACCTGCGCGACAACTATCCCTTCGGCATGTTCGCGGTGCCGCAAGACCGCGTGGCGCGGGTGCATGCGTCGTCGGGCACCACCGGCAAGCCCACCGTGGTGGGCTACACGCTGCAGGACATCGATACCTGGGCCACGGTGATGGCGCGCTCGATCCGCGCGTCGGGCGCCCGGCGCGGCGACAAGGTGCATATCAGCTACGGCTACGGGCTGTTCACGGGCGGGCTTGGCGCCCACTATGGCGTCGAGAAGGCCGGCCTGACCGCGATTCCGTTCGGCGGCGGCCAGACCGAGCGCCAGGTGCAGCTGATCCAGGACTTCAAGCCCGAGGTCATCATGGTGACGCCCAGCTACATGCTGGCGATTGCCGACGAGCTGGAGCGCCAGGGCATCGATCCGGCGTCGACGTCGCTGCGCATCGGCATCTTCGGCGCCGAGCCGTGGACCCCCGAAATGCGGCTGGCGATCGAAAAGCGCATGGGCATTTCGGCGGTCGATATCTATGGGCTATCGGAAGTGATGGGCCCTGGCGTCGCCAACGAGTGCGCCGAGACCAAGGACGGCCCCACCATCTGGGAAGACCACTTCTACCCGGAGATCATCGACCCCGACACCGGCGAGGTACTTCCCGACGGCGAATTCGGCGAACTGGTCTTCACCTCGCTGAGCAAGGAGGCGATGCCGGTGGTCCGCTATCGCACACGCGACCTGACGCGCCTGCTGCCGGGCACCGCGCGGGCGGCCTTCCGCCGCATGGAGAAGATCACGGGCCGCACCGACGACATGATGATCGTGCGCGGTGTGAACGTCTTTCCGTCGCAAATCGAGGAACTGATTCTCAAGCACGACGAGCTGGCGCCGCACTACCAGTGCGTGCTCGGCAAGGAGGGGCCGCTCGACACCCTGACCGTGCGCGTGGAATGCGCCCACGGCGCGGAACCCTCCGTGGCGGCCCAGGCGCGCGAGGCGCTGACACACGATATCAAGGCCTACATCGGCGTGACGGCGGGCATTGAGATCCTGCCGGAAGGCGGTGTCGAGCGATCGGTTGGCAAGGCCCGGCGCATTGTGGACAACCGCCCGCGCTAGCGGGGTGCCCCATTGCTATTGGTTTGCTCCCTTCTGCCGCATGGCGGGAGAGGGTTGGAGGCGAGGGAAACAGCGGTTCGAACAGTGATATCGCAACTGGATGCGCTGGCCCTCTCCCCCTGCCCCTCTCCCGCTTGCGGGAGAGGGGCGACAACCGAGGGAGATGGCAAAGCCGCGGCCACTACCTCGCCCACCAGAATGATCGACGGGCTGGCCAGCCCCGCTTCCACCGCATCGGTCAGGGTGGCCAGCGTGCCGGTCCAGCTGCGCTGATCCACGCAACTGGCATGCATCACCACACCGGCCGGCATGTCCGGCCGCATGCCCGCCTGCAGCAGCGCGTCCCGGATCGACGCGATCCGGTGCATCCCCATATAGATCACCAGCGTTGTGCCGCTGGCCGCCAGCGCGCGCCAGTCCGGCCCGCCATCGTCGCGTGTGTGCGCGGTGACGAACGTCACCCCGTGGCAATGCGCGCGATGCGTCAGCGCGATGCCCAGCGCCTGCGCGGCGGCCAGGCCGCTGCTGATCCCGTTGACCACTTCGACATCGAGCCCGTGCCCGCGCAGGAACGCGGCTTCCTCGCCGCCCCGGCCGAACATCAGCGGATCGCCCCCCTTTACGCGCGCCACGCAGCGGCCGGCCAGCGCGTGCGCCAGCGTCTGGGCGTGGATGCTGGCCTGGCTGACCGAACAGCGCCCGCCCCGCTTGCCTACGGAAATGATCTCGGTGCCGGGACGCGCGTAGCACTGCATCATTTCTGGCACCAAGTCGTCGATCAGCCAAACCTGGGCTTCGGACAATGCCCGGGCGGCCTTGACCGTCACCAGGTCCGGATCGCCCGGGCCCACGCCCACGAGCCATACTTTGCCGGTCTTCCTGCCACTGCCTTGCCCATGGCATGGCGCGTCGCTTTTCCACGATGTCATGATGTCTTTCCTCTACCCTCTACCCTCTTGTTCAATGGCTCGTGCCCGAGGAGCGCGTGGTCTTGTTAAACACGTTGTATTTGCCCACCGGCTTGTCCATCGGAATTCGCTTGATTTCCCGTAGCGTCGCGGCGTCGTAGACCACGATGGCGCCGTCATCCTCCATCAGGCTGACCAGCGCAAATCGCCCGTCGCGGGTGAACTCCACATGCGCGGCCGTGCGGCCCGGCGACGGCGTCACGCTGCCCACCACCTTCAGCGTCTGCTTGTCGATGACCTGGAGTGTGTCGCGGCGTGGGCTCATCATGGCGTCGGCCCACGCGTAAGGCGTGGACTCGTGGCTGCGCAGGAAGAAGCCCGGCCCATTGGTGGCGATGGTGGCCACGGTCTGCCACGTCTGCATGTCGATCACGGTCAGCACGCCCTGCCTGAGATTCGGCGACGCCATCACGTCGCGCCCATCCCGCCGCCAGGTGATGCCGCTGCCCAGGTGCGGCATGCCGGACAGGGCCAGGTCCGCCACCTTGCGTCCGGCGTCCAGGTCGATCACCTGCCCGGCGCCGTTGCGCGACGCGCCAAGAATATGGCGATACGGCTGGTCGAAGAAGAAGTCGTCCAGCACGTCGTCGAGCGCGATCACGCGGGGCTCCAGCGTCGCGTAGGGAATCTCCCAGACCTCTGGGATGTCCCGTAGCGCGACGATGAACGATGAACGCGGCGCGGCATCGTAAACCGCCGAAACACGCGAAGCCTTGCCGTTCGCTCCCGTCACCGGATACACGCGCTCCAGCGACAGATCATCGGCACGCAGCAGCACCATGGTCTGCGGCAGCGTGTTGCCAGCCAGCACCCATTTGCCGTCGTCGCTGACGGCCACGTTGCGCGTGTTCAGCCCGGCACGGATTTCGGCCACCAGCGTCAGGTTCCACAGGTCGTACTTGCTGATCCAGCCATCGCGGCTGGCTACATAGACATAGCGGCCGTCGCGGCTGAACTTGGGGCCGCCGTGCAGCGCGAAGCGGGTCTGGAAGCGATGGATCGGCGCCAGCCGGTCGCCATCGAGCACGCTCAGGTGATGGGTGCCGGACTCCACCACCAGGAACAGGTTCGACGGATCGGCCTGGAACGCCGGCCTGTCCGGCAGGCTGCCCGGCGCGTGGTAGACCACCCGTGACGCGCGGATATCCGCCACTTCCCAGTGCGGCGCCTGCGCCGGCGCCGTGCGCAGCCAGTTGGCGATCTGGTCGAGCGTCGTTTCCGGCAGCTGGCCGGCAAAGCCCGGCATCTGCGTGGCGGGCCGGCCTTGCCGCAGCACATCGCGCAAGGCATCCGGCTTGAGCCGCTCCAGGCTTTGCGGCAGCAGCGCCGGGCCCATGCCGCCCAGCCGGTCGGCGCCATGGCAGGCCGCGCAGTGTTGCTGGTATGCCGTCGCCGCCTCGGACACTGTCCCGGCATGAGCCCACGCGCTGGCCACCATCGAGAACCCGGCAATCAGGCGCTTCATGCGACCACCTCGCGGCCTAGCGGCTCGGCAATCTCCAGATCGGACAGATAACAGCCCGGGTCCTCGGCCCACGGATTGCCGCTGACGGCATAGGCGCGGACACGCGTGTTGCCGTTGCAGATTTCACGGTGCGCGCAGGTGGCGCAGCGGCCTTCGAGCGGCCGGGGAATCGACTTGAGCCCACGCATCAGCGGATGGCTGCGGTCGGCCCAGATATCGCCAAACGCACGCTCGCGGACGTTACCGATCGACACATGCCACCACATGGAGTCCGGATGCACATTGCCGAGGTTGTCGATATTGGCCACGCCCACGCCAGTGGCGTTGCCGCCCCAGTTGACCAACCGCTGGCGCATGTCGGCCAGCCGCCCGGGCTGGCGGCGCTCGATCCAGTGCAGCAGGCTCACGCCATCTGCATCGTTGTTGCCGGTGACGAAGTCGCCCGCACAGCCGGCCTGGGCGCGGTCCCAGACATGGTCGAACAGCCAGTCCACGGCCACCCGCGTATGCGCGTGGTGCGCATCGTCGCCCCGATGGCTGCTGCCACGCCCGGCATAGTTGAAATGCGAGAGATAGAACTTGTCGATGCCCTGGGCTTCGGTCAGCGCCACCACGTCGGGCAGTTCGTCGGCATTGGCCTCGGTCAGCGTCATGCGCACGCCCACGCGCAGACCGCATTGGCGCGCCACGCGCAGGCCATCCAGCGCCTGGCGGAACGCGCCGGGGCAGCGCCGGAACCGGTCATGCGTGGCCTCCATGCCGTCCAGGCTCACGCCCACGTAGTCGAAGCCGGCCACCAGCAGCCGGGCGGCGTGCCGCGTATCCAGCAGCGTGCCGTTGGACGACAGCGACAGATGGAAGCCCAGCCGCTTGGCATGCGCGGCGATCTCGTACAGATCGGGGCGCAGCAGCGGCTCGCCGCCCGACAGGATCAGCGCCGGCACCTTGGCCGCCTTCAGCTGTTCGAGCACGCCGATGGCCTCCGATGTGGACAGCTCGCCCTTGAAGTCGGTATCGGCCGAGGTGGAATAGCAGTGCTTGCAGTTGAGGTTGCAGCGTCGCACCAGATTCCAGATGACCACCGGCCCGCCGGCCCGGCGCGGTGCCGACACGGGGCCGCCATCGCGCAACGCCTCCATGAAGCGGGAAACTCTGAACATGATCAATCTCCGGAAGCCCGCAGGCGCAGGCCGGTTTTCTTGAGGATGCGCGTGGACCAGAGCACGTCGTGCGCGCGGCATGCCTGGCCCAGTAAATCTCGTATTTCTGCGATGTGCGGCGCGGCGTCTTCGCGCGTGCGCGCATGCACCATCGCAAACAGGTTGTAAGGCCAGTCCGGCAGGCGGCGCGGCCGCTGGTAGCAATGGCTGACGCATGGCAACGCGCCGACGCGGGCGCCGAGATCGGCAATCCGGGTGTCGTCGACATCCCACACCGTCATGCCGTTGGCGCGCCAACCCAGCGCGTAGTGATTTGGCACGGCGCCGACCCGCCGCAGCACGCCGCGATCGCGCATGGCCACGAAGCGCGCCAGCACTTCGTCCTCCGGAATGCCGAGCCGCTCGCCCAGCGCCTGCCACGGCGCCGGCACCAGCGGCAGGCCGGCCTGCGTGGCCCGGATCAGCGCGCGGTCGGTGGCGTCCAGTTCGCTGCCGGGGTCGGGTACGGCACAAGGGATGTGGGGGGCGATGGACATGGTCGCTACACCGGTAGATACAGATTGACGAAGAACTCGCGTTCCTTCGGGAAGGGCAGGATCTCGACGCCGGCGCTGGCCGTCATGCGCGCCAGCACGCCCGGCACGTCGCCGGCATCGGCAACAGCGAGCACGAACCACAGGTTCAGGCGATGGGTACGCGCGTAGTGATGCGCGACCTCGGGAAAGGCGTTGATGGCCGCGACGATGGCGTCCAGCCGGTCGGCCGGCGCATGGCAGGCGCACAGCACGAACTGGCCGCCCGCGCGCTCGATCTGGAACAGCGGGCCAAAGCGCGTCAGCACGCCCCGCGCCAGCAACGCCTGCAGCCGGCCGATCAGCGTGGCTTCGTCGATACCGAGCGCGGCGGCGGCATCGGCATAGGGCTGGGACGTGAGCGGCAGTCCGCGTTGCAGCGTGTTGACGATGCGCCGGTCGAGGGCATCGGGGGTATCGATCGCATCGAGGGTAGCGAGCACATCGGTCATGCTGGCGGCGCCTCCCAGCTGTAGCGCGTGCCGCACTGCTTGAAGCACGTGCCGCTGCGCAACACCCTGCCCGGCCATGCGCCCATGCCGGCCTGCTGGTCGAACATTGCCAGCGCCGCCTGCAGTTCGGCCTCGCTGCGCGCATGCACCATCGCGAACAGGTTATACGGCCAGGCGGGCTCCCGGCGCGTGCGCCGATAGCACAGCGACACCGGCGCCACGCGCGCCAGCCGCGTGCCGATGGCATCCACGTGGGCGTCCGGCACATCCCACACGCACATGGCGTTATGGCGATAGCCAAAGCGGCGGTGATGCAGGATCGCGCCAAAGCGGCGGATCACCCCGCTGGCGTGCCACTGCGCGATGCGCGCCAGTACCCGCTGCAGCGGCATGCCACTGGAGCGCGCCAGCGCGTGAAACGGCTGCGGCGACAGCGGCAGCCCCGTTTCCAGCGCCGCCACCAGCCGCCAGTCGTCCTCGTCCAGATCCGCCGAGTCAGGCGATGGGGCGCGCCTTCCGCGCGGTGTGCCCTGTGCGCCGGACATCGAAAATCCCAGGTCGATGTGGTACTCGCGCTCCATCGGCAGGTCCAGCGGCGCCTGGTCGACATCGTCGGCGATGCTGGCCAGCACCTGGTCCAGCGCCACCCGATTGCGTGCGCCGGCCACGAACCAGAGGTTGTAGCGGTGGCCCTGCCGGGCGTAGTTGTGGCTCACCGCGCCACAGGCATTCACGCGCGCCGCCACCCTGGGCAGCGCCTCGGGCGCCACCGCCAGCGCGGCCAGCGTGCTCACCCCGATCACGTTGGGCGCGAACACGGCGCCAATCCGGCTTACGCGACCGGCGCCCACGTCGCGCGCCAGCAGGCCCAGCACCGCTTGCTCGTTCAGGTCCAGCGCCGCACCTGCGCGCTGGAACGGGCGCGGCACGATCGGGAAATCGCGCTGGATGCTGTCATAGAAGCGCTGTTCGTCGAACATGGCAGTCACCCCCCGGCGATTACATGCCGATGCGCTGCGCGCGCACCGTGAAGAAGATGCCGCTGGGCTGGTCGGCGGCCAGCGTGGCGATGCGCTGGAACGTGGTGGTGTCGTAGACCTCCACGCGGTTGTCGTCGCGGCACGACAGCCACAGCGCCTCGCCCTTCGGCGTGAACTCCATGTGCAGCACGCCGTGGCAAGGCGTCAGCGTCTTCACCACCTGCCGCGTGGCGGTATCGACCACCTGGACGGTGTCGTTTCGCGGAAAGGCGAAGTTGACCCATATCTGGCGGCCATCGGGGCGGGCCATCGCAAACACGGGCTGCCCGGCCACGGCCACGCGCGCCTGTTCCTGCCAGTTGCGCGCGGGGTCGGCCACCAGCAGCTCGTGGCGGCCGATGGCCGGCAGCCACGCCTGCCCCTGCGCCATGGCCCAGCCGCGCAGATGCGGCATCTTGTAGACCGGCAGCGGCGTCTCGCCCCGGCCGTAGCCCGACATCACCTTGCGCGCGACGGGCGGCGTCTGCCACAGGTCGACCAGCGACAATCCATCCTCGCCAAACAGGCCGGCCAGGTACCAGCGGCCGTCGGGCGTCACCAGGCCGTCGTATGGCTGGCGGCCCGCCGGCAGGCGCTTGACCTGCGGCTGGCGCGGGTTGGCCGCGTCGATGATCCAGATTTCGCCCGCCTCGAACAGGCTCGCCGCCAGCCGCTGGCCTGGCAGGTCGGCCAGCCCTACCACCTTCGAGCGTCGGCCGTCGGGGCCGGTGGCCGGGATATCGGCCAGCCGTTCCAGCGTCGCGGCGTCGAACAGCTTGATGCCGCCCGGCGCGTAGTTCTGCGCGGCCACCACCTTGCCGTCCTGCAGGATGGCCCCGCCAATGCTGTTGCCGGCCTGCTTCACGCGATGGGTAATGCGCTGCGCCAGCAGATCCACGCGGGACAGGCCGCCGTCGCGGCCAAAGACATAGGCGTACCGCCCATCGCGCGAGAACACCACGCTGGCGTGAGACAGGTCGCCCAGGCCGTCGATGGTCCCCAGGCTCGTCATGCCGCTGGTTTCCACCACCTGCAGCCGGCCGGCGGCGCGTTCGATGACCACGCCCAGGTCGCCGGTGCCGCGCAGGGTCGAATCCGGCCTCGTCATTTCGCCAGATGGATCGGCAGGCACGCCGCTGCAGGCGGCCATCAGCCATGAAGCGCCCAGCGCGACAGCCGTGAAACGGATCAGTCGTGCGATGGGGTGGCGGACGAGGTGGGGAGCACGGGCGGCGGTTTGCCCGCCTGGAGTCTGTCGATCAGCCATTGGGCTTCTTCCTGCGTCATGAACGGTTGCCACGGCGGCATGGCGGTGCCGGGCCGGCCCTGCAGCACGGTTGCCACCAGGCCGTCGCGCGGCTTGCCGGCCAGTGCCTCCGCCGTCAGCGGCGATCCGAGCCCACCCTGCAGCGTCATGCCGTGGCAGGCGCCACAGTCGTCGCGCAGCCAGCGCGCCAGCTGCGCCTGGCGCGCTGCGGACGGCTCCGCATGCACCAGCGCTGCCGGCGCGGCCAGCATGCCGAGCAGCAACAGGTGCAATGCGAGGGGTCGGGACATTGGGGGTGAATCCGAGGGATCAGAGAGGTCTGAGGATCAGAGGGTGAGCACCCACTTGGCCAGCGCGCTGGCATCGGCATCGCTGATCGCGTTGGCCGGCATCGGGATCGGTCCCCACTTGCCGGTGCTGCCTTTCTGGATGCTTTGCGACAGCTTGGCCGCGGCGCCCTTGTCGGCCTTGTATTTGGCAGCCACGTCCTTGAACGCGGGCCCGACCAGCTTCTTGTCGACGCTGTGGCAGGCCATGCAGTTCTTGCTTTTGGCCAGGTCGGCATTGGCGTGGGCGGCCAGCGGCAGCACGGCCGCCACCAAGGCGGCACCGATTACTTTTGTGGGATGCATCTCATGACTCCTGATTTGGCGAAATCTGGACGAATCGCCAGCGCCACCGCCGCGCCGGCAGCCCGGACGTCGGATGTGCCCATCATCGTGAAATAGCGATGCGCGGGGCTTGATGGGAGTCAAGCCAACCACAGTTCACACGGAACGCGGCACGGGGAATGCATCACGACGTGATGGAGTGTGGAGGGGAGTGTTGGGAAAGCGTTGGCCACGGTCAATATCGGACGCTGCCGCTGCCGGTATGGTCAACGGGCGGGCCACCGCTCGTACCTTATTTGGGAGCACGTCTATGACTACGCGGTTTCACGTTCCAGCAGGCGTCTGTGCTGGCGTTTTTGCCACGCTTGTTCACGCACAGCCGGCCCCGCAGCCAGCGCCGGACAATGCAATCCTGAATCCGGATGGATCACGAACCATCCTTCGCTCGCAGCAACTGCCCGAAGCCAACGCCCGCCATGCGCGATGGTGCGCCGAACACGGTGGGGTGGACGTCACCAACGAAGGTGACATGACGCTTTCCGCCAACACCTACGATGCCGTCATCTGCTTGCGAACCGATCCTCGGAAGGGCGGGTTCAACGGCGCCTACATTCCGGAACAAGGAAGTGTCATTACGCGCGACGGCCCCCTCCAGAAGGCGCCTCCCATCTGGCCCGATGTCCCCCTGCGTCCACGTATGAAGAGTTGGAGCGCGGACAGCCGTACCCCGGCGCATCCATTTCACCAGCTCCAAGGTGGTGGCGACCCAGGATTCCCACCATCAGCGTCTATCCCAACAACGGCTATACCGTGAAGACCGAAACGCTGTTCCACGCCGCGTCCTATGCAACGTTCAACGATTTCTCGGGCGGGCAAATGGGAAGAGTCGAGTCAAGCATTCCTGCGTTGAACTGTCATTGGAGATGGCGAGGGCGAATACGAGGCGGGCACCATCAGGTCGATGGCTTTACCGGATGCTATGCGCCAAGGCCAGGTGTCATCCGGACGACGATAGTGGCCTGTTCCGGCACGTGCGCGCGGGGTGAAGGAAGTTTGTAGCGATTCCGCGCTAGGGCCGGTTTGGCTCCCCTCTCCCACGCCATGGGAGAGGGGAGCCAAACCGGAGAGGTTAGCTGCGCGGCATCAGTACCCACATGCGGCCGCCCTGTTTCATGCGGCCGGCGGTTTCTCCGGCGGCGTCGCCGGCGCCCCAGAAGAAGTCGGCGCGCACGCCGCCCTTGATGGCGGAGCCGGTGTCCTGGGCGAACATCAGGCGCTGGATCGGCTCGGTGGACAGCGGGCGGGTGGTCGACAGGAATACCGGCACGCCCAGCGGGATGGTGGCCGGGTCCACGGCGATCGAGCGTTCCGCGGTCAGCGGTACCCCCAGCGCGCCAACCGGGCCGTCGTTGGTCGGCGGCAGCTCGCGGAAGAACACGAAGCGCGGGTTCACGTTGAGCATTTCGTCGACGCGAGCCGGGTTGTTGCGCGCCCAGGCCTTGATGCCCTGCATGGTCGCCTGTGCCGGCGTGATCTCGCCCCGGTCCAGCAGCCACTTGCCGAACGAGCGGAACGGCTGGTCGTTGGTGCCGCCAAACCCGACGCGCATCATGGTGCCGTCCTGGAGCCGGATACGGCCCGAACCCTGGATCTGCAGGAAGGCGGCCTCGACGGCGTCATCCACGTAGACCAGTTCGTTGCCGCGCATGGCCGGCATCTGCAGCAGGTCGGCACGGGCCGGCAAGGCGCCGCGCAACTGCGCCGGACGGCGGTACAGCGGCACCTGGTACTGCCCCTGGCGCGTGCGGGACCCATGCAGGATGGGCTCGTAGTAACCGGTGATCAGGCCACTATCGGTGCCATCGACATTGACCACGCGGAACGGCTGGAAATTCGATTCGAAATAGGCCCGCATGGCGCCCAGGTCGCCGGCATCCACCATCAGGCCGGTGGCGCAGACGCGGGTCCATTCGGGCTTCTTCTTCAGGGCCTGGCAGCTGGCCTGCAGTGCCGGCCAGGCGGCGCGCACGTCGTCCTGGCTCCAGCCGCCGATCTCGGCCCAGCTGGCCGGCTGCAGCTTGCCGGCGTTCGGCGATGTCGACGGTGCCGGCGTACCAGCCGTGCCGCCCGGCTGCACGCGGATCGGGCCGCCGCTCATGCAGCCGGCCAGCAGCGCGGCGCCGCAGGCGGAAGCAGCCAGCGCCAGCCAGCCTCGGGAAGACGCATGCGGTGCGCGTGGGGAATACTGATATGCCATCTTGTTAGTAATTTGCCTACAATCTCAACCCGATCCGCCGACTGTCACAGACTGCCCCAACGCGATGAGCCAGTTCTTCGAAAACCATCCCACCCTGCTGCTGGCGGCCGAGGCCGGCCTGGCGTTGCTGCTGCTGATCTTTATCGTGGTCTGGACGATGGGTACCGCGAAGAAGCATCCGCGTCCCACCCGCGCGCCGCAGGACCACCCGTCGCGGGCCGGCCAGGCGGCGCAGGAGACGGACAAGGCGCCAGACGGGTAGGTTCCCCGCGCCGGCTCAGTGGAGCATGCGCGGCAGCACCAGCGCGAATTCGGGAATCGGCACCTCGAAGCGGTGGCCGTCCTCGGCCACGCAGAAATACTCGCCCTTCATCGACCCCACCGGGGTCGAGATCGTGGCCCAGCTCGAATATTCGAAGTGCTCGCCCGGCTTGAGCAGCGGCTGGTGGCCCACCACGCCCAGCCCGGCCACTTCCTGCGTGGCGTTGTCGCTGTCGGTGATGACCCAGTGGCGCGAAATCAGCTGCGCGGCCACTTCGCCGATGTTGTGGATGGTGATGGTGTAGGCAAACGCGTAGCGTCCGCGGTCCGGGTCCGACTGGTCGGCCATGTACTGGGTGCGCACGGCCACGGAAAAAGCGTACTCGCTCATTGTTCGACGGATGAGGATGGTCGGCAGGCCGGCGTCCCGCCTGGGGGCGCGGCCGGGTGTGTCGCATTGTGCGGCAAGGGCTGGACAGGGGCAAGCACGCCTTGCCGGGCAGGTTCGGGCCCGACGGGCGTAAAATACGCGCCATTCTCGCGGATCACCCCCCATCCGCCGCCTTCAGAGCCACAATCCAGCGTCCGAATCGTCCGAATCGCCCGAACTGCCCGAATCGTCATGAGCCAGCCCACCTACCGCATCGCCCCGTCCATCCTGTCCGCCGACTTTGCCCGCCTGGGCGAGGAAGTGCGCCGCGTCACCGAGGCCGGTGCCGACTGGATCCACTTCGACGTGATGGACAACCACTACGTGCCCAACCTGACCGTCGGGCCGCTGGTCTGCGAGGCCATCCGCCCACACGTGACCGCCCCGATCGACGTGCACCTGATGGTGCGCCCGGTGGACCGCATCATTCCCGATTTTGCCAAGGCCGGCGCCAATATCATCACGTTCCACCCGGAAGCCAGCGACCACATCGACCGCTCGCTGGCGCTGATCCGCGACAACGGCTGCCAGGCAGGCCTGGTGTTCAACCCGGCCACCCCGCTGCACCACCTGGACCACGTGATGGACCGCCTGGACGTGATCCTGCTGATGAGCGTGAACCCGGGCTTCGGCGGCCAGTCGTTCATCCCCGAGACGCTGAACAAGCTGCGCGCCGTCCGCGCCCGGATCGACGCCTACACGGCCCGCACCGGCCGCCAGATCCTGCTGGAAGTGGATGGCGGCGTGAAGCCGGACAACATCGCCGAGATCGCCGCCGCGGGCGCCGACACCTTCGTGGCGGGCTCGGCCGTGTTCGGCAAGCCTGACGCCGATGGCGGCTACAAGGGCATCATCGGCACGTTCCGCGACGTGCTGGCCAAGGTCGGCAAGTAAGGCGGGCCCCGGGGATGACCAGCGCGATGACAAGCGAAATCCTGCGCCGCACCGACTGGAGCGGCATCCGGGCGGTGATCGTCGACCTGGACGGCACCATGGTCGATACCGCCGGCGACTTCCATGCGTCGGTCAACGCGATGCTGCTGGCGCTGGTGCACCAGCATCCGCACCTGGGGCCGGTGGAGCCGATGTCCGAAGCGGAAATCGTCAGCTTCGTGGGCAAGGGGTCGGAAAACCTGATCCGCCGCGTGCTGGACGCCCGCTTCAGCCCGCTGCACGCCAACGGGCTGTTTGCCGACGCCTACGCGCTCTATGACCGCGAGTACGTGCGCATCAATGGCCAGTTCTCCAATGTCTACCCCAATGTCCGCGAGGGCCTGGCGGCGTTGAAGGCGCTTGGGCTGCGCATGGCCTGCGTGACCAACAAGCCGTGGAATTTCACGGAGCCGCTGCTGGCCAAGACCGGCCTGGCCCAGTATTTCGAACTGGTCTACGGCGGCGATGCCTTTGCGCTGCGCAAGCCCGACCCCTATCCGCTGCTCAAGGTGGCCGAGGCGTTCCGGCTGGATCCGGCCGCCGTGCTGGCCATTGGCGACTCCGAAAACGACGCCCGCGCGGCCCGCGCGGCGGGCATGGGGGTGCTGCTGATGCCCTATGGCTACAACCATGGGAACCCTGTACAAGGCGTTGACGCCGATGGTATAGTCGCCGACATTGCCCGCGTGGCAGCGATCCTTGCTGCACACCGGTCAAACCACGGTTAATCCCCGCTGAACACATCAATGTTCCTCAACCGCAAACGCATCTTTTCTGGCAGTGATCGGCAGGCCTGGCCCTGGCGTCGCTGGCGCGCCTCTGAACAGGCGTAAAGTGCGTTCGCGAGTTTCCTGACGGGCCTGGGTCGCCCGGACTTCCGCAGACTGCGGAATCCCATCACCCAGGCTCCGCCGGACCGGTCCAGATTCCTGGCGACCGGCCTCCCGGCAGATCCTTCCGCCAGCGCCGTAGTTCCGGTTGCTCCTGCTTGCGCCTGTGCTACGGTTAGCCTCGAGAACGCGCCACGCGCCGCCCCTGGCCGTGTGCAGCCTCATCGATTCACGTGTGCGCCACGGTCCGCCCCCGGAGAGGCGGGTTGATGCAGCTTGTCGCCCTCCCATCCCGCTGACGACATCACGGTGCCGCCCGACCCGACCATACTGGCCGGCGCCGCAAGTAGAGGATCGACATGACCGAACTGGAATTCAAATCGCTGGCCGACCAGGGCTACAACCGCATCCCGATCATCGCCGAGGCGCTGGCCGACCTGGAAACCCCGCTGTCGCTGTACCTGAAGCTGGCACAGTCGCAGACGCGCGGCGTGAACACGTTCCTGCTGGAATCGGTGGTCGGCGGCGAGCGCTTCGGCCGCTATTCGTTCATCGGCCTGCATGCCCGCACGCTGATCCGCGCCTACGGCCAGCGCGCCGAGGTGGTGACCGACGGCAAGGTCGTGGAAACGCACGAGGGCAACCCGCTCGACTTCATCGCCACGTTCGAGAGCCGCTTCAAGGTGGCGCTGCGCCCCGGCCTGCCGCGCTTCTGCGGCGGCCTGGCCGGCTACTTCGGCTATGACGCCGTGCGCTATATCGAGAAGAAGCTGGCCGACAGGCAGATGCCCGACGACCTGGGCCTGCCCGATATCCAGCTGCTGCTGTGCGAAGAGCTGGCGGTGATCGACAACCTTTCCGGCAAGCTCTACCTGATCGTCTACGCCGACCCCACCACCCCCGAAGCCTATTCCCGCGCCCGCCAGCGCCTGCGCGAACTGCGCATGAAGCTGCGCCAGCCGGTGGATGTGCCGGTCACCAGCCCGTCGGTGCAGACCGATGTCTATCGTGAATTCGCCAAGGCCGACTACCTGACGGCCGTGCACAAGGCCAAGGAATACATCATGGCCGGCGACATGATGCAGGTGCAGGTGGGCCAGCGCCTGGTGAAGCCGTATCGCGACTCGCCGCTGTCGCTGTACCGCGCGCTGCGCTCGCTGAATCCGTCGCCGTACATGTATTTCTACAATTTTGGCGATTTCCAGGTGGTGGGCGCGTCGCCCGAGATCCTGGTGCGCCAGGAAACGCGCAAGGTCGGCACGCCGCAGAACGGCGACGCCGAGACCGCCCGCATCGTCACGATCCGCCCGCTGGCCGGCACCCGCCCGCGCGGCAGCACGCCCGACCGCGACGCCCAGCTGGCCACCGAGCTGCTGAACGACCCCAAGGAGATCGCCGAGCACGTGATGCTGATCGACCTGGCGCGCAACGACATCGGCCGCATTGCCGAGACCGGCTCGGTCAAGGTCACCGACAAGATGGTGATCGAAAAGTACTCGCACGTGCAGCACATCGTCAGTTCCGTGGAAGGCACGCTGCGCGAAGGCATGAGCAACCTGGACGTGCTGCGCGCCACGTTCCCGGCCGGCACGCTGTCGGGCGCGCCCAAGGTGCGCGCCATGGAAATCATCGACGAGCTGGAACCGCGCAAGCGTGGCATCTACGGCGGCGCCGTGGGCTACCTGTCGTTCGGCGGCGAGATGGACCTGGCCATCGCCATCCGCACCGGCGTGATCAAGGACGGCAATCTCTATGTGCAGGCGGCGGCCGGCATCGTGGCGGACTCGGACCCCGAGGCCGAATGGAGGGAAACCGAGGCGAAGGCGCGCGCCGTGATCCGTGCCGCCGAACAGGTCCAGGACGGCCTGGACGCCGACCTCTGAGCCCCGGGAGAGATGACATGCTGCTGATGATCGACAACTACGATTCGTTCACCTACAACCTGGTGCAGTACTTTGGCGAGCTGGGCGCCGACGTGCGGACCTATCGCAACGACGAAATCACGCTCGACCAGATCGAGGCCCTGAAGCCGGACCATATCTGCGTGTCGCCAGGCCCGTGCAGCCCGCACGAGGCCGGCATCTCGGTGGACGTGCTCAAGCACTTCGCCGGCAAGGTGCCGCTGCTGGGCGTCTGCCTGGGCCACCAGGCCATCGGCGAGGCGTTTGGCGGCAAGGTGATCCGCGCCAAGCAGGTGATGCACGGCAAGGTGAGCACCATCGAAACCACGCAGGAAGGCGTGTTCGCCGGCCTGCCGAAGCACTTCGACGTGACGCGCTATCATTCGCTGGCCATCGAGCGCGAGACGCTGCCCGATTGCCTGGAAGTCACGGCCTGGACGCCGGACGGCGAGATCATGGGCGTGCGTCACAAGACGCTGAACGTGGAAGGCGTGCAGTTTCACCCGGAGTCGATCCTGTCCGAGCACGGCCATGCGCTGCTGGCCAACTTCATCAAGGCGCCCCGATGAGGCGCGCTGATTTCTCTGCCTACGCCGTCGACCACCCAGCCGCCCACAATATTGAAGAATCCGCCATGTCCATCACGCCGCAGGAAGCGCTGACGCGCTGCATCGAACACCGCGAGATCTTTCATGACGAGATGCTGCACCTGATGCGGCAGATCATGCAGGGCCAGATCAGTCCGGTGATGGCCGCCGCCATCCTGACCGGCCTGCGCGTGAAGAAGGAAACCATCGGCGAGATCTCGGCAGCCGCGCAGGTGATGCGCGAGTTTGCCAACCACGTGGACGTGCAGGATCGCCAGAACTTCGTCGATATCGTCGGCACCGGCGGCGATGGGTCGCATACGTTCAATATCTCCACGGCGTCGATGTTCGTGGCCGCCGCCGCCGGCGCGAAGATCGCCAAGCACGGCAATCGTGGCGTTTCGTCCAAATCGGGCAGCGCCGACGTGCTGGAGGCGCTGGGCGTGAACATCATGCTGACGCCCGGACAGGTGGGCCAGTGCATCGAGCAGACCGGCATCGGCTTCATGTTTGCGCCCACGCACCACCCCGCCATGAAGAATGTGGCGCCGATCCGCAAGGAAATGGGCGTGCGCACGATCTTCAACATCCTGGGCCCGCTGACCAACCCGGCCGACGCGCCGAACATCCTGATGGGCGTGTTCCATCCGGATCTGGTCGGCATCCAGGTGCGCGTGATGCAGCGCCTGGGCGCGCAGCACGCGATCGTGGTCTACGGCAAGGACGGCATGGACGAGGTGTCGCTGGGCGCCGCCACGCTGGTGGGCGAACTCAAGGATGGCGAGGTGCGCGAGTACGAAATCCATCCCGAAGACTTCGGCCTGTCGATGATCTCGAACCGGGGCCTGAAGGTGGCCGATGCCACCGAATCGAAGGAAATGCTGCTGGAAGCGCTGGGCAACGTGCCGGGCACGCCGCGCGAGATCGTGTCGCTGAACGCCGGCACCGCACTCTACGCGGCCAACGTGGCCAGCTCGATCGAAGACGGCATCCAGCGCGCCCGCGAAGCCATCGCCAGCGGCGCCGCCCGCGAGAAGCTCGACCAGTTCGTGCGCGCCACGCAGCAATTTAAGTAAATCGCCATGTCAGACATTCTCGAAAAGATCCTGGCCGTCAAGGCCGACGAAGTGAACGCGGCGCGCAAGAAGCGCGACCTGCCGAGCCTGCGCGCCGAGGCCGAGAGCCTGCGCACCGAGCCCGGCATGGCGCCGCGCGGCTTCGAACGCGCGCTGCGCGAGAAGATCGCCGCCGGCCACGCCGGCGTGATCGCCGAGGTCAAGAAGGCGTCGCCGTCGAAGGGCGTGCTGCGCGAGAACTTCGTACCCGAAGCCATCGCCGAGAGCTACGCCACGCATGGCGCGGCCTGCCTGTCCGTGCTGACAGACGTGAATTTCTTCCAGGGCCACGCCGACTACCTGAAGCGCGCCCGCGCTGCCTGCGACCTGCCGGCGCTGCGCAAGGACTTCATGATGGACTTGTACCAGGTCTACGAAGCGCGCACCTGGGGGGCCGACTGCATCCTGCTGATCGTGGCGGCGCTGGACCACGGCCTGATGGCCGAGCTCGAAGCCTGCGCGCTGGAACTGGGCATGGACGTGCTGGTGGAAGTACATGGCGCCGACGAACTCGACGCCGCGCTGAAGCTCAAGACCCCGCTGATGGGCGTGAACAACCGCAACCTGCGCACGTTCGAGGTGTCGCTCGACAACACGCTGGGCCTGCTGCCGCACATGCCTGACAACCGCCTGGTGGTGACCGAATCCGGCATCCTGGGCCCGGCCGACGTGCAGCGCATGCGCGACGCCAACGTCAACGCGTTCCTGGTGGGCGAGGCATTCATGCGCGCGCCAGAGCCGGGTGTGGAACTGGCGCGGCTGTTCGGCTGAACCTTTGGCTGAATCTTCCGGCCGATTTTTGGCTGAAACCACCACGGACTGACAGCGATGGCAAAAGAGATCGAACTGAAGCTGGCGCTGCCCGATGCCGCGCTGGCGGCCGTGGCGGCCTGGCTTGACGCCCACGGCGAGGCACGTGGCGAAACGACGATGCTGAACGTCTACCTGGACACGCCCGCACGCGACCTGGCCCAGGCTCGCGCCGCGCTGCGGCTGCGCCGGAAGGACGACCAGTGGCTGCAGACGCTGAAGACTGCGGGCAAGAGCGGCGGCGGCCTGGCCGCGCGCCACGAGTGGGAAACCGGGATCGGCGGCGAGGCCATCGAGCTGGACCGCTTCGACGCCCAGGCGCGTGACGTGGTCGCGCCGCTGGCCGAACGGCTGGCGCCGGTCTTCCGCACCGATTTCGTACGGCGCACGTGGATCGTCGAGCAGGATGGCGAGCGGATCGAGGCCGCCATCGATACCGGCACGATCAGCGCCCCCGGCACCGCTGCCACCGAGCGCATCCAGGAACTGGAACTCGAATGGCTGCCGGGCAAGGGCGCGACGACCGACCAGGACGAAGCGCGCGCCGAGGCCGCGCTGCGTGCCTTCGCCCAGCGCCTTGGCCACGTGGCGCCGCTGACTCCCATGGATATGAGCAAGGCCGCTCGCGGCTATCGCCTCACCAACGCGTCCGATGCAAGCTGACCTGTTCGTCACCGAATCTTCAAAACCCGCAGCTTCCGTCGACTGCCTGCAAGACCAGGTCGACGCCCTGCCCGCCGCCTGGCGGGAGCTGCTGGCGCCGTGCGTCGGCAACGCGGCCTGGGCGTCGCTGTGCGATTTCGTCGACGGCGAGCGCGCGGCCGGCAAGCCGGTATTCCCGCATTCGGTATTCCACGCGCTGCACCTGACGCCGCCCGATGCGGTGCAGGTGGTCATCCTGGGCCAGGACCCGTATCACGGCACCGGCACGGTCGGCGGCGTGGAGATGCCGCAGGCGCACGGCCTGGCGTTCTCGGTGCCCGACGGCATCAAGGTGCCGCCGAGCCTGCGCAATATCTTCAAGGAAATCGCCGCCGAGTATGGTGGCGAGCCAGTGCGCGGCTCGGGCAACCTCGAAGGCTGGGCGCGCCAGGGCGTGCTGCTGCTGAATACGGTGCTGACCGTGGAACAGGCCAATGCGGCCAGCCATGCCAGGCGCGGCTGGGAAGCCGTGACCGACTGCCTGATCCACGGGCTGGCCATGTCGCGGCCCAATCTCGTTTTCATGCTGTGGGCAGCCATGCCCAGGCCAAGCGCGCGCTGCTGGAAGGCCAGACACATTGCGTGCTGGAAGCACCACATCCGTCGCCGCTGTCGGCCCATCGCGGCTTTCTGGGCTGCGGGCATTTCAAGCAGGCCAATGACTGGCTGGAACGCCACGGCCGGCCGGGCATCGACTGGCAGCGCAGCTAGACGGTGGGGCGCCACTCGAAGCTGTCGAAGGCTTCGGGCGGCGCCGGTTTCGTTTCGACGCGGGAGACCTGGGCGGCCGGCGGGCCCTTCTCCATCCACAGCCGCAGGGCTTCGAGATTCTCCCTGGAGCCGGTGGCGATCACTTCCACCGTGCCATCCATGCGGTTTCGGACCCATCCGCCAAGCCCCAGGGCCCGCGCCCGGTCGGCGCAGTTGCCGCGATAGCCCACCCCTGCACGCGGCCGTGGGCCACCAGTTGCCAGGTTTCCGTCTGTGCTGTCATGAAATCCTCCCCTACTAGGTAAACTACCTAGCCCACTCGGGCGTTAGGCTGTCAGCATACGATGCCTTGGCCCTCACCCCCAGCCCCTCTCCCGCCACGCGGGAGAGGGGAGCACGCAATCGATTGGCGGGATTCCCATGGTGTTCTCCCCTCTCCCGCCACGCGGGAGAGCGTAGAGCACGCAATCGATTGGCGGGATTCCCGTGGTGTTCTCCCCTCTCCCGCCACGCGGGAGAGCGTGGAGCACGCAATCGATTGGCGGGATTCCCGTGGTGTTCTCCCCTCTCCCGCGGTGCGGGAGAGGGGCCGGGGTGAGGGCAATGGCGCATGACACCTTGCCGAGGCCGCGCCCATGCCACCAACGCCCAACAAAAATCAAGCGCCCGGCTACGTCGGACCGCTGCTGACCGCCCCGCCAAACCGCTTCGACCTGGCGCTGCTGCCGATCATCCTGGCCGCCATCGTCATCGTGGCCTATGCCGCGCGCCAGATGGACGTGCCTTACCAGCCGGGCGAAGCGCTGACCATCCACCTGGACGTCGCCTGGCTGCCCTACTACCTGATGCGCACCAGCATCCGCATGCTGGCTGCGCTGGGCGCATCGCTGCTGTTCTCGTTCGCCTTCGCCGCGCTGGCGTCGCGCAGCCGCACCGCAGAGAAAGTGATGGTGCCGGCGCTGGACATCCTCCAGTCGATCCCCGTCCTTGGCTTCCTGTCGATCACAGTCACCGGCTTTATCGCGCTGTTCCCCGGCAATCTGGCCGGCGTGGAATGCGCGGCCATCTTCGCCATCTTTACCTCGCAGGCCTGGAACATGGCGTTCAGCCTGTACCAGTCGTTCCGCACGATTCCGGGCGACCTGATCGAGGCGGCGGCCATGTTTCGGCTGTCGCCATGGCAGCGCTTCTGGCGGCTCGAAGTGCCGTATGCGATGCCCGGGCTGCTGTGGAACATGATGATGTCGATGTCCGGCGGCTGGTTCTTCGTGGTGGCGTCCGAAGCCATTGCCGTGTCCGGCCACGACATCCGCCTGCCTGGCATCGGCTCGTATATCGCGCTGGCCATCCAGCAACAGGACCTGGCCGCCATCGGCTGGGCCATCCTGGCCATGCTGGTGGGCATAGTGCTCTATGACCAGTTCCTGTTCCGCCCGCTGGTGGCCTGGGCCGACCGTTTCCGCTTCGAGACGCTGGCGCAGGACACCGTGCCGCAGTCGTGGCTGCTCGACTTGCTGCGCCGGTCGGCCTGGGTGCATGCGGTGCTGAAATGGACGGCCGCGCTGGCCGGCCGCACGCTGGCCTGGAGCGCCCGTCATCGCAACGTCGTGGCGCTGCCGGCCGCGCCGGCGCGCTGGGCGCCGTGGCTGGACCGCCTGCGCGACGCCATCATCATCGGCATCGCCCTGGCGGCGCTGTATCGCGTGTTCCATTTCGTGCACAGCGAGGTAGGCTGGGCCGAGGCCGCGCATGTGCTGTGGCTGGGCACGCTGACGATGGTGCGCGTGATCGTGCTGATTGCGCTGGCGGCGCTGGTCTGGGTGCCGGTGGGCATCCGCATCGGGCTGAATCCGTCGCTGGCGCGCATCGCCCAGCCGATTGCCCAGTTCCTGGCTGCCTTCCCGGCCAACCTGATGTTCCCACTGGCCGTGATGGCCATCGCGAAGTTCGGCCTGAACCCCGAGATCTGGCTGAGCCCGCTGATGATCTTCGGCACGCAGTGGTACATCCTGTTCAACGTGGTGGCCGGCGCGTCGGGCATCCCCACCGAACTGCGGCTGGCGGCGCGCAACTTCGGGCTCAAGGGCTGGCTGCTGTGGCGCCGCTTCCTGATCCCGGCCGTGTTTCCGAGCCTGCTGACCGGCCTGGTCACGGCGGCCGGCGGGTCGTGGAATGCCAGCATCGTGTCCGAGTACGTGACCTGGGGCGACCGCACGCTGGTGGCCACGGGCCTGGGCAGCTACATCGCCGAAATGACCGCGCGCGGCGACTTCCCGCGCATCGCCCTGGGCATCGGCGTGATGGCGCTGTTCGTGGTGGGATTCAACCGGCTGCTGTGGAACCGGCTCTACGACCTGGCGCAGGCGCGCACCCGGCTTTGAGTCGCAGAATTAAGGAAATGACGATGGCACTGCAAGACAACGCCAAGCCGGTGATCGATCTGCGCGGGGTGGGCAAGATGTTCCGCACCGCCGACCACACCGACCGCGCCGTGCTCGAAGGCGTGAACCTGACCCTGCGCGAGGGCGAGATCGTGGCGATGCTGGGCAAGTCGGGCTCGGGCAAGTCCACGCTGCTGCGGATCATGGCGGGCCTGGTCGGTGCCGATCGCGGCGAGGTGCATTTTCGCGGCCAGCGGCTGGCGGGCACGGCGGAGGGCATCGCGATGGTGTTCCAGTCGTTCGCGCTGTTCCCGTGGCTGACGGTGCAGCAGAACGTGGAACTTGGGCTCGAGGCACAGGGCGTGGCCAAGACCGAGCGCGCCCGCCGCGCCGAGGCAGCCATCGACATGATCGGGCTGTCCGGCTTCAACAGCGCGTTGCCGCGCGAGCTGTCGGGCGGCATGCGCCAGCGCGTGGGCATTGCCCGGGCGCTGGTGACCCAGCCCGACCTGCTGCTGATGGACGAGGCGTTTTCCGCGCTGGACGTGCTGACCGGCGAGACGCTGCGCGACGAAATGCTCGACCTGTGGGAGTCGGGCCGCGCCAACATCAAGAGCATCCTGATCGTGTCGCACAACATTGAGGAAGCGGTGATGATGGCCGACCGCATCGTGATCCTGTCCAGCGATCCGGGCCGGGTGCGCGCCGAGGTGCCGGTGCCGTTTCCGCGCCCGCGCAACCGCGACGACGCCCAGGTGCGCGCACTGATCGACGAGGTCTACATGCTGATGACCTCGCCCGCCGCGGTCGGGCCGCGCGTGCCGGCCATGGCTGCCACGCAGATCGGCTACCGCCTGCCGGACGCCGATATCAGCCAGATGGAAGCCGTGCTCGACCTGCTGCACGAATCGCCGTTCTTCGGCCGTGCCGACCTGCCGCACCTGGCCGAGGAGGCCGGCCTGACCGACGACGACCTGCTGCCCGCCTGCGAGGCGATGCAACTGCTGGGGCTGGCCACCATCGAGCGCGGCGACATCACCGCCACGGCGCTGGGCCGCAGCTACTACGAGACCGAGCCGCCCGAGCGCAAGGTGGTGTTCGGCAAGCAGTTGCTGGCCCACGTGGCACTGGCCGCGCATATCCGGCGCGAACTGGAGCAGAGCGAGGATGGCGAAGTCGGCGAAGAGGCGATCCTGCGCGAGATGGAAGCCTTCCTCAAATCCGACGAAGCCGAACGCGTACTGAAGATCGCCATCGACTGGGGGCGCTACGGCGAGGTGTACGGGTACTCGTTCAACAGCGGCATGCTGACGCTGCCGGAAGCGGAACCGGGGGTGGAGGGGTGATGGCCAATCATCAGCGCTGGTTTGGCTCCCCTCTCCCGCCTGCGGGAGAGGGGCTGGGGTGAGGGCATGGCGTGTCCTGCTTGACGAGCCGGGTTAGTACTTCAAGCGCCTGGCCCTCACCCCCGCCCCTCTCCCGCTCGCGGGAGAGGGGAGAAAACATGGGGTCGATGGCCCATCTTCAGCGCTGGTTTGCTCCCCTCTCCCGCCTGCGGGAGAGGGGCTGGGGGTGAGGGCATGGCGGGTCGTGCTTGACGAGCCGGGTTAGTACTTCAAGCGCCTGGCCCTCACCCCGCCCCTCTCCCGCTCGCGGGAGAGGGGAGAAAACATGGGGTCGATGGCCCATCTTCAGCGCTGGTTTGGCTCCCCTCTCCCGCTTGCGGGAGAGGGGAGAAAACAGGCGGTAGATGGTCGACGTCAATTCTTCAACGGCACCCTGATCGCTCTTCCAATCGCCCCGGTCCGCAGCGCGATCTTCGCGGCGTCCTCGCGCAGTGCGCGCAGGCGTCGTTCCAGCAGCGCATTGGCGGCGCGGCCGGACGCGCTGGCCGACGTGGCCGCGTGCTGGTCCTGCGCCTTCTGCAGCGGCTCGTTGGCGCCGATCTCGCCGGCGGCGGCCGCCTGGGCCAGCACGTCGGCCTTGCGCCGGTCTGCCGAATCGGCGATGCGCGCGCGGCGCTCGCTGGCTTCGTCGTCAGGCTGATCCGGCATCGCCACCGACGGCACAGTCTCCTGTTCCAGCCCTGCCCCGGCCACCGCCATCTCCGCCGAGGTGCGAATAAACCCCGCACCGCGCGGACCATGCCGTTCCTCGCCGGCCAGCCGCTCGCTGGCCAGCGTCAGCGACCGCAGCGCGGCATCGGTGGCCTGTTCGATGGCGGTTTCCGCCGCCGGCACGTCCAGCTCGCCATAGTGCTGCCGCACCTGGATGCGGGCCGCCGCCACGTGCGCCGCTACCAGGTAGTTCTGCACGATGAAGCGGCTCAGGTTGTCCACCGCGCGATGCCGGCTGCGCGGTTCGTCGAGCATGCGCTGGAACGATCCGATGAGCGCCGACAGGTTGTCCATGAACTGCTTGCGCTGCACCCGATAGGCAAAGTCGTCCTTGGCCTTGCGCGTCAGCAGGTCGCGCGTGGCCGCGATATAGCGGCGGTTGGCCTGCAGCACGTTCTCCACCAGCTTCGGAATCGCCCGATACTCCCAGCTAGGTAGTACAAAGCTGAAAATCGACGCGATGATGCCGCCGATCACCGTATCCACCAGCCGCTCGCCCACCACGGTCTGGCTGCCCGGGATCAGCAGGTTGATCTGGATCAGCACCTGGATACAGGCGGCAATGGCCGTATAGCGATACTTGATCGTCACGAACGCCGCGCTGGCCACCAGGGCCAGGTACAGGATGCCGATCAGCAGCAGCGGCTCGTGCACCCAGCGCAGGATGCCCACGCTGACGATGCAACCGATCAGCGTGCCGATCAGGCGATCGTTGTAGCGCTGCTTGGTCATGCTGAAGTTGGGCTTCAGGATCACCACGATGGTCAGCAGGATCCAGTAGCTGTGCGACGCATACGGCAGGCGGTCGCCCAGCCAGAGCCCCACCGCCACGGCCATCGTGATGCGCAGCGCAAAGCGGAAAGCCGGCGAGCGCCAGTGCAGGTTGTCGCGCACCACGCCGAATTCGTACTTCTGCCGTGTCAGGAACGGCGTCATATCCGACCCCGGCAGCACTTGGGCCGGTTCCACCGGCGTACGCGACGCCTCGTGCAGCTGGCCCAGCAGCGTGATGGCGCCGCGGATCATTTCCAGCGTGTCGCGCAGCGCATTCATCGCCGCTGGCGACACATGATGATGGCGCAGCAGCTCGATCTCCTCCTCCACCTTGCGCAGGTCGGGACGATAGTCGAACGCGCTGTACGAAGGCCGGCCGCGCGTGACGTCGTAGGCAATTTCCTCCAGGTCCTTTCCCAGCCCCAGCACCAGCCGGCGCAGCCCGTCCAGCACCGGCGTGCCGCCGAAGGTCTGGCGCAGCAGCGCGTAGTCGGTATTGGTCGACAGCAGGTATTCGTAGAGGTCGAGCATGCGCAGGTGCACCTGCACCAGCAGCCCGTCATGCGGCGTCCGGTTGCCGCGCAGCACCATGTCGCGCGCCGCCTGCTGGCGCTCCGCCACCACGATCTGCTGGCGCACCAGCAGGTTGAACTGCTCGTCGTAGTCGGTGCCGGCGTCGTAGAACGCCGCCTTGATCTCCAGGTAACCGGCCATCTCGTATAGCGATTCCGCCAGAATCTGCTGCCGCGTGCGGCGCTCCATGACCCAGCTGACGGTCATCGCATAGAGCAGGTAGCCCAGCGCGCCGACGCCGAACAGCGCCGAGTGCTCCAGCGCCTTGCGCACCACGAATTCCTCGTTGATCGTCAGCGTCATGACGAACAGCATCGAGAACTGCAGCGGCATGGTCTTGTTGCCGTAGACCGTCATCATGCCGGCCAGGAACGTCACCAGCACCAGCACGAACGGCATCACGCGCGGGAATGGCGTGGTCAGCGCCACCAGCGCGGTCACGGCCGTGCACAGCAGCACGCTGGCCAGCATCTCGTTGAACTTGTGCGGCAACGGGCTGGGCAGGTCCATCAGGCTCGTGCACAGCGCACCCACCGACACCACCATGGCGCTGGGCAGGTCCATGAACTGCATGGCGACCAGCGTCAGGCCGATCACCCCCGTGGCCGAGCGCAGGCCACGGTAGATGTAATGCGAGAAGAGGAATGTGCGGGGGTCGTGCGCGTATTCCATGGGGCGATTGGAATGGCGAAAATATGAGGCGAGGCGCCGTCGCCATCATGGCCACGGCGCCGTGACAGGCAAGTTACTGGCCCAGCCAGCGCGCTCGCCCCGCATGCTTGCCTGGCTCCAGCTTGACCTTGTATTGCGACGCCGGCTCGCGGGCAAGTGTCACAGGCAGCACCTGCAGTTCATCGCGCCGGAACACATGCAGCTCGGCCCGGTCGCCCGGGCGGTAGCGCGACAGCAGCTTGTCGAGCTGGCCCGGTGCCACGCGCAGGCCGTCCACGGCGGCGATCAGGTCGCCCGCCGACACGCCGGCGCGCTGCCCCGCGCCGCCATCGAGCACCTGGCTCACGCGCACCCAGCCATCGTCGGACCGCGTCTTGATACCCAGCGCGGCATTGCCGTTCGGCTTCTGCGGCTCGGCCGCGATGCCGAAGGCGCGGAACAGCGCCGGCAGGCCGATCTCGTCGGTACCCTCGGTCAGCGCGCGCAGCAGCTTGCCCAGGCGCAGGCCGGTCACGTCGTCGAACAGCGCATGCACCTCGGCCTCGGTCACGCCGCGCTGGACGGCGCCCGGCGCGTAGAAGTCGCGCCCATAGCGTTGCCACAGCGCGCGCATGATGTCGTCCAGCGACCGCCGGCCGCGCGTCTTCTCGCGTATCGTCAGGTCCAGCGCCAACGCCACCAGCGAACCCTTGGTGTAGTAGCTGACGATGGCGTTCGGCGCGTTTTCATCCTGGCGATAGTATTTCGTCCAGGCGTCGAAGGCGCTCTCGGCCACGCTTTGCTTGGTGCGGCCGTTGCCGCGCAGCACGCCGTTCCACGTCTTGGCCAGCATGTCCACGTATTGCTGCTCGGTGACCAGCCCGGTACGGACCAGGATCAGGTCGTCGTAATAGCTGGTGAAGCCCTCGAACAGCCACAGCAGCGGCGTGTAGGTTTCCCGCGTCAGGTCGTACGGCACGTAGGCTGCCGGCTTGATGCGCTTGACGTTCCAGGTGTGGAAGTACTCGTGGCTGCACAGCCCCAGGAAGGTGCGATAGCCCTCGCTGGTCTCGCTGTTGCCGCGCACCGGCAGGTCGTTGCGCGCGCACATCAGCGCCGTGCTGGCGCGATGCTCCAGCCCGCCGTAGCCGTCGGTCGTGACCATCGTCATGAAGACGTAGCGGCGGTTGCTGTCCAGGAACGGCGCGCGGGCCGAGCGGGGTTCGAACAGGCGGATCTGGGCCTCGCAGATCTGCTTCAGGTCGCGGCAGATGCGCACCATGTCCAGCTGTGGCACGCGGCCCGTGAACACCACGTCGTGCTGGGCGCCGCAGGCGCGGAAGGTGCCCAGCGCGAACGTGCCCATCTCCACCGGGTGGTCGATCAGCTCGTCGTAGTCGGCGGCCTGGTAGCGGCCGAACCCATAGCGGCGCGCCCCGCCCGGGCCGCGGGCCTCGGGCAGCGACGTGGCCACGCGCCAGTCGGCGTACGCCTGGCCGGCAGGCGGATGGATATCGACCGTGCACGGATGCTCGTCCTGCCCCACCACGCGCAGGAACACCGAACTGCCGTTATAGAAACCGTGGGTGGTATCCAGGTGCGCGCTGCGCACCGACAGGTCCCACGCATAGACCTCGTAGCTCAGCGTCAGCGGCCCGGCTTGCGGCGGCACCGGCGCGGCCTGCCAGGTCTGCTTGTCGAGCTTGGTCAGCGGCACCTGCACGCGGCCCGCATCGGCGCGGATGCGGACGATATTGCGTGCGAAGTCTCTGATCATGTAGCTGCCCGGAATCCACGCGGGCAGCGTGAAGACCTGGCCGGCCGGGTCGGGGACATCCACCGTCACGGTGACGGCGAAGAGGTGGGCTTCCGGTTGAAGCGGGGCGATGGCGTAGCGGATCGGCGTCATGGTCACGATTGTAGCGCCACGCCCCGGAGCGACCGGGACGTGGGATATCTCCGAATCGCGCCCGTCAGCCGTTCACATCGACCACCACACGCCCGCGCATGCCGCCTTCCATGATCCGGCGGCCCGCATCGATGGCCTCGCCCAGCTTGATCTCGCGGGTGATGGCCTGCAGGCGGTCGGGCGCCAGGTCCTGCGCCAGCCGCTTCCAGGCGGTTTCGCGCAGCGGCATGGCCGCCATCACGCTGTCGATGCCGGCCAGCGTCACGCCGCGCAGGATGAACGGCGCCACCGACGCCGGGAAATCCATGCCCTGCGCCAGCCCGCACGCTGTGACCACGCCGCCGTAGCGCACCTGGGCGCAGGCGTTGACCAGCGTATGCGAGCCCACCGAATCCACCACGGCGGCCCAGCGTTCCTTCTGCAGCGGCTTGCCGGGCACGCCCAGTTCGGCGCGGTCTATCACCTCGGCGGCACCCAGCGCGCGCAGGAAATCGGCCTCCGCCGACTTGCCCGTCGATGCCGTCACGCGATACCCGAGCTTCGACAGGATGGCGATGGCCACCGAGCCCACGCCGCCCGATGCGCCGGTCACCAGCACGTCGCCATCGCCGGGCTTCACGGGGCCGTTGACACCGCCGCGTTCCAGCGCCAGCACCGACAGCATGGCCGTATAGCCAGCCGTGCCGATGGCCATGGCCTGGCGCGTGGTGAAGGCATCGGGCAGCTTGACGAGCCAGTCGCCCTTGAGCCGGGCGCGCTGGGCCAGGCAGCCCCAGTGGTTCTCGCCCACGCCAAAGCCGTTCAGCACCACGCGGTCGCCGGTCTTCCAGCGCGGGTCGCCCGATTCCAGCACCGTGCCGGCGCCATCGATCCCGGCCACCATCGGCCACTTGCGCACCACGGGCGAGCGGCCAGTGATCGCCAGCCCGTCCTTGAAGTTGATGGTCGAATAGTCGACGGCCACCAGCACGTTGCCGTCCTCGGGCAACTGGCTTTCGTCAAGCTGGGCGATTTGCGCCTGCGTGGACTTGTCGTCCGCCTGGGTCAGCAGCAATGCCTGGAACGTCATGATGGGGTCTCCCGTTTTCTTGTGGATGGACAGAATGGGCGTCCGGAAAAGGCGTCCGGAAATGAAAAACGGCCGGACAGTGCCGGCCGTTCCTGACAGCCGGCTGGGGTCCGGCGTCGTCGTTATTTCTTGAGGCTTGCGAGCTTGCGCTCCAGCGTGGCAGCGTCTGCCGCGCCCGGGATACGCGTGCCGTCGGTAAAGAAGACCGCCGGCGTACCCGTGATGTTCAGGCTCTGGCCCAGGGCCAGGTTGTCGTCGATCGGCGATTTGCAGCCGCCGTTGCCTACCAGCGCCACGTGGTTCAGCATCCAGTCGCGCCATACCTTGGTGCGGTCCGCCGAGCACCACACCTGCTTGGCCTTGACCGACGAATCGGGCGACAGCACCGGGTACAGGAAGGTGTAGACCGTGATGTTGTCCATCTGCTGGAAGGTCTGCTCGATCTTCTTGCAGTACCCGCAGTTCGGGTCCGAGAACACGGCCACGGTGCGGCTGCCATCGCCCTTTGTCCATTTGATGGCGCGGGTCAGCGGCAGGTCCGACCACTTGATCTTGTTGATCTCGGCCAGGCGCTCTTCGGTCAGGTTGGTATTGGTCTTGGTATCGATCAGCTCGCCATTGAGGATGTAGCGGCCGGTGGAGTCGGTGTACACCAGCTGGCCGCCGACATTGACCTCGTACAGGCCCGGCACCGGCGCCTTGGTCACGCTCTTCACTTCGGCGCGGCCGCCGAGCATCTTCTGGATCGACGCCCTGATCTTGTCCGTGCCCGGCTCGTCCGCGGCCAGCGCGTGAAGGGCATAGCCCGCTGCGGCCACGCCGCTGGCAAAGGCGGCGATCGCGGCAAAGCGTGCGGATCGGCGGCGGAACAGTTGCAACATATTGACTCCAGGTAACGATATGCCGGTCAGTGTGCCGGCTTTGCATGTCGTTGGTAAATCGCCGAAAGCGTGATTGGCCGCATAGGCGTGCCGGATGACAGGATTGTCACGCTTTTCCGCGAAGATCGGGGAATCCGGACGGCCAGCCCGGCTTGCAGGCTACCCGAGCGCGCGGCCGATCAGAAACCGCTTGAGCAGCCCCTGGCTGCCCACCGCGCGGATGCCCACGTTGCGCATCACCCGCGCTGGCGTGCCGGGCAGCGAGAACAGCCGGTGCAGGCCGTCCGTGGCCGCGGTCAGCGACAGCAGGTCGGTGGCACGGGCCCGCTCGTAGCGGCGCAGCAGGCGCAGGTCGCCTTCGTGACGGAACGGTTCTTTGTCGGCCATCACCCGCCCAAGTTCCACCACGTCGCGCAGGCCAAGGTTCATGCCCTGCCCGGCCAGCGGATGCACCACGTGCGCCGCATCGCCCACCAGCACCACGTGCGGCTGGGCAAAGTGATCCGCACGCTGCAGCACCAGCGGAAATCCCTGCGCCGGCGTAATGCATCGCAGTGCGCCGAACCGCGCGCCTACTGCGCCGCTGGCCATCTGGGCCACCGTGGCGGCCAGGGCTTCGGGCGTCAGGGCCAGCAGGTCCCGGGCGTGGGCCTCGTCGGCCGACCAGACCATCGACACCCGGTTGCCCGGCAGCGGCAGCATGGCCAGTATCTCGCCATTGGCCGATTCCTCGTCGGCCATCAGCTTTTCAGGGCAGCCCAGGAACCATTGCCATGCCGTTTCCTGATGCGGCAGTTCGCACGCGAAGTTGGCCACCACGCCCAACTGCCGATAGCGCCGCTGCGTGGTGCCGATATGGCATTGCTGGCGCACCCATGACCGCGCACCGTCGGCGCCCACCAGGCAATTGGCGCGCACGCGCTCGCCGCCGGCCAGCAGGAGCGTCACCCCGTCAATATCGCGCTCCAGCTGGTCGGCCGTATCGTCGAACCATTTCACCTGGTGCTGGAAGCGCAGCGCCGTATCGAGCACACGTTCCACATGGCCCGATTCGATGATCCAGGCCAGTTGGGGCACGGCGGCGGCATAGGCCGAGAAATGAAGGTCGCCATGCGGCGAGGGGCTGGTCTCGCAGGCGCTTTCGTCGCCATAGATGCGCATGTCGCGCACCGGCTGCACGCGCGCCGGGTCCAGCGCTTCCCAGACGCGCAGCCGGTCCAGCAGCGCCTGCGAACTGGCCGAGAACGCGTAGATGCGGCTGTCCCAGTCATCGTCGCCAGTACGGGCGGTATCGGACGCCGGGCGCGGCGCCACCAGCGCCACCTGCATGCCTTGCTGCGCCAGCAGCAGCGCACAGGCCTTGCCGACAATGCCACCGCCGACCACGGCGATCTGGAAGCGGGAGGAAGGATTCGACGACATCGATTGGGCGGCGGCGCTGGGCGCCGGCACGGCAGGTCCGGACATGGCTGGATTATAGCGACGTGACGGGTGCTGCATCGGCAACGCAGCGCCGCGCATTCCGGCCTCGGCTGGCCGCGTCCATCCGCTAGAATACGGGATTCGCAATTTTCCGCCTGACACCATGAGCCTCAAATGCGGCATCGTCGGCCTGCCCAACGTCGGCAAGTCCACGCTGTTCAATGCCCTGACGAAAGCCGGCATCGCCGCCGAAAACTATCCGTTCTGCACCATCGAGCCCAATGTGGGCGTGGTGGAAGTGCCGGATCCGAGGCTTGGCAAGCTGGCCGAGATCGTCAAGCCCGAGCGCATCCTGCCGGCGACGGTCGAGTTTGTCGATATCGCCGGCCTGGTGGCGGGCGCGTCCAAGGGCGAAGGCCTGGGCAACCAGTTCCTGGCCAACATCCGCGAAACAGACGCCATCACGCACGTGGTGCGCTGCTTCGAGGACGACAACGTGATCCACGTGGCCGGCAAGGTCGATCCGCTGTCGGACATCGAGGTCATCAACACCGAACTGGCGCTGGCCGACCTGGCCACCGTCGAGAAGGCGCTGGCGCGCTATATCAAGCCAGCCCGCGCCGGCGACAAGGAAGCGCTGCGCCTGGTGGCCGTGCTGGAAAAGGCCCAGGCCGTGCTGGACCAGGCCAAGGCCGTGCGCACGCTGGACCTGGCCCGGAAGAGTGGGAAGCCCTGCGCCCGTTCTGCCTGATCACCGCCAAGCCCACCATGTACGTGGCCAACGTTCGTGAAGACGGCTTCGAGAACAACCCGCACCTGGACGCCGTGCGCGAGTACGCCAAGACCACGGGGTCGCCCGTGGTGGCCGTCTGCGCCGCCATCGAGGCCGAGATCGCCGACCTGGACGACGCCGACAAGGCCGAATTCCTGGCCGACCTGGGCATGGAAGAGCCGGGCCTGGACCGCGTGATCCGCGCCGGCTTCACCTTGCTGGGCCTGCAAACGTACTTCACGGCTGGCGTGAAGGAAGTGCGCGCCTGGACGATCCACGTGGGCGACACCGCCCCAAGGCGGCCGGCGTGATCCACACCGACTTCGAACGCGGCTTCATCCGCGCCCAGACCATCGCCTACGACGACTACATCCAGTTCAAGGGCGAAACCGGCGCCAAGGAAGCCGGCAAGATGCGCGCCGAAGGCAAGGAATATGTGGTGCACGACGGCGACGTGATGAACTTCCTGTTCACCCGCACATAAGCGGGTATGGACATTCGCCCCAGAACTCACTGCCCTATGGACATTGCAAAGGCGCAGTGAGCCTGCAGCCAAGCCAATCCTGCCTTCCCTTACGTTCCGACCTGTGAACTGGACCGCAGACACGGTGGGTCCGCGCCAGTTCCGCTCGACGGTATCGTCGAGTATCAAGCGAAATGAGACTTCTCAAAACCGTGAGAAGTCTCATGCAACCGCTCGTTGCCAGCCCACATGAACTAAGCGCTGGGTCGTATAAGCTGCACGACCACCTCCTTATTTTCCGTTCATAAGCAACGACTTACCGACACCCGCGACGGTAATGCTGCCGAGTCGGCGGTTCAGCATCTTGTCTTTCATAGCAGGGCAAGCCGGCAACGCCGGCGCGTCAGCCATCGAGTGTGTGCAACTCTGGAACCGCCCACAGGGCGGCTGTCCACGCCCTTGTGGTGTGGACAGCAGAGTTGTACACACGGGGAAGTGGCACACACCTAACTAACGAGAAAAGGCGAATCTGTCAGTGAGTTAACTAAAGAATCTCGGCTCACGTGTTGTTAACAGCTTTTTTCGTTCACGGACAGCCATACCCATCTGAGAGATTTCGCATGCGCGCGGACTCAACGCTTCGCCGTTGGCAATCGAGACACTTGAAAGGATGTCGTAAATTTCCTAGATTGATGTACGGGCGCAACGCCCACAGGAGTCACGTTACATTTGCAAAATCGTTATTGCTCCCTTTGACTAGGGAGACCTCGCCTTTTTATGAGAGGGTACATCGGCGAGGAAGGGATGCGGAAAACGACCAAGCAAGAGTGTAGAATTCATCCGAGAAGGGCAGCAAGCGGCTTGCCTTTTCTGCGGTTGGCCATAAAAATCCTGGCGACTTTAATTTCCGTGGTCGCCGGCCAGATACTTTGATGTGGTCGGCTTCAATACCGTCATTAGTACGGTCCGCTCGGTATTGAGTCTTTCCGTTGCCATCAAGCAGATGCCATTCCCTCCGATTGTGGTCGTCGGTGGACCTGCTGTGAACTTAAAAGCATGGTCGTATTCTGCTGAGACCTTAGAGCAGCGTTCGTCTTGGGATTTTGAAATCTTCGACAACGTAGAAGAGAATTTGAAGCAACTAATTTCGTCAATCGAAAGCCGGTCGCCTTGGCCAAATCGCCCTGGACTCGTCCCCAATCATGACAGCCCTGCCATAGTTGCTAGAGGAATCGAGGAAGTTGTCAACACTGGTCCAGCTGCTATTGAGCAGCGAGTTCCAGCTGAATGGCACCCCCTGCAGTCGTTGGACCGACGTCTTTTCATCGGTCCAACGGGCTACTTTGAGCCAAATGCAACACGTGCAGCGACCAGGCAATTTCATGAAGCACACGTTGTCATGTCACGCGGTTGTGACTGGAATTGCAACTTCTGCACTGAGCGACGGGAATTGAGTCGCGGTGAAAAGCGCCGACCTGTCTCCGATGTGATAGAGGAGCTGAAAGAGCTTTCACTTACATACCGGCAACTGAGAATTCAATTCATAGATGACAACTTGCTGCCGCAAATCGCAGCACCCGATAATGAAGGAGCTATATTTCGCGAAATATCCTTGCATTGGGCTAAAGAGTTTTGCAAAAGCTCAACGACCTAAATCTGTCGTTAAAGGGCGAGTTGGGTTGGAGAGGGATATTTAGAATAGAGGATTTCCTCGCATATGAAAGAGCCTTTGGCGATGACAATTTCATCTTGGCCCTTAAAGCTTCTGGATGTCGCATGCTTGGCATCGGTTTCTTTCCTGACTTTGTGCTGCAGGTCAAAGAGCGCGCCGAAGGCGATGGGGTGGCTCTTTCCGAAGTGAAGGGTCCCCATTTGCAATATTTCGACCGTGCCAAGGCTGCAGCTGTGCACGTCAAGTATGGTCGCGTGTTCATGGTTGGTAAGGAGCTGGGCAGCGATGGCAGCTTCCGCTTTTGGCGGAAAGTCAGCGACGGCAATCTCGTTGATGACGGGAAGTTCGAATTGCCCAGAATGCGCTACTCTTGATTGACGCGCGAAGGCCCTCGTGAGCACGCTTTCGAAGCACCTGGGGTGTCTGTCCACAGGTGTCTATTCTCGGCGTTCTTTCAGAGATTTTTTCGTCCACCACAAAGCTCTGCACTGGGTCCATGCTGAAATGCTCGTCGACAAGCTCAGCATGCAAGCGAGCGCCGATTTCTTCTAGTAGCGCATCAAGCGGCAAGTCGTCGCCGTTTGTGTCCACGTGCTCGACGGGAATCGTTCTCAAAAGTGCAATCAAGCGGTCTGCCGCAGCATCAATCTCGCTGGCCTGTTCGGAATTTGGCACCTTTCTCTCGCCACTTCTGACAAGGAAATTGATGAGAGGCGACGCCAAACTGATGAACCAGCGCGGATTGCCTTCGGTGATTGCGAATATCGAATCGACGCCGGTGTAAATCTCCAGCGTTTTGCGCTGCCGCGCTGCGACCTCTCCCTTCTTAGATTGATGCAAGAAGAAATCTCGTAACGCGGCAACGGGTGCTGCCTTGCGAAGGACGGCGGACGACCACAACCTGACCGACGGCGTGCAGCCAGTTTGATGGGTGGGCTACGGTTTGTGGCATCTAGGACGGCGTGCTTAGCCGCCGACAGCCCGGCTGAGCCAGAGCCCTCGCAATGAACAGGATGGTTGTGTCACACCCACGCCCCAGCTGCCAGCCGGTTGCATTAAAATCGCACCACGCATACCGGGGAATAGTGAAAATGACAAGCGATGCGAGGGTGCAGCCCTACCAGTTCGTGATGCAGAGGTACCCGTGCCTCTTTGACCCCGAGCAAATGAGAATTACTGAAGACGACCTAGCAACTGCTCGCATGTTCACTCCGAACCTCGACAAGGGCGGGAAGTTTAAGGTTGGCGAGACCTGGCCTTTGGCTTATCACCAACTCCGGCGCACGGGCGGAATCAACATGTTCGCCAGTGGCCTTCTAAGCGACAGCTCAATCCAAGTCATTATGAAGCATCTTACGCTGCTCCAAACTCGATATTACGGGCAGAACCACAGTCGAGTTCGCTTCAACGAGGACTTCGAAAGTCTGACTGTGACGGCCAGATACGAGGTGATGGCCAGGCAGATAGAAGCCCTTGTGAAAGAGCGCTACGTCTCACCTTTGGGCGATGGACGGAAGCGGGAAATTGTGGTCAACCTGGTTGGGAACAAGGAATTCAACGTGCTTGTCAAGGCTGGCCGAAATGGCGAGGTCTCCTTCCGAGAAACCAGGCTCGGCGGCTGCACAAAGAATGGCCATTGTGACTACGGCGGTATCGAGTCGATAGTGCGGTGCACGGGGGCGACGGCGACAAGCCTTGCCGCGAAGCGATATATGACAGAGCAAAACAGCTCTCCGTCGAGCGGCAGCTTGCAAGCATTGAACGGCGAATTGAAATGGCTCAGCCAGACAGCCCCCGCGCGCGCGCGCTAAAAGCCGAGGCACTCGGCCTGAGGAAGTACCTCAATGTCGTCCGCAACTGAGACTGCAGAACAACGGTTTCGATTGGCCTTTGAACGCCTGAAGGACAACAAACCGCACGTGCTGCCACGCGGGACTCCGGTGAGCCAGAACAATGTCGCAAAGGAGGCCGGCACCGACCCAACTGCCCTCAGAAAGGCGCGCTATCCAGCGCTGGTTCGCGAGATACAGGCATGGGTGGAAATCAACGGCCGACAGAGGGCATTGCAGCGGAAGCGCCAGGACCGACAGAGACGCAACACTGAGGACCTAACTGCTAAGGTTAAGCGGCTCGAGCAACAGCGCGATGACGCGCAGTCTCAGCTCACGAGCGCACAACGCCTGGTGCTCGAACTCCTGCAGGAGAACGCTCGTCTTCAGGCTAGGCTTGATGAGTTGCGCCCCCTGCCCACGCCATTGAGAAGGTAACTACATACTATGGACATTGCGAAGGGAGAATAAGCCCAAATGTGCGCAATGCCATGGACATCCACCACACACCACAATTCTTAGCCAAAACATGCACTTACGCGCGCGTCCATACCCAATGTACTCTGGTGTTGACGCTCAACGTCTAAGCAACGTTCAAGAAACGTCCAGGCAACGCCTGGCACCGCCAGAACGAAGAAATGCCCGGTTCGATGCCGGGCATTTTCTTTGTCGGGACGGCTCAGACCCTGCCTACATCGGCGCCAGCGCCTCGTCCCGCATCCCCACCAGCAACGCCTGTCCGTCGGCATCGACTCGGAATTCTCCGAATTTCGCCTTGGCGTACCGTTCCGCCTGTCCCTCCTGGAAGAACCACGCGTCCGTCGACACCTGCACGCCGTTGCCGCCCCAGCGCGACGGCACGTTCTGCACGCGCAGCAGCATTTCGCCCGTTGCCAGCGGCTCGCCGTGATACAGGCGGACGAAGTGGCCTTCGTTGCGGTCGTCGCGGCGGACCACGATCACTTCCTCGCGCGCCAGCCGGCTCTGCTCGGTGCCATGCGCCGCCCGCACCTCGTTGGCAACCGAGAAATTCAGCGCCATGTAGTCGCCCTGCATCAGCGAGCGCGGGTCCACCGGCGCCAGGCGCAGGTAGACCACGTCGCCGCGTGCCATCAGCCGTTCCTTGCCGACGGTGCCGGCCAGCGCGACGCCGATTGTCAGCAGCCATCCCACGATAATCCAGCGTTTCATGCCACGGCCTCCCGGTTGGCGATGCGGCCCAGCGCGGCGCGGACGGCCAGCAGCAGCGCGCCGGCGGCAACCAGCGTGGCGGACTTGGCCAGCAGCGTCCATTGCAGCGTGCTGTAGTACCAGACGAATCCGATCAGCACCGTGGCGATGGCCAGCCCCAGCCACGGCAGCGACCCGCGCCGCAGCGCCACGGCCAGGGCCAGCACGCCCGCCGTCACTGCCGGGGCGTAGACCATCAGCGCACTGAATGCGATAGCCACCGCCACCACGGCGGCGCCGACCGGCGTGCCGCAGGCCAGCCGCTTGCATTCGAGCATCGCCATGGCCACCAGCACGGCGCCGATCAGCGCGCCGGCCAGCCATCCGCCATGCGCGCGCCAGGGCGTGTCCACGCCGAAGATCAGGTCGGCAGGATGCGCGAAGCCTGTCACCACCAGCGCGCCCAGCAGGGCTACCAACAGCGTGGCGTCGGCGGCTGGCGCGGCTATCTGCAGGCGTCCCGCCGCTGCCAGCCGGTCTTCGCGCATGGCAAAGGCCAGCAGCGCGGCAAAGGCCAGCGCCGTCATCGGCCCCAGTGCCATCGGAATCGCCGTCCAGCGCGGCGCCATCAGGTCGCCCAGCGTCACGCACGCGGCGATGGCCAGTGCCAGGCACAGGCCGAGCATCACCAGGAAGCGATGCAGGCGGTCTGGCACCAGCGCGAACAGCACCGCTTCGAACAGAGCCACGACCAGCCAGAACGGCGCCGTCTCCAGGAACTGACGGAATCCGAGCGCCTCGCCCACGCCGGCAATGACCATGCCCTGGCCGCCCAGGCTCAGCGCCAGTGCGAACTGCCCCAGCGCAATCCGCCCGCTCTCCTTTGCCTTCACGCGGTACAGCGCGATGGCGACGCCGATCATCGCCACGCCGGTGATCGCCATGGCCGGGCCGTTGCCGCGCGTGGCGGCGAACACGGTGCCGATCAGGAACATCTGGAAGAACAGCGCGCCAAGCCAGCCCGCGCCGCCCATCAGCAGGCGGATCGGCCACGGCGTGCGCAGCGTCGGCGCATAGTCGCCCTGCACCGTGCCGCGCAGGGCCAGTTGGCTCCAGAGCCCACGTTCCACCTGTTCCGTCCGATCGATCTGGTGCTGGCTCATGCGGGACTCCCCGATGTCTCGCGCCAGGCGCGCAGCAGCCAGGTGGCCGCCGCCACGGCCAGGCCGATGGTCAGCAGCGCCAGCAGCAGGAAGGCCCCGAAGTCGCCGTGGAAGTCCACCAGCCAGCGACCCACCGCCGAAATGATCACGCCGATGCCGGTCAGGCAGACCAGGCTCAGCACGACGATGTCGAACGCGCGCCAGCGGAACCAGGCCGCCAGGCCAACCAGCGCCACGGCGCTCACTAGCAGCCCCGCCGCATTCACGTGGTCGGTCAGCACGCTCATCAGCCCCACCCATCCGGCATACCCGCAGGCCAGCAGGCCCAGCAGCCTTGGGCCGGTGGCGCCGACGAAGCCCCAGCGCGCCGCCCGGGCCGCCAGCAGATACCAGACGGCCAGTTGCAGCACCGCCGTGCCAAGCAGGAACATCATCGTGACCCGCGCAAAGCGCGCCGAGAACAGCAGTTCGAACATGCCGCCGATACCCAGCCGCACGCTGCAGAACCGCAGCAACGCCACGTTGCCAATGACCAGCACGATCCACCAGTGCGGCGCGGCGCGCGCCGCCAGCGCCCATGGCACCGCCAGCAGCGCCCACAGCGCCAACAGCTGCCAGGCATCGGCGCCGGTCTGGTAGGTCTGCCCGATCACGGCCAGCAGCACGCCGGACACGATCTGCGCGCCGCCCAGCGCCGCCCGGCCCGCCATGTCGCCAGCCGGACGCCATGCGGCAAACCCGGCCAGCAGCGTCAGCAGCCCGGCCAGCAGTCCGAATTTTGAGAATGGATGAAGTGACGCCCAGTTGAAGGCAAAGAAGACGATGACACCGGCGCATAGCAGCGCGGTGCCGAGGACCAGCAATGCGCGGTCCAGCCAGTGGTGCCAGTGCGCCCGGCCGGGCAGCGTGGGCGCCCAGGCGGCCAGCAGGTCGGCTGCGCCAAGGCGGCCCTGGGCGCGCCAGTCGGCCAGCGCCTGCTGGATGGTGCGTCGAGAAGTGAGCGTTTCCAACCGGCGATCCCCCGGAGAGTCGGCATGGCCTGCATGCTAGCAAAGCGCGACGCCGAAGTCTCCGGGGATCGGTCCGGAGCGCAGTCAGGAACGGTCTGACCCGTCAGAAACGGTAAGTCACGTTGCCGATGATCGAGCGCTGCGTACCGAAGAAGCAGTCGCCGCGCGCGATGCAGCTATATACATACTGCTTGCCAAACACGTTGTTCATGTTCAGCGACACCCGCACCGGGCCGCGATCGTAGGCCACCACTGCATCGAACACCGTGAAGCCGCCCACGCGGTTGTTGCCCGTACCGTCGGTGCTCGGGCCGTTGTAGCGCACGCCGGCGCCCGCCAGGAAGCCCGGGACATCGAACAGGGCGAAGCGGTAGTTGGCCCACAGCGACGCCGTGTTGGTCGGCACGCTGGCCAGCCTCTGGCCCTGCTCGGCCGCCGTGCCTTCCAGCGTCTTGGCGTTCAGGAACGTGTACGCCGCGATCAGGTCCAGCCGGCCCAGCGACACCAGCGCTTCCAGTTCGGCACCGCGCGTGCGGGCCTCGCCGATCTGCACCGTGCCGGCCTGGCCGTTGACCACGCCGGCCACCTTGCGGTTTTCCTCGCGCATGTCGAACACGGCCGCCGTCAGCGTCATGTTCTTGCCCAGCGGCTGGTACTTGACGCCCACTTCCCATTGCTTGCCGCGCAGCGGCTTGAAGGCGGTGCCATCGATATTGAACCCGGCCTGGCCCTGGAACGATTCGGCATAGCTGATATACGGGTTCAGGCCGAAGTCCGAGCGGTACATCAGGCCGAAGCGCTTGGTCAGTTCGTTGTCGTCACGCGACGCCGATGGCGTGTTGTCCTGCGCCGCACGCGACCAGTCGTAGCGCAACCCCAGCATCAGCAGCCACTTGTTCCATTCGAGCTGGTCCTGCAGGTAGACGCCGGTCTGGATCTGCTTGGCCTCCGGGATGTCGCGGAAGGACGTCGGGAAGACGTAGTTGCCGTAGACCGGGTTGAACACGTTGATCGGCACCGCCGTGCCATTGGCGTTGGTGCGGCCGGTGCTGGTGCTGTTCTGGTAGTCCATCCCCGCCAGGAACGTGTGGCCGACCGGGCCGGTGCGGAATTTGGCCTGGCCCTGGGTGTCGATGGCGAGCTGGTTCAGCGTCGGCTGGTTCAGGTAGAGCACGCGGCGCAGCATGGTGTCGCTGCCCGGCACCCAGCCGTGCGTGGCGCCGGTGAAGCCGGTGGTGTAGATGCTGCGATAGTCCACCGTGCTGTGCGAGTAGCGCAGGTTCTGGCGCACCGTGAAGGTGTCGTTGAAGCGGTGCGAGAACTGGTAGCCGATGGCGTGCTGCTCGGCCGTGTACTTGTCGAAGCCCGGTTCGCTGACGAAGAAGTTCTGCGGAATCTGCCCGGCCGGGTTCTCGATCAGCGTGCCGCGCCACGGGAAGAAGCCGATCATCGTGTTCGAATCGTCCTTCTGGAAGTTGCCGAGCAGGGTGAATTCGGTGTCGGCGTTGGGCCGGTAGGTCAGCGACGGGGCGATGAAGTAGCGGTTGTCCTTGGCGTAGTCCACCGACGCGTCGCTGTCGCGCGCCATGGCCACGAAGCGGTACAGCCACTTGCCGTCGGCATCGATCGGGCCGGTCAGGTCCGCCTGGATCTGCTTGCGGTTGTAGTTGCCGAAGCTCACGCCAATTTCGCGCGCCGCCTCGGCCTGCGGACGCTTCGACACCAGGTTCACGATGCCGCCCACGGCGCCCTGGCCGTACAGCATGCCCGACGGCCCCTTCAGCACTTCGATGCGCTCCAGCGCGTACGGATCGGGCCGGGTGTTGTTGTAGAAGCCCACGGCGTTCAGCAGGCCGTCCAGGTACTGGGTGGAATCGGTGCCGCGGATCTTGATCGAATCGGTACGGTTGTCGTTGGCAAAGCCGGCCGTGGTCACCCCTGCCGTATAGCCCACCGCCTGCGCCACCGATTGCGCGCCCTGCAGCTCCATGCGGTCGCGCGTAATGACCGTGATCGACTGCGGCGTCTCGATGATCGGCGTATCGGTCTTGGTAGCCGTTACCGCGCGCTTGGCCACGAAGCCCTGCACGGGGCCGGTGGGCGATTCCACGCCACTGCTGCCGCTGACCGTCACCACGGGCAGGCTGTGATGCACCGGTTCGCTGGCTGGCACCTGTTCCTGGGCCAAGGCAAGGCTGGCAGCCTGCACACTGAGGGCAAGGGTGGTCATCTGAAGGACGTGCGAGCGGCGAACCTGGCCCCGGGCGCGGACTGACATGAGCTTTCTCTCTCGTTGCTTATTAGAAATAAGAATGCGAATGAATCGCATTTAATATCAACGGATTGTAACGCCATGTATTGCCAACGACACAATCACCCCAGATTTGTAATGTTCGTTTGTCGCACGCGCCCCACAGCTGGCGCCGCTATCGCGACGGGCCGGGCGCCGGTATGCTTGCGCCGTTTTCGACCCGCCCCCTAAGCCCCATGACTCTCGGTATCCTCGCCGCCCTGCATCACGAAATGGATGGCCTGATCGCGGCGATGCGCCATGAAGACGCCCGCGCCACCATGCAGACCATCGGCATGCGCGACTACTACCGCGGCACGCTGCATGGCCAGCCTGTGGTGCTGGTCCTGGCGCGCGTCGGCAAGGTGGCGGCAGCAGCCACCACGGTTACGTTGATTCGGGAATTCGGGGTCGACGAGATCGTTTTACGGGCCTCGCAGGCGGAGTGGGCACTGACGTACGGGTTGGCGACATCGTCGTGGCCGACCGCACCGTCCAGCACGATATGGACGCCCGCCCGCTGTTTCCGCGCCACGAGGTGCCGCTGCTGGACCAGGCCGAATTTCCGGCCGATCCCGTACTCACCGCTGCGTTACGCGGCGCGGCGGAAGACTTCCTGCGCGACGACCTGGCCACCGAGGTGCCCCCTGGCGTGCTGGCCCGTATCGGAGTCGACCAGCCGCGCCTGCATGTCGGCATGATTGCCAGCGGCGACCAGTTCATCAATGCACCGGCGGCCGTGGCCGATCTGCGACAGGCACTGCCCGACTTGCAGGCCGTGGAGATGGAGGGCGCCGCGCTGGCCCAGATCTGCCACGAGTACGGCGTTCCGTATGCATTGATGCGCACGATTTCCGACCGGGCGGACGATACGGCACACGTCGATTTTTCTTCGTTTTTGCGCGACGTGGCCAGCCATTACTCCAGCGCCATCCTGCGCCGCTTCCTCGACGCAAGGGCCTGATTCTTCACATCCGCCGGTATCCGATTGCCGACTATTTTGTCGGTTCTGAAGTTACCGGCGCGAGCGCGCCACGCCCCAGACCGCCACCAGCAACGCGGCGCCGGCAATTGCGGCGCCCCAGCCCAGCACCTGTCCGTCGGTAAACAGATGCGCGGCGCGGCCACCGTAGAAGGCCGCCAGCGCCCCCAGCACGCCCAGCAGCAGCGCGGTTGGCACGGTCACGACGCGCCCGGCGGGATGTAGCAGCCGCCCGGCAAATCCGACAACTGCGCCCACCACTGCCAATCCGAACATAGCAACTCCCCTGACTCTTGATCCACCTCAAATGTGGATGTGACGTAACGATACTGCAGGCCGGCCGCGCCGCGCCGGGTCCCCTGCAACTTTGTTACGTGGCGGTATAATGACCAGCGCTTCCGGCATCGTTCCGGATGGCAACCCAACCCCACAAATGCAACTGCTCGCGATCGGTATCAATCACACTACGGCACCCGTCTCGCTCCGCGAGCGTGTGGCGTTTCCGCTTGAGCAGATCAAACCCGCACTTGGCGCGCTGCGCACCCACCTGGCTGGGCGCAACGGCACCGAGGCCGCCATTCTTTCCACCTGCAATCGTACCGAGATCTACTGCGCCACCGACGTGCTGCAGCCGGGTCAGGAAGGGTTCGAGCACACGCTGCGCTGGCTGTCCCAGCATCACAACGTGCCCGCAGGCGACCTGGCACCGCATTTGTATGCCCTGCCCCAGTCCGAAGCCGTGCGCCATGCGTTCCGCGTGGCCAGCGGGCTCGATTCGATGGTGCTGGGCGAAACCCAGATTCTGGGGCAGCTCAAGGACGCGGTGCGCACCGCTGGCGAAGCCGGGGCGCTGGGCACCTACCTGAACCAGCTGTTCCAGCGCACGTTCGCGGTGGCCAAGGAAGTGCGCGGCCAGACCGAGATCGGCGCGCACTCCGTATCGATGGCCGCCGCGGCCGTGCGCCTGGCCCAGCGGATTTTCGAAAGTGTGTCGACGCAGCGCGTGCTGTTCATCGGCGCCGGCGAGATGATCGAGCTGTGCGCCACGCACTTTGCCGCGCAGAAGCCGCGCCAGGTTGTGGTGGCCAACCGCACCGTGGAGCGCGGCGAGAAGCTGGCCGAGCAGTTGGCCGAGCAGGGCCTGACCACGCAGGCCATCCGCCTGCAGGACCTGGGCGAACGGCTGCATGAATTCGACATCGTGGTGTCGTGCACCGCGAGCTCGCTGCCGATCATCGGCCTGGGCGCCGTGGAACGTGCTGTCAAGCGCCGCAAGCACCGTCCGATCATGATGGTCGACCTGGCCGTGCCGCGCGACGTGGAACCCGAGGTGGCGCGCCTGAACGACGTGTTCCTCTATACCGTCGATGACCTGGGCGCCGTGGTGCGCGAAGGCAACGCCATGCGCCAGGCCGCCGTGGCCCAGGCCGAGGCGATCATCGAATCGCGCGTGCAGAACTTCATGCACTGGCTGGAAACGCGCAGCGTGGTGCCGGTGATCCGCGACCTGCAGGCCAGCGGTGAAGCCATCCGCCAGGCCGAACTGGACCGCGCGCGCCGCATGCTGGCACGTGGCGACGACCCGGCCGCCGTGCTCGAAGCGCTGTCCGGCGCGCTGACGCGCAAGTTCCTGCACGGCCCCACGCACGCGCTGAACCACACCCAGGGCGAAGACCGCGAGGCGCTGCTGCGCCTGGTGCCGGGCCTGTTCCGCCACAGCAGTCACTCCGAGCGCTAGCCGCGCTGTCCACACCGCGCTGGCGTCCGCCGGCGCTGCCGGGCATCCGCCCGCCGATCCGCGCCGTGGCCGCGCCACCGCGTCTCCCAGCATCCCGAAAGCGCCACCGATGAAACCCAGCATGCTCCACAAGCTCGACCAGCTGGCCGAGCGACTCGACGAAGTCAACGCCCTGCTCGCCAGCGAAAAGGCGACGGCGGACATGGACCAGTACCGCAAGCTGTCGCGCGAACATGCCGAACTGTCGCCGGTGGCCGAGCAGTACGGCCAGTATCGCCAGGCGCAGGACGACCTGGCCACCGCGCAGGCGCTGCTGGACGACCCCGAGATGAAGGACTTCGCCGCCGACGAGATCACGTCCGCGCGAGACCGCCTGGAAGGCCTGGAAAAGACGCTGCAGACGCTGCTGCTGCCCCGCGACCCCAACGACGACCGCAACGTGCTGCTCGAAATCCGCGCCGGTGCCGGCGGCGAGGAAAGCGCGCTGTTCGCCGCCGACCTGCTGCGCATGTACACGCGCTATGCGGAACGCCAGCGCTGGCAGGTGGAAATCATGAGCGAGTCCGCATCGGACCTGGGCGGCTACAAGGAAGTCATCGTCCGCATTGCCGGCGCCGCCGCGTTCTCGAAGCTCAAGTTCGAATCGGGCGGCCACCGCGTGCAGCGCGTGCCGGCCACCGAGGCACAGGGCCGCATCCACACGTCGGCCTGTACCGTGGCCGTGATGCCCGAAGCCGACGAAGTGGGCGAAGTCGAGATCAACCCGTCCGACCTGCGCGTCGACACCTTCCGCGCATCGGGCGCGGGCGGTCAGCACGTGAACAAGACAGATTCGGCCGTGCGCCTGACTCACCTGCCCACCGGCATCGTGGTGGAGTGCCAGGACGACCGCAGCCAGCACCGGAATAAAGAAAAGGCCATGAAGGTGCTGGCCGCCCGGATCAAGGACGGGCAACTGCGCGCGGCGCAGGCCAAGGAAGCCAGCACGCGCCGCAACCTGATCGGCTCGGGCGACCGCAGCGACCGCATCCGCACGTACAACTTCCCGCAGGGCCGGGTCACCGACCACCGCATCAATTTGACCCTGTACAAGATCGACATGATCATGGACGGCGACCTGGACGAACTGGTCGGATCCCTGGCCGCCGAGCACCAGGCCGACCAACTGGCGGCGCTGGGCGAGGATGCCTGACCCGCTGGGGCCCGCTCAAGGTTTGTAACCGAGGTAAATGCTTGAAACAGCACTGGATTGTAAAAACGCGCTGTCTATAATCGATTTCGACCAGACCACCCCGATACGTCACTTTCGCAAGACGACGGCGGATCGGGGGCATCGAAGTCTGGGTGGATGTCACTCCTCCAACAGACATACAAGGACGAAATCATGAACAAGCTGCTCGCCGTGCTGATGCTGACCGCCGCCATTTCCGTTGCCGCCTGCGGCAAGAAGGAAGAGGCGCCGCAATCCAACGCTGACACCGCCATGCAAAACGCCGCCGAATCGGCCAAGGCCGCTGCCAGCGACGCCGCCGCCGCTGCCGCGAACGCTGCCGACGCCGCCAAGGCCGCCGCCAGCGGCGTGGCCTCGGATGTCTCCGCCGCCGCCGACAAGGCGCGCGTCGACGCCGGCAACGCCATGGCCCACGCCAAGGAAGCCACCAAGGACGCCGTCAACACCACGGCCGACAAGGCCAAGGACGCCGTCAACAAGTAATCGCCTTGCAAACGGCGCCAATGTCGTCGGCCCCGAATGGGCTTACACTAGGCGCCTGATAGCAGAGCCACGCAGAACCCCGTCAGGTCCAGGCCCGGCGGGGTTTTTTGCGAACCGGCCGCCGATATTCCAGACGTACCCGCCGATGTCCTCGAATCCTCCAGGCGATATTCCGCCGCTGCCGACCACGCCTACCCTGCGCGAAGCGCAGACGCTTGCCGCCATGGCCGGCCTGCCGGCGCTGGAGGCGCGCATGCTGCTGTCCCATGTCACCGGGCTTACTCGCACGCAGCTGATCACCCGGGACCAGGACCACCTCAACGAAGCGCAGCGTGATGCGTTCTCCACATTGCTGGCGCGCCGGCTGACCGGGGAGCCGATGGCCTACCTGCTGGGCGAGCGAGAATTCTTCGGTCGCACGTTCCGCGTGACGCCCGATGTGCTGATTCCACGCCCCGATACCGAAGTGGCCGCCGAGGCCGCGCTGGCCCGCCTGGCCGGCATCCACGCGCCGCGCGTGCTGGACATGGGCACGGGCTCGGGCATTCTGGCCGTGACCATCGCCCGCGAGCGGCCCGACGCCGAGGTCTGGGCCACCGACATCTCGCGCGGCGCGCTGATGGTGGCGCAGGACAACGCGCGGGCGCTACAGGCCGACAACATCCGCTTCCTGGAATCGGACTGGTATGGCGCGCTGCCGCCGGGGCAGCGTTTCCATCTGATCGTCAGCAATCCGCCCTATATTGCGGCGGGCGATCCGCATCTGGACGAAGGCGACCTGCGTTTCGAGCCCATCGACGCCCTGACCGACCACGAGGACGGCCTGGCCGACCTGCGCGCCATCGTTGCCGGCGCCACGCAGCGGCTGCTGCCGCAGGGGTGGCTGCTGATGGAACATGGCTACGACCAGGGCTACGCCACCCGCCACCTGCTGACCAGCGCGGGCTTTGCGGAGGTGTTCACGGCACGCGACCTGGGCGACAACGAACGCTGCAGCGGCGGCCGGCTGCCGGACTGACACCCGGCCGCTACCCTGCCGATATCCCTGCCTGATGACCGGGCGCGAATCCGGTAAAATCCGCCCATCCCCCATGCAACCGGACCGTATTCATCATGAGTGACGTACAACAGAAGATCGACCAGATCGTGAAGGGCAGCCCCGTCGTGCTGTTCATGAAGGGCACCGCCCAGTTCCCGATGTGCGGTTTCTCGGGCCGCGCGATCCAGATCCTGAAGGCCTGCGGCGTCGACGCGCCGACCACGGTGAACGTGCTCGAGGACGACGGCATCCGCCAGGGCATCAAGGAATACGCCAGCTGGCCCACCATCCCGCAGCTGTACGTGAACGGCGAGTTCGTCGGCGGCTCGGACATCATGATGGAGATGTACCAGAACGGCGAACTGCAGTCGCTGCTGAAGGCCTGAGCCTAGCTCGAACCGTCATGCCCGTGAATCCAGGCGCCGCGCCGCAACGGCTGATCGTCGCCATCACGGGTGCCACCGGCGCCGTCTACGGCGTCCGGCTGTTGCAGGTGCTGCGCGATGTGAGCGGCGTGGAAACCCACCTGCTGATGTCGCCCGCCGGCATCATGAACCTGCAGCACGAACTCGACATCGGCCGCGCGGAAGTGGAAGCGCTGGCCGATGTAGTGCACAACGTGCGCGATATCGGCGCCACCATTGCCAGCGGATCGTTCCGCGCCCACGCGATGATCGTGGCGCCGTGCTCGATGCGCACGCTGGCCGCCGTGGCTCACGGCCTCTCGGACAACCTGATCACCCGCGCTGCCGACGTCACGCTCAAGGAGCGCCGCAAACTGGTGCTGATGGTGCGCGAAACCCCGCTGAACCTGGCCCACCTGCGCAACATGACCGCCGTCACCGAGATGGGCGGCATCGTATTTCCGCCAGTGCCAGGGTTCTACCAGAAGCCGCAAAGCATCGCGGAGATGGTGGACCACACGGTCGGCCGCGTGCTAGACCTGGTGGACCTGCGCGATGTAGGCGAAACGCTCGCGCCCGGATGGGGCGGGCTGAATGGGTCGGGCGATTGAATGTGTTTTCTCCCCTCTCCCATGAAATGGGAGAGGGGTCGGGGGTGAGGGTGAGGGCCAGGCGGTTCCAGATGCGCTGACCGCGGATCGAGCCTTGTGCCCTCACCCCCGGCCCCTCTCCCGCGTTGCGGGAGAGGGGAGAAAACCAGCGCTTACCTGAGTCCGCCCGCTCACCAATGCCTGTAATACCGGCGCCCGTAATACCCGCCGTAATACCCGTAGGCAGGCCGCACCACCACGGTTGGCGGTGGCACGTACACCGGGGCCGGGGCCACGGCGACCGGAGCCGGGCCCACTTCCGGGCCGTACGGCGTGGGATATACCGCGCAGCCGCCCAGCATGGCCGCGCCCGTCACCGCCAGACCCAACACAATCGCTTTCGTTTTCATCACAACGTCCTTTTTGTCCCCGGCATTGCGTCATCTCAATGCGCTGTCCTTAAGAACGTTATACGGGTGGGTCCGGTAATACAGCGTCAAGGCGCTGTAACCCTTGTTACGATTCGCAACGACTTCATGCATGTAAGCGAGACGCCGTTTCAGACGTCGAAGCGGATGCCCTGGGCCAGCGGCAAGGTGTCGCCGTAGTTGATCGTATTGGTGGCCCGGCGCATGTAGCCCTTCCACGCGTCGGACCCCGATTCCCGGCCGCCGCCCGTCGCCTTCTCCCCGCCGAACGCGCCGCCGATCTCGGCGCCGCTGGTGCCGATATTGACGTTGGCGATGCCGCAGTCGCTGCCGGCCGCCGACAGGAACCTTTCCGCCTCGCGCAGCGACTCCGTGAAGATGCACGACGACAGCCCATGCGACGCCGCATTGTTCAGCGCGATGGCTTCGTCCAGCGATGTGTACGGCATCAAATAGAGAATCGGCGCGAAGGTTTCGGTCAGCATCGTGTCATGCTGGGTATCGGTCAGCACCAGCGCCGGCCGCACGTAGCAGGCACGGGGGAAGCGGTCGGTCAGCAGCCGTTCGCCGCCATGCACGACGTTGCCCTGGGCGCGGCAGCTGGCCAGCGCATTGGCCATGGCATCGCCGGCCACCGCATCGATCAATGGCCCGACCAGCGTGCCGTCCTGCAGCGGATCGCCCACCGGCAGGCGCGCATAGACCTGGCGCAGGCGCTGCGTTACCGATTCGATCAGGTCCGCGTGGACAAACGCGCGACGCAACGTGGTGCAGCGCTGCCCGGCCGTGCCGGCCGCCGCGAACGTCATCGCGCGGATCGTCAGTTCCAGGTTGGCCGATGGCGCGACGATGGCCGCGTTGTTGCCGCCCAGTTCCAGGATGGCGCGCTTGAAGTGCGCGGCGCAGGCCATGCCCACTTCGCGGCCCATGCGCGTGGAGCCGGTCGCGCTCATCAGCCGCACCGATGGATGCTGCACCAGCGCCTGGCCCAGCTGGCGCCCACCCGTCAGCACGCAGGTCAGGCCGGCAAGCTGCGGCGCGTGGTCGTCGATGACCCGGTCCAGCAGGCCCTGCACCGCCAGTGCGCAAAGCGGCGTCTTTTCCGACGGCTTCCACACCACGCCATTGCCGCACACCAGCGCCAGCGCGGCATTCCACGCCCATACGGCCACCGGGAAGTTGAACGCCGAGATCACGCCGCACAGCCCGTACGGATGCCAGGTCTCGCGCATGGCGTGCGCGGGGCGCTCGGAGGCAATCGTCAGCCCGTGCAACTGGCGCGACAGGCCCACGGCAAAGTCGCAGATATCGATCATCTCCTGCACTTCGCCCAGGCCTTCCTGCAGGATCTTGCCGGCCTCCAGCGACACCAGCCGCCCCAGCGCCGCCTTGTGGACGCGCAGCGCCTCGCCCAGGCGGCGTACCACCTCGCCACGTACAGGCGCCGGCGTCAGCGCCCAGACACTTTGCGCCGCGTGCGCGCGCGCGATGCGTGCGTCGGCATCGGCGGGGAACAGACGGCCAGCTGGCCGAACACCTCGCCGTCGATCGGCGATCGCACGGCCAGCGCCCCCGGCGCGGCCGAGGTGGTTGGGGTCCATGGCTGCGGCAGGCCCATGGCCTGCCAGCAATCGGCAAAGTCCTGCGCTTTCATGCGAGCGTCTCCTGTAGTGGATGCCGCGCGTAATGCTGGCCGAAACGGTTGTCCAGAAAGCGATCAAGCGGCATGGCTTCCTGTCTCACGAACCCCGCCTGCGGCAGCACGCCGGTAGCGACGAGGTCAAGCGCGGTGCAGATGCCGGCGGCCGTGGTCAGCTGGATCGCATTGACATGGCCGATGCCTGCGAAATCCTCCATGCCGCCAATGCGCGCGGAAAACGACGCCTGCGTCAGCGGCCCGCGCTTGCCCTCGCCGCGCGCGCCCGGCGGATGGCCGGTGGCGCTGGCGAAGACCACCACCACATCCTGCGCGGTCACCGGAATGGCGTGCTCGAAGATTTCGCGCAGCCATTCGCGCCGCTCGCGCAGGCGCAGGTCGTTCAGCAGCAGCTTCATCTGGGCGCAGTGGCCGGGATAGCGGATCGACTTGTAGTCGACCTGGCGCGCGCGCCCGGCCAGCGTGTCCGGCAGCGTGCCCAGCCCTCCAGAGGTATTAAACGCTTCGTACTCCACGCCGTCCAGTGCAAAGGTCTCGTGCCCCTCCAGCGCAGGCAGCTCCACCCGGCGGCCGTCCACGATGGCCTCGCACGGGTTGCAGTACTCGTTGATCAGCCCTTCCGTGCTCCACGTCAGGTTGTACTTGAGCGCGTTGCTGGGATAGCGCGGCAGCGCGCCCACGCGCATGCGCAGGTCCAGCAGTTCGCCGCCGCCCCGCAGGAAGCGCTGCGCCAGATCGTGGCCCACCACGCCGATAAAGCCCGGCGCCAGCCCGCACTGCGGCATCAGCACCGACCGCGCGCCATCGGCCAGCTTGCGGATGGCATGGGTGGCGGCCACGTCCTCGGTCAGGTCGAAGTAATGCACGCCCAGCCGAGCGGCCACCGTGGCCACATGGATGGCGGCGTGGAACGGCAGCGCGTTCATCACCGCATCGGCACCGGCCAGCAGCGCGGCGCAGGTGCCGGGCTCGGTCGGATCGCCGGCCCGCACCGTGATGCCGCGCGGCACGCCGTCGAGCCGGTGCGCGTCGTGATCGACCAGGCAGACGCGATAGTCGCCGCTATCGGCCAGCATCGTGGCAATCACGCGGCCGATCTTGCCGGCGCCGAGCACGACCACCGAAAGCGGACGGGGGGCGAGCGTCAGGTCGCGCACCGAGGCGGGACCGAGCGTGGAAGCTTGCATGGCTGACTCCCTCAGTAACTTGTTATCGGTGACTGAAGTATGGGCAGCCCAACGCACGTTTTGTAGCCACAAGATTGACGAAAGACCGGCATAATCGGTCGTATTGACATAGTAATTTGACGAATCGTCAGCGACGACCATGGCAGACCTCGACCAGACCGACCGGCATCTGCTGGCCCTGCTGCAAGGCAATGCGCGGGAGAGCGCGGCCAACCTGTCGCGCGCGCTGGGCATCGCGCGCACGACCGTGGTGGCCCGCATCGCCCGGCTGGAACGCACGGGCGTGATTGCCGGGTATGGGGTGCGGCTGGGCAGCGAGATGGAGGACAACGCGATCCTGGCGTTTTGCGGGCTGTCGGTACAGCCCAAGGCGGCGCCGGCCGTGGTGCGGGCGCTGCAGCGGTTTCCCGAGGTGGAGGAACTGAATTCGGTCAGCGGCCCGGTGGACTACATGGCCGTGATCCGCTGCGACACCCACGCGCGGCTGGACAAGCTGCTCGACGAAATCGGCATGCTCGATGGCGTGAACCACACCACGACGTCAATCGTGCTGGCCCGCAAGATCGACCGGCGGCGGGCGGCGGGGTGAGTGTCGGATGCTGGGGTTGTTGATGCGCCTGGCCCGCTCCCCCGGCCCGTCTCCCCGTGTACACCGCGCGCGGGAGAGGGGAGCAAACCACGGCAAGCGCCCGCTCCGCGACGGCGTTATCCTCGCCTACTGCGTACCAACACTGGAGAGAACCGATGAGTGAAACCCTTCGCGTTGCCGTGGGCGGCGTTACGGGCTGGGCCGGCGGCGAGCTGGCGCGCGGCGTGGCGCACGCGGCCGACATGACGCTGGTGGCCGGGCTGTCGCGCGGCGCGGCGGGCCAGACCCTGGCCAGCCTGACCGGCCACAAGGACACCCCGGGCGTGGCGGCGGCCAGCATCGAGGATCTTGGCAAGACGCCCTACGACGTCTACGTCGAATACACCAAGCCGGTCATCGCCAAGCACAACATCCTGCAGGCGCTGGCGCACGGCGCGCACGTGGTGGTGGGCACATCGGGCCTGTCCGACGACGACTATGCGGAGATCGACGCCGCTGCGCGCAAGGCCGACCGTGGCGTGCTGGCCTGTGGCAACTTTGCGATCACCGTGGTGCTGCTGCAGAAGTTTGCCGAGATGGCAGCGCGCCACCTCGACCACTGGGAAATCATCGACTACGCCAAGGCGGGCAAGGTCGACGTGCCATCCGGCACGGTGCGCGAACTGGCGTTTCGGCTAGGTCAGGTCAAGCAGGCGGCGCAGGCCGTGCCGGTGGACAAGGTCAGCGGCCCCAAGGAAACGCGCGGCGCGACGATGTCCGGCACGCAGGTGCATGCGGTGCGGCTGCCGGGATACCAGCTGGGTGTCGAGGTGATCTTTGGCGCCGATGGCCAGCGCCTGCATCTCAAGCACGAAGCCGGCGACGGCTCCAAGCCTTATGTGTCCGGCGCGCTGCTGGCCATCCGCAAGGTCCACACCGTGCGCGGCGTGGTGCGTGGCCTGGACAAGGTGATGGAAGGACTCTGACGCCGGTCGTGCCAGGCGGCAGGCTTACCAGCTGCCGGGGTTGACCGGCTTGGCGGGGCCTTCTTTTCAGCCTTCTCGACCTTCTCTTTTTCCGCTTTTTCGGCCTTGTCGGACTTGCCGCCCTTGCCTGCCGGCGGGGGCGGCGCCAGCGACCTGGCCACATCGGCATCGCGATTCGCCATCAGCGCCCGCGCCTGCGGCAGCAGCAGTTCGATCGTGCCTTCGGCCGGGTCTTCGGGAATCGCGTACAGCTCCACGGTCAGCGGCTTGCGCATCCAGCCAGCGTGGATGCTGCGGATGTCCTTGCCGGCCTTGTCCTTCATGTCCACCATCTCCTGGCGGAACGGCTTGCCGTAGCGGGCATTGAGCGCCTGCGCGGCGGCGTCCTGCGAGCGGACGCCGTCGGTCGGCACGATGATGCCCACCAGCGCATTGCCGTCGACCAGCGCCACCAGGCGCGCGCCATCCATGAAGGCAGGCCGCTGGTCGCGCGGCACGCCCACCTGGCGCATCACGCCATCGCCGCGCAATTCCACGCAATAGGCGGTCACATCCTTGCCATCGGGCGTGCGGTGGTCGGCGCAGTCGGGCAACGCGGGCAGCGGGCTGCCGATCTCGAGCGTGTCGAGCATCGTGGAAAAGCGATCCTTGCCGTCCAGGACCGCTGCGGCGGCGGCATTCGGGGCCTTGGTGGCGGCCGGCGCGGCCGATGCGGCGGGCGCAGCCGGCGCGGCTTGGGCGACAGACGTCGCCAGCAGGGCGGCAACTGCCAGCCCGGCAAGAGGAAATCTCAAAACACACTCCTGAAAACGGCTCCGCGTTGGAGCCGGCTCCGTCCCGAGGGTTCCTGCCGGGGTGACCCCGCATCAACAGTGTGATGCCGGGCCGACAGTCTGGGTCAGAGCATATGCTTCACGGTCTGGAAGCATACCAGCGCGATGCCGATCAGCACCGCCCACAGGATGAGCTTCGGCACCGGACTCGGCGGCAACTGCCGGGGCGGAGTGCGCTGGGCGACCGGGGCGCGCATGCGTGTATTGGTTTGCAGGCCGCGCGTGTGCCAGATGGCGGTGTCGGCGCCCAGGTCGTGCCATTGTGGGCTGTCGCGGGCTGCGGTGGTGCGCGGCTTGGATGGCGTGCCGCTTTGCGTGCCGGTACGCGGCGTGCTCGGGCGCGTGCCGCCCGGACGTTGTGTGGCCATTTTCTGCTCCCCCGAAATGCATCGAATGCCTGTCCGACGAGGTCGTGTGCCGCCGGTACACAAGCATCGCCGGCCGATCTGCTGCCGCCGTGCAATGCGCAGCAGATGTTAAGACATCGCGCATGCGTCCGCTACGGCGCTTCGATGCCAAACCCACACTTAGGCCGAGCGCCACCCAGCGAAGTTTGTAACCACTTGTTACCGCGCGACGCAAGCGCCGATTGCGCCACTAAAAGACTACACAGAGGATTCCTTACGCCCGATAGCCATCGCCTCGCGTCGAAATGCATGGCCCATGTGGTGGTAGAACGGGTGAGGATTGAACTGGCGCGACAGGAACGATGCCAGCAGCGAGGCCGCCAGCAGATAAATGGTCAGGTCCTGCGTGCGCGTCATCTCCATGACGATCACGCTGGCAGTGATCGGGGCCTGCGTGGCCGCCGCCAGGAACGCCGCCATCGACACCAGCGCCAGCACGCGCGGCTCGGCCATGCCCGACATGAAATGCGTCACCACATCGGCCACGTTCGCACCGATGCCGGCGCCGATGGCCAGGGCCGGCGTGAAGATGCCGCCCGGAACGCCGGCGAAGTACGACACCACCGTGGCCACGAATTTGGCCAGCCCGAACCACAGCGTGCTGTGGGGCTCGCCATTGATCAACCCGGCCGCCTGCTCGTAGCCCGTGCCGAACGTCGCGCCGGCCGTCGCCCAGCCCACCGCCGCCACGACCAGTCCGCACAGGAAGGCTACCCACACCGGGTGCCCGGTCGTCCAGTCGCGCCATGCCGACGGCACCAGGCCGGGCACGCCGCGGATCAGGAGCTTGGCGAACAGTCCGCCCATCACGCCATTGACCACCGCGCACAGCATGACCGGGCCCCACGCGTCGTGCAGCACCAGCATCGGCACCTTGACGCTGAAATACGGGTTGTTGCCCAGCACGGCCAGCGACAGGAAGCCCGCCGTCAGCACGCCGGACAGCACCAGCCTGTCCCACCGGACGGCCGTGCCGCGCCCCAGTTCCTCGATCGCAAAGACCACCCCGGCCAGCGGCGTGTTGAACGCCGCCGCCAGGCCGCCCGCCGCGCCGGCCGCGATCAGCGAACTGGGATGAAAGCCGATGCGGAAACGCAGCTTCTGCTGGCACCACTGTCCCCAGGCCAGCATGGCCGCGGCCCCCACCTGGACCGAAGGCCCCTCGCGGCCCACGGAGGCACCGGCCAGCAGCGCCCCGGCGGTCAGCAAGACCTTCCACATCGATTGCCGGAACGACACGAGCACGGTCTGCGCCACGCCGGCCGGCGGCAGCGTGACGGCCGCGATTACCTGCGGAATGCCCGAGCCGCGCGCCTGGGGCGCCAGCCGGATCGTCAGCCAGCGCAGCGCGGCCAGCCCGAATGGCAGCATCACAAAGGCCAGCCACGGCGTGGCCGTGGTCAGCTTCGCGTTCCAGCGCAGCGCAACCTCGGCGATATAGGCGAAGACCATCGAGAACAGCGCCACCCCGCCGGCGCCGCACATGAATGCCGCGTACCGCATCGACGTGCGCGAGATCCGCCCCACCTGCCGCGTCTTGCGATGCGCCGCGCGGCGGGCGTGAGAGCGGAGTTCACCGAGACGGTCACGGCGCGCCGCAGTCTCGGATGGGGTATTGGAATCAGGAAGGTTCGACTCGGGGGCTCGACAGGATCGGTCATGACGATGCGGAGGACTTGCGGGGGCGTAGCAAAACGCCCTCAACTATACGCCCCCGTCTGCCGCCGCGACCGGCCTTGCGCCTTGACCTGCGCCTTGACCTGCGCCTTCCCTGCCCCGACAGCCTCAGTCCAGGCTGATATTGTTGGCGCGAATCACCTTGCCCCAGTTGTCGCGATCGGCGCTCACGTAGCGGTCGATCTCCGCCTGGCTGCGCGGCGGCTGCACGATCAGCCCAAGCGCGCCAAACGTATTGCGGAACGGCGTTTCGGTCAGCACATGCGATGCGGCGGCCTGCAGCTTGGCGATGGCCTCCGGCGGCGTCTGCGCCGGCACGGCCAGCCCGAACCAGGTGGCGGCATGGAAATTCGGATAGCCGCTTTCGGCCACGGTCGGCACGTTCGGCAGCACTTCAAGCCGCGAGCGTCCGGTCACGGCCAGCGCCTTGAGCTTGCCGGCCTTGATATGGGGCAGCGAGGTACTGACCACGTCGACCATCAGCTGCGTGTCATTGGCCAGCAGCGAGCCCAACGCCGGTGCGCTGCCGTTGTACGGCACATGCGTCATCTCGATGCCCAGTTCGGACTTCAGCATCTCGGTGGCCAGTTGCAACGGGTTGCCGAGCCCGACAGACGAGTAGTTGAGCTTGCCGCCCGCCGCCTTGGCATAGGCGGCAAAGTCCTTGATGTTGCTGGCCGGCACCTGGTTATTGGTCACCACCACCAGCGGCACCTCGATGCCGATCAGGATGACCTTGAAATCCTTCGGGTCGTAGCCGGTCTTCTTGTACAGCATCGGGTTCAGCACCATGCTGGCGCTACTGCCCATGAGGATCGTGTAGCCGTCCGGCTGCGCGCGCGCCACGCCCTGCGTGCCGACCATCGTATTGGCGCCGGGCCGGTTTTCCACTACCACGGCCTGCTTCAGTTCACGCGACATGCCCTCGGCCATGGCGCGTCCAAACTGGTCGGTCGAGCCGCCCGGCGTGTACGGGACGACGAGCTTGATCGGCCGGTCGGGGTAGGCGCCCAGGGCCGGGGCGGCGAACGCGACCCCCAACAAGGCGGCACAAAGGCTGGTGGCGATACGGTACATGGTTGTCTCCTGCTTTCTTGTCTGTTGTCTGCTTTATAGGTTGTCAGGTCACGATCAGACGCGCCGCTGGCGGCCTGCCCAGTGCTGGTCGCGCAGCCGGCGCTTGGCCAGCTTGCCGGTCTCGTCGCGCGGCAGTCGCTCCACGATCTCGATCGACCGCGGCACCTTGAAGCCCGACAACCGGCCGCGCAGCCATTCGATCACCGCTGCGGATTCCAGCTGCGTGCCGGCGGTCGGCTCGATCACGCCGTGCAAGCGTTCGCCGTACTCGTCGTCGGGCACGCCGAACACCACGCAATCCGCCACGCCCGGATAGCGCACCAGTTCATGTTCGATCTCGGCCGGGTAGATGTTGACGCCGCCCGAGATGACCATGTCCGAGGCGCGGTCGCAGATGAACAGATAGCCGTCGGCGTCGAGGTAACCCATGTCGCCGAGCGTGACGTGGCCATCGATATCGATCGCGCGGCGCGCCTTGTCGTTGTTCAGGTAGGTGAAATCGGGGTAGGCCGGCTGGCGCACGTAGACCAGGCCCACTTCGCCCGGCGCGCACGGCTTGCCGTTCTCGTCGATGATGCGCACGCTGGCGTCGTCCACGGGACGCCCGGCCGTGCCGGGGCGCGCAGCGGCATCCTCGGGCGTGGCCACGGTGACCAGGCCAGCCTCGCTCGATGCGTAGGTTTCATGGATGACCGGGCCGAACCAGTCGAGCATGGCGCGCTTGACCTCCGGCGAGCACGGCGAGCCGGTGGACGCAACGAAGCGAATCGACGACAGGTCGTACTTCGCGCGCACCTCGGCCGGCAGCTTCAGCAGCCGCACATACATGATCGGCACCAGGTACAGCACGTCGATGCGGTGCTTTTCCACCAGCGCCAGCACCTGCTCGGCATCGAAGCGCGGCGCCAGCACCAGCCGCTCCGCCATCTGCAGCGCGTTCTGCACGTACACGCTTGGCGCGCTGTGATAGAGCGGCGCCGACATCAGCGCGCGGCAGCCCGGCACGATGCCGTAGGCCTGCCGGATCAGAGACCGCAGACGCGCCTGCTGCGCTTCCAGATCGGCAAGCGGCACCGGCTGGCGCAGCACGCCCTTGGGCCGGCCGGTGGTACCGGACGTGTAGGCAAGATGGCCACGCGGCGCCACGCGCGGACCGTCGTAGGGCGCCTGCGCGGCCAGCCACGGCTCGTACGCGATACCGTCCGGATGGGTGCCGCCGACCACAAGCACCGCGACGCCAGCCGGCACCGCCGACTGCACGGCCGGGAGCAGGTCGGCATGGACGATCAGCGCGGCCGCACCGCTGTCTTCCAGCAGGTAGCGGACTTCCTCAGCCATGAAATGCCAGTTGACCGGGCAGTAGTAGGTGCCGGCCGTGCGGCAGGCAAACACCACGTCGGCAAACACCGGATCGTTGCGCAGCAGCACCGCCACCACGCCGCCCTCTTCCAGCCCGAGCCGCCTCAGCCCGCCCGCCAGCCTTGTGCCGCGGTCCTGCACCTCCGCGCCGGGGCGCTGCAACGATTCGAACCAGAGGTCTGCGGGCATGCGGGGTCTCCTTGAATAGCAACCGGACGGCTTTTCCAGCCGATGACTGGCCACTGTAGCGAGGCACGCCAGTATCGACAATCCCATCTGACCGAATCACAATGTTGCGTCAAACTTGACATTGCTTTCAGAGTCGTCGCATGGACCTCAACCTCGTGCAGGCCTTCGTGGATATCGTCGAAGCGGGCAACCTGGCCGAAGCCGGGCGCCGCCGAGGCGTCACCCGCTCGCAGATCAGCCGCCAGCTTGGGCTGCTGGAAGAGCAGGCCGGCGCCATGCTGCTGCGCCGGACCACGCGGCGGCTGGAGATGACCGATGCCGGCCAGTCGCTCTATGAGCACGGCCTGCGCATCCTGCAGGAGATGGCCGCCGCGCAGGCCGAGATCGACAGCCTGGGCAAGACGCTGCGCGGCCATGTGCGGGTCAGCGTACCCACCGGGCTCGGCGATGCCTTTATCGCCCCGTTGCTGCTGCGCTTTGCCGAACTGCATCCCGGGATTTCGCTGCGCGTGTTCTTTGCCAACCGCGTCACCGACCTGATCGCCGCCGAGATCGATGTCGCGCTGAAAGTCACGTCGCTGCCGCCGTTGGACACCGTGGCACGCGAAGTCTGCGCCATCCGCTGGCAGCTATGCGCGTCGCCGGACTACCTGGCGCGCACGCCGCCGCTGCAGAAGCCGTCGGACCTGACCGAATGCCGCTTCCTCTGCCCGCCCTACACTTCCAGACGATTCTTATTGACCCTGGGCCGCGATTCGGCGTGCGGACCGGAGCGTCACGATGTGGAGATCACGCCCTACCTGCAATCCGAGCACTTTCCTTTTCTGATGAACGCCGTGCGGCAAGGCCACGGCATCAGCCTGCTGCCGGTCTACATGGGCTGGGACGATGTGCGCCGCGGCACGCTGGTGCCGGTGCTGCCCGACTGGAAGCCGGAAGGCCTGGGCAACCGGCTCTACATCATCACCACGCCAAACCCGCACCTGTCGATGGCCACCCGCGCGCTGATCGGGTTCCTGCGCGAAGCGGTGACCGGGTTGCCGGTATTCGCACAAGCGTGACAAAAACCGTCCGCCAACTTTCAAATGGCAAGCTATCATCCCGGTTACTTGCATGACAAAAGTCAGAAGTAATAACCAGGAGGAGACGATGGCACACACGGACGTTGCCAACATGCCATGCCCGCCGGCCGCCATCGCGCCGCCTTCCAACACCGAGATCGCCAGGCGCATCGCCGTGCTGGCGGCCCCCACCAGCCTGGTGGCCTTCCTCCAGGCTGGTTCCCAACTGATCGAAACATGGCTGGCCGCGCGCCAGGGTACCGAGGCGCTGGCCGGCTGGGCCGTGGTGCTGCCGTTCGCGCTGCTGCTGCAGCAGATGTCGGCTGGCGCGATGGGCGGCGGCGTGGTGTCGGCCATCGCCCGCGCGCTGGGCGCCGGCAAGCGCGAGGACGCCTCGTCGCTGGTGATGCACGCGGTGATCATCGCGGTGACGGCAGGCCTGGTCTTTGCCATTGCGCTGGCCGGATTCCCGCGCCAGGTGTTTGGCGCCGTGGGCGGTTCCACTGCGGCCGAGGCGGCGGCAACCTATGCAATCTGGCTGTTCGGCCTGGGCGCGGTGCCGGCGTGGCTGGCCAATACGCTGGCGTCGGTGCTGCGCGGGGGCGGCCGCCACGCGCTGGCCGCGCGCGTGCTGGCTGGCATGTGGATCGTGTTCCCGGTGCTGGCGTGGTGGTTTTCCGAAAAGCTCGGCATGGGCCTGGCCGGGATCGGCGCGGGGCTGGCAGCGGCATCGTGGGCGGCGGCGCTGATGATGGCCTGGGTGGTCATGCGCGGCGGCGCGGGCTTCGTGCCGACGCTGCGCGTGAAGCTGCTGGGTGCGTTGTTCCATCGCATCCTCGCTGTCGGGCTGATCGCCTGCGCGCTGGCATCGGTGGCCAACCTGACGACGATCCTGGTCACGGCGCAGCTGCGCCACTACGGCACCACGGCCGTGGCCGCCTATGGCATATCGGCGCGGCTGGAATTCCTGATGATCCCGCTGGCCTTTGGGGTGGGATCGGCGCTGACGGCGCTGGTCGGCCGCTCGGTGGGCGCAGGCGACTGGCACACCGCGCGGCGCACTGCATGGGTGGGCGCGCTGCTGGCGCTGCTGCTGGCCGGCAGCGTCGGCGCGGCGGTGGGACTGATGCCGGCGCAGTTCGCCGCGCTATTTACCAAGGATGCCGAAGTGGCCGCCATCGCGGCGCGCGCGTTGTCGTGGGTCGGCCCGGCATTCGGCGGCTTCGGCCTGGGCATGGCGTTGTATTTCGCATCGCTCGGCGCGGCGCGCATGCGCTGGCCCATCGTGGCCGGCCTGAGCCGGATCGGCCTGGCTGCCGGCGGCGGCTGGGTGCTGGCCAATGTGGCGGGGATGGGGCTGGATGGCCATTTCCTGGGCGTAGCGCTGGGGATTACGGCGTATGGGCTGGTGACGGCGATCGGGGTGCGGAAGGGGAGTGGGCGCCGCGTTGAGTGGTTGAATCGCGGGGCAGAGGCTTGTGGCTCGGGTCGGTTGATCTGGGCTTTGGGCGGCTTTGCCCTCTCCCCGGCCCCTCTCCCGCGGGGCGGGAGAGGGGAGAAAACAAGGCTATCGCCGGAACCCTCCGTGGAAGTGGCCGCCTCCGCCACCGAATCGTCCGCCGCCTCCGGCGAAGCGGCCTTGCCACTGCTGCGCTGCCGCGCTGTTGAAGCGTTGCTGGCCGGCTTCCCTCGCCTGGCGCTGCTGGTCCAGCCGCCCCTGCATTTCGCTGTTCTGCTGCATCGGCTCCCAGCCATTGCTGGTGTGCTTCTGCCAGCCATCGTCGGTGTGCTGGTAGACGTTGCCATCGTGGCCCGCGTAGACATTGCCGTTGTTCCAGACCACGGCGTTGTCCTTGTTCGGATTGGCGACAAAGCCACGGCTGCCGGCCGCGTACTGGCCGGTCTGCGTGTTGCCGGCGATGCCTGCCTCGCCGGCGCCGATGCGTCCGGTCTGCGCGTTGTAGCCGGCCGCCTGCCGGCCCGCCGCGTAGTTGCCAGTGTATTCGTTGCCGGCCACCCCGCCCCGCCCGGCGCCCTCGCGGCCCGTTGACGGATTGGCGAACGATCCCTGGCGCCCGGCCGCGTAGTTGCCCGAGTACGGATTGAACGCGCCGCCCTGGCTGCCCTGATAGCGCGCGCCCGTAGCCGCGTTGTAGCCGGCGCCGGCCGTGCCGCGCCACTGGGTGCCGGTCCAGGCGTTCCAGCCTTCGGCGTGGGTCACCGTGCCCTGCCCCCACCGGCCGTAGAAATTCGCCTGGTTGATATTGACGAAGCTGCCGCCGCCATACCAGTACGGCCCCCAGTAAGGCACGGCCGATCCCCAGATGGCGCCGGCCGCGAAGCCGAACGCGAATCCTTCGGCCACGCCGATACCGAACCCGGCGCCATAGCCATACGTCACCGGATACCCGTCGTAGTACGTGCCGACGTACGGCGGATACACGTAGCCGGTGCCATAGACCACCGTGCCGTCCGGATTGACTACCACGCCCAGGTAACCCGGCGTGTAGCCCACCACCACCGTGGTCGGCGTGACCGAGTAGATGCGCACGTAGGTGACGTAATACAGCGGGGAGCTGGGCGGGATCGTATAGATAGCCGAGGGCACCTCGGTGGCAACCTGCCACGGCCCGCCTGGCGCGCCGGCCGTGAACCAGACACCGTTGACCACGGCGTAGTAGTGCGAGGAATCGACTTCGATCACCGGCGTGCCGGTGTTGGCCGCGTAGCGCAGCGACGTGCCGGTGATCGATTCGAACTTCGGCGTGCCGTCGTAGACCACCGCCGTCGCGGCCTTGGTGCGGGAGACCGAGGCCGTCTGGGGGATCGTCGCGGCAATCTCGGCCTCGCGCGCCTGCGGCGTGCCGGGCACCGATACCAGCACGTTGGCCTTGGGGTCCTGCGGCGATATCTTCGCGAAGTCGGCCGGTAACTGCGCGCCCGGCACGTATTCCCACGGCCCGTTGAGCATCGCCGCGCGGAACCAGCGGCCCGAGATCAGCACGTAGGTCTGGTTGCCCGTCGGGTCGATGAAGACCGCGTGGTCCGCGTTCGACATCGTCAGCAGCCCGGTGCCGGCCACCGGCGTCATCTGCGGCTCGCCCGACGTCAGGATCAGTTCGGCCGGCCGCGTGGCCATCAGCACCGCCGGCGCGCGCGGCGGCTTCTTGCCGTCGGCTGGCATCAGCGGATCGGCCTTCGGTTCTTCCTTCAACGCCGCGATCTTGCTGGCCGCGCCCAGCAGCGCGGCGGGCGGGTTCGCCACGGGCTCCCACGTGCCGCCCGCCGACTCCGAGCGATACCAGTAGCCGGCCGCCTGCAGCCAGAGTTCACCGCCCGCTTCGCGCAGCAACAGCGCGCGGCTGTTGATCGCCCGCTCGTACGATGTGCCGGCCACCGGGCGCCAGGCGGGATCGCCGTCGACATGCACCATCACCGTGGGCGTGGTGGCGAACTGGATCTGCGGGGCGTCGTTCTTCACCGGCACGCGCGCCGCCTTGGCCAGTTGCTGCGACACCGCGTAGCTGGCCTGCAGCTCTTCCAGCGGCACGGTAAGGCCCTGAGGCGACAGCCGCGCGATCAGCGCCTGCCGCACCTTGTCGGCGGCGTCGGGCCGGGTGGGCACGTCCACGCTGTCGATCTGGATATTCGTCAACTGCACCAGCGACGACGGCTTGTCGATATCGGCCTGCGCCGAGAACCGAGCCACGCCATAGACCGGGGTGCCCTCCTTGGCGCCAATCGCCACGGCGGCGCGGCCCGAAATCCGGTTGCCATCCCATTTCTCGATTTCGGGCTGGTAGAGCTCGACATGCTCGCCGCCCACCTCGAAATTGCGCGGCCAGGTCAGTGGCGCCAGTTTTTGCGCGACTCCGCTGGTCGACGCGGCAGGCTTTGCGAGCGCCACGGCGGGCGGCAAGGCGGCGAGCACGGCTGCGGCAAGCAACGTCAGGCCCAGGCGGATATTGCGGGTATGGCGGGCATGGGTGGTATGGGCGAGCTTCGCAAATGACATGGAATCTCCAACGGTCTGCGTCAGATGAATCTAAATTAGTGCAGTTGCAGGAACAATGTGCAGCGAAAACATTCATCGGACCTGCGGAAACCGGACAGATCACATCGACGCACCAAAGTGGCGCATAGCCAACATTTCGTTTGAAACAGGCCCTTGAAGCACGATGCGAGCAGCCTCACCTACACTCGAATCCGACTCTGACGCCCCTGCCATGAGTACCAGGCGCTCCCGCCGTTCCCTGCTGGTTCCCACCGCGATCGTCGCCGCGCTGCATGCCTATATCGGCGCGCGGCTGCTGCCGGCCCTGCCCCTGCCCGTGGTCATCCACGCGCTGGCCGTGCTGTGGCTGATCGCCTCGACATTGCTGATCCCCGCCGCCCTCATGGCGCGCCGTCTGGCCGGCGACTGGGCGGACCGGCTGAGTTGGGTCGGCATGCTCGCGATGGGATTCTTCTCATCGCTGCTGGTGCTGACCTTTGCGCGGGACATCTTCCTGCTGGTGGCGATGCTGGCCCGCTGGCAGCCGGCGGGGCTGGCGTTCTACAGCGCGTCGGCGGTGGTGGGGCTGGCAATTGCCGTGTCGGTGATCGGCTATTTCAACGCGCGCGGCCTGGCCAGGGTGAAGAAGGTCGATGTGCCAATCGCCAATCTGCCTCAGGAATTTGAAGGTTTTACGATTGCGCAGATCAGCGATATCCATGTTGGGCCCACCATCAAGGCGCCCTACCTGAATCGCATTGTTGACAGCGTGAACGGCCTGAAGCCCGACGCCATCGCCATCACCGGCGACCTTGTCGACGGATCGGTACGCGAGTTGTCGGCCCACACGGCGCCGTTCGGCCGGCTATCGGCACCGCATGGTGCCTACGTGGTGACCGGCAATCACGAGTACTACTCGGGGCGGAGCAGTGGATCGACGAACTGACGCGCCTGGGCCTGCGCGTGCTGATGAACGAACACGTGGTGGTGGCGCGCGGCGATGCATCGCTGGTTCTGGGCGGCGTGACCGACTTCACGGCCGGCGGCTTTATCGAAAGCCATCGCAGCGACCCGGTGCGCGCGCTACACGGCGCCCCCGCCAATGCCGCGGCGCGCGTGCTGCTGGCGCACCAGCCCCGCTCGGCGCCGGCGGCGGCCGCGGCCGGATTCGACCTGCAGTTGTCTGGACACACCCATGGCGGCCAGTTCTGGCCCTGGAACCTGTTCGTGCCGATGCAGCAGCCCTATGTGCATGGGCTGAACCGGCATGAAAGCATGTGGATCTACGTGAGCCGCGGAACGGGCTACTGGGGGCCGCCAAAGCGCTTTGGCGCGCCGTCGGAGATTACGCTGGTGAGGCTGGTGCGGGGGTGATCCCGGTTGTTCTTGCTCCCCTCTCCCACGCGTGGGAGAGGGGTTGGGGTGAGGGCGGCGAGGTGCTGCTTGCCGGCGTGTGGCAATTTGAACCGCCGGGCCCTCTCCCCCGCCCCTCTCCCGCCAGGCGGGAGAGGGGAGAAAACCGACCCCGCTCGCCGCCCAACTCGCCAATCAGCGAGTAATCGGCTTGTAGCGGATACGCTTCGGCTTGGCGGCTTCCTCGCCCAGGCGCTTGCGCTTGTCGGCTTCGTATTCCTGGTAGTTGCCCGGGAAGAATTCCACATGCGACTCGCCTTCGAAGGCCAGGATGTGGGTGGCGATACGGTCCAGGAACCAGCGGTCGTGGGAGATCACCATGACGCAGCCGGCAAATTCCAGCAGTGCATCTTCCAGCGCGCGCAGCGTTTCCACGTCCAGGTCATTCGACGGTTCATCGAGCAGCAGCACGTTGCCGCCGGCGATCAGCGTCTTGGCCATGTGCAGGCGACCGCGTTCACCGCCCGACAGCGTGCCCACGGTCTTCTGCTGGTCGCCGCCCTTGAAGTTGAAGCGGCCAATATAGGCGCGCGACGGCGTTTCGTAGCGGCCCACGGTCAGGATGTCCGAGCCGCCCGAGATTTCCTCGAACACGGTCTTGCTGCCATCCAGCGCGTCGCGGCTCTGGTCCACGAACGCCATCTTCACCGTCGGCCCGATCTTGATCTCGCCGCTGTCCGGCTGTTCCTTGCCGGTCAGCATCTTGAAGAACGTCGACTTGCCGGCGCCGTTCGGTCCGATGATGCCGACGATCGCGCCCGGCGGCACCTTGAAGCTCAGGTTCTCGATCAGCATGCGATCGCCAAAACCCTTGCTGACGTTGTCGAACTCGATGACCTCGTTACCCAGGCGCTCGCCCACGGGGATGAAGATTTCCTGGGTTTCGTTGCGCTTCTGGTATTCCTGGCTGTTCAGCTCGTCGAAACGGGCCAGGCGCGCCTTGGACTTGGCCTGGCGGCCCTTCGGATTCTGGCGCACCCACTCCAGTTCCTTGTTCAGCGCCTTCTGGCGGGCCGACTCTGTGGCCTCTTCCTGCTTCAGGCGGTCTTCCTTCTGCTCCAGCCACGAGCTGTAGTTGCCCTTCCAGGGGATGCCGTGGCCGCGATCCAGTTCCAGGATCCACTCGGCGGCGTTGTCCAGGAAGTAGCGGTCGTGGGTGACGGCCACCACGGTGCCCGGGAAGCGCGTCAGGAACTGTTCGAGCCAGTCCACCGATTCGGCATCCAGGTGGTTGGTCGGTTCGTCGAGCAGCAGCATGTCGGGGCGCGACAGCAGCAGGCGGCACAGCGCCACGCGGCGCTTTTCACCGCCCGACAGATGGCCGACCTTGGCGTCCCACGGCGGCAGGCGCAGTGCATCGGCGGCGATTTCCAGCTGCAGTTCGACGTTGTTGCCGTCGCTGGCGGCCAGGATAGCCTCGTACTTGGCCTGGTCGGCGGCCAGCGCGTCGAAGTCGGCGTCCGGCTCGGCATAGGCCGCGTAGATCTCGTCGAGCTTCTTGCGAGCTTCGAACACGCCGCCGAGCGCTTCTTCCACCGATTCACGGACGGTCTGCTCGGGGTCGAGCTGCGGTTCCTGCGGCAGGTATCCGATGTTCAGGTTCGGCATCGGCGTGGCTTCGCCTTCGATCTCCTTGTCGAGACCGGCCATGATCTTCAGCAGCGTGGACTTGCCCGAGCCGTTCAGGCCCAGCACGCCGATCTTGGCACCGGGGAAGAAGGACAGCGAGATGTCCTTGAGAATGTGACGCTTGGGCGGAACGATCTTGCCCACGCGGTTCATGGTGAATACGTACTGTGCCATGGAGCGTGTTCGGTTGGATTCGGTTGGAATGCGGGGAATGGCGGGAGTGTAGCAAACGGATCGGCCCGCTTTGGCCGCTTTCGCCCACTTTGCCTGCTCCGCCCGGCCCGGCAGCAGATCGGCGCGGCCGGTACAATGGCGGGTTTCGCATCGACACAGTTTCCACCCCGGATTCCCATGAGCAAACCCGCCCTGACCCTGAAGTTCAAGTGCAAGAAGTGCGCCAAACCCGTCACGCTGTATCTGCAGAAGACGTCGGCCTGCTCGCACATCACCCCGTACCAGGGCTTCTGCAAGTGCGGCGAGATGATGCGCCACGCCACCGGCGACAAGGACGCCGTCGAGTCGTTCGTCCATTCGATGGACAACAGCTGGATGCACCACCACCATCACCACCACTGACATGACCGAAGCTTGGCGGCCGGGCGTGAAGGACCCGATGCGATTCCTGGGCGGCTATCCGCCCAATGTGATCGACCAGGTGCGCGCCGCGATGGCTGCCGGCACGCTGGGCGACCACATCGCGCGCCGCTACCCCGAGCGCCATACGATCCAGACCGACCGCGCGCTCTACGACTACACGGCCGGAATCAAGCAGGAATACCTGCGCAGCGCCCCGCCGCTGCACAAGGTGGGCTACGACGCCCGGCTCGACACCGCGCAGCATGCGCTTGGCCTGCACACGGCAATCTCGCGCGTGCAGGGCGGCAAGCTGAAGGCCAAGAAGGAAATCCGTGTGGCGTCACTATTCAAGGAAGCGCCACCCGAATTCCTGCGCATGATCGTGGTGCACGAACTGGCGCACCTGAAGGAATCGGACCACAACAAGGCGTTCTACCGGCTCTGCGAGCATATGGAACCGCAGTATCACCAGCTGGAATTCGATACGCGGTTGTTTCTGGCTTGGCGGGAGATGGAGAAGGCTGGGGATTAGCTTGCCGCCGCTCCCCTCTCCCACTGGCGTGGGAGAGGGGAGCCGAGTCAAAACAGCAACTCCCGCTCAATCGCAGCTATACCGGTACTTGTCGTTCAGCGCCAGCGGCAGCACCAGCGTACGCAGGTTCAGCGCCTGCGCCTTGGCGCACAGCTTCTGCCGCGTGGCCGCATCCTTCCACTTCGACTGGTATTCCACATTGAACACGGGCTTGCCCTGCACGGTAAAGGCCGAGTAGCCGCCGCATTCGTTGTACTGGAAGCACTGCTCGTTCACAGCGAAATCGAACGACGGCGCCAGATCGCTCAACTGCGCGACCGCGTTCTTCAGGCCGATGGCCAGGCCCCGCGCATGCGCCTGATCGGCCAGGAAGCGGTTGTAGTCCAGTTGCGTCGCGGCGGTCAGCGGCAGCCCCGGGTTGTTGGTATAGCCGTCGACATTGTCGGCATCGATACCATCGCAACCCTTCGACTTCGCCAGATCCATCCGCGCCTGCATGACTGCCCGCACGTTGGCCGAACGGGTATCGAGCCAGCGCTCGCCAGCCCAGCCATCGAGCGCATTGCCCATGTCCGCCGGCTTGAACTTCGGATAGTCGGAACGCCAGTTTTCGCTGCTGCCCGCCGAGAAATAGCAGACGACCCGCTTTCCCTGCGCCTTCAGCGCGTTGATGGTGGCTTGCGGCGTATCGAACAGGTCGATGTCGTAAACCGCGACGTTGTAGCTGGTGTTGATCGTGCCTTGCAGCTGTAGCTGCCAGGTGTCGGTAAGCGACGGCATCCAGCGCGCGGGAGCGGCCGTGACACTGCTGTTCACGGCCTGCGCCGATAGCGTCGATGCCTCGGACACCCGCACCACCGATCCGCCACTATCGTCACCGCCACCACCACAAGCGGCCAACGTGGCGACGAGACTTGCCAGGGCCAGTCGCACCGGGCGACGGCCTGCCAGTTTGCTATGCATGTTTGACCTCTCCTGTTGTACCCAACGAAGAACTACCACCTGTGTATTGCCCTTTTAATAAGGGTCGATTCGGCGTGACGCCGATTATGCGCGAGACAAGTGTCAATGCGATAGCAGCGGCCGCTGCCCATGCCGCCGCTAACGTTGTTGACGCCGCAACCCGCGAAAGGGCTTGTCTGCTTTAGCGTTATCGGATGGGGGTGGGGGAACTGAAGGGGGCTCGAGTTTGAGGTGGGCAGGACTCACTGAGCTAGTGATGAGCTAGTGATGACACCGCTAGGAGGTCCCCGCGTGTTTACTTGTTGTCGATGCCGCCAGCGTAGCTCGGGCTCTCACACAGTAGGGTTGACGCGAAAGCTAGCTTTGAGAAAATTCTGATGACATATCAGAATGAGACAAACGCTCAATGTCCGCGACCGAATCGCCCCTGAACCTGCGCCCAGAGTTGCCCCATTTCGTCGTAGGCAATACCTATAGCCGACGTGAGCAGATCACCGGAAAGTTCGGAGGAAGCGGGCAAAGCGGTATCGCACCCTCCGCCCAGTCGCCGGCAGTATTTCTGTTCACTGGGACTAGCGGCGAGAAATACGGCTATCACGACGGCTTCACCAAAGAAGGTTATTTCCGGTATTCCGGCGAGGGTCAAGTTGGTCATATGACCCTCAGCGGCGGAAACCGAGCCATCGCGACCCACATCGCGAAAGGCAAGGCCCTTCACCTGTTTCAGTACACCGGAAAAGGCAAGCCCTATATTTATGTGGGCGAATTTGTCTACGGATCTCACACCGTCGAATCCGGCCCCGACAGATATGGAGACTTCCGGGATGTGATCGTTTTCTGTCTAGTCCCGATTGACCTACCCGCGCGTCTTGAACGAGAAGACGATTTAGACGACAACGGTCTATTCGACGACTCCGAGTCCGACTCCCAATACCTCGCGATCCTGCGCACAAAGGCACTAGATGCCTGCACAGGACTGGGAAACGGCATCGCTCCGAAGGAAGCCGTCAGGGCGATTTATCACCGCAGTGCTCAGGTGAAACGTTATGTTTTGGCTCGCGCCGCAGGGCGCTGCGAACTATGCGATGCCCCCGCGCCGTTTAAGAGAAAGAACGGAAGTCCATATCTGGAACCTCACCACATCAATCGCGTGTCAGATGGTGGCCTGGACCATCCCATGCACGTGGGCGCGATTTGTCCCACCTGCCATCGAAACATCCATTTCGGGGCAGAAGGCAACGCGGAAAATGAGAAGCTTCGAAAAATCGTAGCCGCGCGAGAAAAGTAAGACGAAAAAAAGCCACGCTCTCGCGTGGCTTTTTCACATGAAACTGGTGCCGGCTGCAGGACTCGAACCCGCCACCTGATGATTACAAATCAACTGCTCTACCTGATGAGCTAAGCCGGCATGTTGGTGCAGACCGCGATTCTACTGCATGCGGTGTGTCTTGGCGATGGCTTATTTGACCACCTTCAGCGACGGCTTCTTGCCGCCGATGCGGGGTACGGGTGGCGGGTTCGGATCGTCGTCCGAGCCCCCGGTGCCCTCTTCCGCCGTGACCGGCGCCGGCGTTTCGGCGTCTACCGAGGCCAGTTTGGGAGGCGGGTTGTTTTCGCGCTCCGTGGCGGCCTGGGTTTCGGGGATGCTGCGCTCCACCGGGAATGCCATGCCTTGGCCGTTTTCACGTGCGTAGATCGCCAGCACATTTTCCACGGGCACGTCGATCTTGCGCGAGACGCCACCGAAGCGTGCGCTGAAGGCAATCCACTCGTTGCCCATGTCCAGGCCGCTGGTCGCGTCGAAGCTCACGTTCAGCACGATTTCGTTGTTCTTCACGAATTCGCGCGGCACGTTGGTGTTGCCGTCGACAAACACTGCGACATACGGCGTGAAGCCGTTATCGGTACACCATTCGTAAATGGCGCGGATCAGGTAGGGCTTGGTGGAAGTTTCTGGCATTACACGTATGCGGTGGCGTCGGGTCCGTCTTAGCGACGCATGACCTTTTCAGACGGGGTCAGTGCTTCGATGTAGGCCGGGCGGCTGAAAATGCGTTCGGCGTACTTCAGCAGCGGTGCAGCGTTCTTCGACAGCTCGATGCCGTAATGGTCCAGGCGCCACAGCAGCGGGGCGATGGCCACGTCGAGCATCGAAAATTCCTCGCCCAGCATGTACTTGTTCTTGACGAAGATCGGCGCGAGTTGGGTCAGGCGGTCGCGGATGGCGGCGCGGGCGCGCTCGTGGTTCTTCTCGGCGGCCTTGCCCTTTTCGTTCTCCAGCACGTAGACGTGGGTGAACAGTTCCTTTTCGAAGTTGAACAGGAACAGGCGGGCGCGAGCACGCTGCACGGGGTCTGCCGGCATCAGTTGCGGATGCGGGAAGCGCTCGTCGATGTACTCGTTGATGATGTTCGATTCGTACAGGATCAGGTCGCGTTCGACGAGAATCGGCACCTGGCCGTACGGGTTCATCACCGAAATATCTTCCGGCTTGTTGAACAGGTCAACGTCGCGGATCTCGAAGTCCATGCCCTTTTCGAACAGGACAAGGCGGCAACGTTGGGAAAACGGGCAGGTGGTACCCGAATACAACACCATCATGGTTGAATTCCTTGGGTGTGAAGTGCGCCAAATCTATGGAAACTTGACGAACTTTGCGGTGCTAGCTCTGGACAGGGCAAACATTCTGCCGGAACGGCCCATCGAAAAGCAAATTAGTTACAAATAGCCGGGCGCACGAATAGGTGGCTTTCTGGACGCTTCACGCTCCAGAGGCGCAAAACAAAAGGCCGGCGCGGTGCTGCACTGCTGCAACTTCCGCGCCGGCCCTTCGGGTGGCGAGCCCTGCGTTGTTACAAATACTGTTACAACTGCTGGATTTTGCGCGGCTGCGGCCTTACTTCACGTCCTTCCAGTAAGCGGCGTTCAGGCGCCAGGCGAAGACGGTGAGTACGCCCAGGAACAGCAGCACCCAGACACCAAGGCGCTTGCGGTGGCTTTGCGCCGGCTCGGCCATCCAGTTCAGGTAGTTCACCAGATCGGCCACGGCCTGATCGTATTCCTGCGTGCTCATCTTGCCCGGCGTGATCTGCTCCCAGCCGGCCAGCTTGTGCACCTTCTCGCCGTGCTCTTCCACTTCGGCGTACTTCGGCACGCGCTGGCCCTGCAGCTCCCACAGCACGTGCGGCATGCCGACGCTCGGGAAGACCAGGTTGTTCCAGCCCGTGGCGCGGGCGTCGTCGCGGTAGAACGTGCGCAGGTAGGTGTAGAGCCAGTCGTTGCCGCGGGCGCGGGCGATGACCGACAGGTCAGGCGGAATGGCGCCAAAGAACGCCTTGGCGTCCTTCGGCGGCATCGAGATCGTCATCAGTTCGCCAACCTTGTCGGCCGAGAACAGCAGGTTCTGGCGGATCTGGTCGTCCGTCAGGTCCAGGTCCTTGAGCCGGTTGTAGCGCATCATCGACGCGCCGTGGCAGTTCAGGCAGTAGTTGACGAACAGCTTGGCGCCACGCTGCAGCGACGACACGTCGCTCGTGTCCAGCGGGGCCGGCTCCAGCGGATAACCGCCTTCTGAGGCCATCGCGGGCAGCGCGGCAAGGCATGCGCCGACCAGTGCGAAGATCGAAAGCAACTTTTTCATCTTGTGTCCTTGTCCTCTTGTAGGGTCGCGCAGCGTCTTAGTGCGGATGGAACGTGACGCGCTCCGGCACCGGCTTGAACGTGCCGGCACGGCTCCACAGCGGCATGGTCAGGAAGAAGGCGAAGTACAGCAGCGTACCGAGCTGCGACACCTTCTCACCTACCGGCGACGGCGGTTGCACCCCCAGGTAGCCCAGGACCAGGAACACCACCACGAAGACGATCAGGATCGACTTGTGGAAAGCGGGACGATAGCGGATGGACTTGACCGGCGAGCAGTCGAGCCACGGCATGAAGAACAGCACGACGACCGAGCCGCCCATCACCAGCACGCCCCAGAACTTGGCGTCGATGAAGTAGAAGCCCACGGCCAGCACCACCAGCACGGCGATCGAGCCGATGCGGATCCGCGCGTCCTTCGTGCGCAGGAACACCATGCCCAGCACGACGGCGAAGAACAGCCACAGGACCGGCAGGAAGTTCGACGTCGTGGCACGCAGCATCGAGTAGAACGGCGTGAAGTACCACACCGGCGCAATGTGCGGCGGCGTCTTCAGCGGATCGGCCGGGAAGAAGTTGTTGGCTTCCAGGAAATAACCGCCCACTTCCGGGAAGAAGAAGATCACGGCCGAGAAGAGGATCAGGAAGCCGGCCACGCCCATCAGGTCGTGAACCGAGTAGTACGGGTGGAACGGGATGCCGTCCAGCGGGATGCCGTTCTCGTCCTTCTTCGCCTTGATTTCCACGCCGTCCGGGTTGTTCGAACCCACTTCGTGCAGCGCGATGATGTGCGCCACCACCAGGCCCAGCAGCACCAGGGGCACCGCGATGACGTGGAACGAGAAGAAGCGGTTCAGCGTGGCATCGCTCACCACGTAGTCACCCCGGATGAACAGCGACAGATCCTGGCCGATCACCGGGATCGCCGAGAACAGGTTCACGATCACCTGCGCGCCCCAGTACGACATCTGGCCCCACGGCAGCAGATAGCCCATGAACGCCTCGGCCATCAGGCACAGGAAGATCAGGCAGCCGAAGATCCAGACAAGTTCGCGCGGCTTGCGGTACGAGCCGTACAGCAGGCCCCGGAACATGTGCAGGTACACCACGACGAAGAACGCCGAGGCGCCGGTGGAGTGCATGTAGCGCACCAGCCAGCCCCACGGCACCTCGCGCATGATGAATTCCACGCTGGCGAATGCCACCGGAATGCCGGCCGCGTTGAGCGTGCCATCCGGCTTGTAGTTCATCACAAGGAAGATGCCGGTGACGATCTGGATCACCAGCACCAGAAGCGCCAGCGATCCGAAGAAGTACCAGAAATTGAAGTTCTTCGGTGCGTAGTACTTGGAGAGATGGTCTTCCCAGAGCTGGGTCGCGGGGAAACGGGCGTCGATCCAGCCCAGCAGCCCGGTAGTCTTGACTTCTTTTTCGGCCGCCATGATCACGCTTCTCCTTTCTCGTCCTTGCCGATCACGATCTTGGAGTCGGACAGGAACTGGTACGGGGGTACGTCAAGATTCTGCGGGGCAGGCTTGTTCTTGAACACGCGGCCCGCGAGATCGAAGGTGGAGCCGTGGCACGGGCACAGGAAGCCGGGGTCCGCGCCAAGCTGCGGGTTGGCGCCCGAGGCAAACGGGCCGGAGGGAGAGCAGCCAAGATGGGAGCAGATGCCGACCACGACCAGCAGGTCCTTGTGTTCGGCGCGCGAGCGGGTCTCGTTCTTGCAATAGTCCGGCGTCTTCATTGTGAAGGGGACGTTCGAATCGGGATCCGCAACCTCTGCGTCGGTCTTCTTGAGCGAGGCAAGCATTTCGGGGGTACGGCGCAGAATCCAGACCGGTTTGCCACGCCACTCGACCGTCATCATTTCGCCGGGCTTCAGGCCACCCACGTCGGCCTCCACGGGCGCGCCGGCGGCCTTGGCCTTTTCCGACGGGGCAAAGGTGCTGACAAACGGGACTGCTACTGCAACGCCTCCTACGCCGCCCGCGACGGATGTCGCGATCAACCAATTGCGGCGACCTTTGTCTACGTTCTTCACGTCTTGCTGGTCACTCATTCCAAACCCCAGGGATGTCATCAATTGAATCCTGCGTCAACAAAAATTATACCTGAGGCACATCTGGCGACGATAGGCGAACTACTGATAGCCGTGGCGCCGATAATCGGTCATGGGAACGGATGTGGGATCGCAGCGGGGAGCGTTCTAATGCGGCATCCAGACTTGCACTCGAGGTTGCGATGATGCAGGCTTTGTCAAACACAAACGTTAATCTGGAACAACAAATTGGAGAAAAACCGATGGGAATGATGAGCGAGTTCCGAACTTTGCGATGCGCGGCAACGTGATCGACCTGGCAGTTGGTGTGATCATTGGCGCCGCGTTCGGGAAGATCGTCGATTCTGTCGTCAACGACCTGATCATGCCGCTGGTGGGCCGCGTGGTGGGCAAGCTGGATTTTTCCAGCATGTTCATCGTGCTGGCCGAACCGCCGCCGGGCGTGCCGCACACCCTTGATGCCTTGAAGAAGGCCGGCGTGCCGGTGTTTGCCTACGGTAATTTCCTGACCATCGTGGTCAACTTTGTCATCCTCGCATTCATCATCTTCATGATGGTCCGCGCCTTCAACAAGATGCGCGAGAAACACGAGGAAGCCCCGAAGCCGGCCGAGACGCCCGAGGACATCAAGCTGCTGCGCGAAATCCGCGACAGCCTGCAGGCCCCGCGCGCCTGAGGCGGCCTGGCCTGACTTGCCGAAGGTTCCGAGCCCGGTTGCTCAGACCGGGTTCGGGATATCGATGAACGTGTGGCGCAAATCGAAGCGCTGCGCCAGATGTTCGCCCACGGCCCGGATGCCATAGCGCTCCGTGGCGTGATGGCCGGCCGCGATATACGCCACGCCGCTCTCGCGCGCCAGGTGCGTGGTGGGCTCGGACACTTCCCCGCTGATATAGGCATCGACGCCAGCCGCCACGGCAGCCGCGAAATATCCCTGCGCCCCGCCCGTACACCAGCCCACGCTGCGAATCATCTGATCCGGATCGCCAAGTGCCAGCGGCTCGCGATCCAGTACTCCGCCCACGTGCGCGGCGAACGCGTGCAGCGGCATGGGCTGCGGCAGCGTGCCGGTCCAGCCCAGTTGGTCGTCGCTGAAACGGCCGTTGGGAGCGATGCCGAGCTGCAACGCCAGTTGCGCGTTGTTGCCCAGTTCAGAATGATTGTCGAGCGGCAGGTGGAAAGCCATCAGGTTGATATCTGCCGCTAGCAGTTTCTTCAATCTTGCGTGTTTTTGACCGATGACCCGTGCATCTTCGTTCTTCCAGAAGTAACCGTGGTGCACCAGGATTGCATCGGCGCCCGCCTCGATGGCCGCGTCGATCAGCGCCAGGCTGGCGGTCACGCCTGTGACGATGTGGGTGACTTCGGGGCGACCTTGCACTTGGAGCCCATTCGGGCAATAGTCCTTGAAGCGGGAAACTTCCAGCAGGTCGTTCAAGTACAATTCCAGCTCTTTGGTTTTCATTTTCTGGTCAAAACTCCGATATGTTGCGCCGATTCTGGCTGTTCTTTGCTCAGGCCGTCACGGTCGTGCTGGCCGTGTGGTTCGTGGTAGCCACGCTCAAACCCGAGTGGCTGCAGCGCGGGCGGGTGGCCGTGCAGTCGGGGTCGCCCATCGTGGCACTGAAGGAAGTGGTGCCAAGCGTGGCCGGATCTGCGGCACAGGGTTCCTATAGCGATGCCGCCAAGGAAGCCATGCCAGCAGTGGTCAACATCTTCACCAGCAAGAACGGCACGAAGCGGTCGCCCAATCCGCAGGCGGAGGATCCGTGGTTCCGGTTCTTCTTTGGCGACCGGCTGCCGGAACGCCAGGAGCCGGTGTCCAGCCTGGGTTCGGGCGTGATCGTCAGCGCCGAGGGATACATTCTAACCAACCACCATGTGGTGGATGGCGCCGATGAAATCGAGGTTGCGCTGACCGACGGCCGCAAGGCCAACGCCAAGGTCGTCGGCTCGGATCCCGAAACCGACCTGGCCGTACTGAAGATCACGCTCAAGGATCTGCCTGCGATTACGCTGGGACGGATCGAAAACGTGAAGGTGGGCGATGTGGTGCTGGCCATCGGCAATCCGTTCGGGGTGGGCCAGACGGTGACGATGGGTATCGTGTCGGCGCTGGGGCGCAGCCACCTGGGTATCAATACCTTCGAGAACTTTATCCAGACGGACGCGGCCATCAACCCGGGCAACTCGGGCGGCGCGCTGGTCGACGCGCAGGGCAACCTGCTGGGCATCAACACGGCCATCTATTCGCGCTCGGGCGGGTCGCTGGGTATCGGCTTTGCGATCCCCGTGTCAACTGCGAAGCAGGTGATGGAATCGATCATCTCCACCGGCAGCGTCACGCGTGGCTGGATTGGCGTGGAACCGCAGGACCTGACCCCGGAAATCGCCGAATCGTTTGGCCTCGATGCGAAGGAAGGCGCGCTGATCGCCGCAGTGGTTCAAGGCGGACCGGCCGACAAGGCCGGCGTGAAGCCCGGCGACGTGCTCGTATCGGTCGACAACCAGGTGATTTCGGACACGACCGCATTGCTCAACGCCATCGCCCAGCTCAAGCCTGGCGCCGAGGTGAAGATGAAAGTCATTCGCCGGGGCAAGCCGGCTGAACTCGCGGTGATGATCGGCAAGCGCCCGCCGCCGCCACGCCGCGCCATGCCGCTCGATGAGGAAGAGTGATCGGCCGTTATCGGGCTCCCTGCGGCTTTGCTGATGGCTGAGCTGATGGCCGCCGAACGATAGCAACTCCTCTTAAAGCAAAAAGCCCCTGCCAGTGATGGCGGGGGCTTTTGCTTTTGGGGCGGCGTCAGGCAAACGCGCCGCTGCTTTGCTGTGTACGTGCCGACGTAGGGGGTGACCACAGGGCGGCGAAGTCGCGCGATACCGCCGCCCACCCCAGGCCCGGCTACCAGGCACCGGATACGAGACGCCTGCTGCCTCCTGCCGGCATCGCCGCTCCTGGCCCAGGGACTCGGCCCCGCCAGCCAGCCTGCGTACAAGCGCGGCCACAGACAATCGGGGCCGGCAGGTCGATATTCATCGCCAAAAACAAAACGCCGGCACCCTTTCGGATGCCGGCGTTTTGATCAAGCCGAATCTGAAGCGGGCTTACGCCCGCGTCAAATTAGAACTTGTGGCGAACACCAACCACAGCGCCGAACTGGTTGTACGAACCTTGGGTCGTACCGAAGCCCGAACCACCTTGGTTGCCGGTTTGACCCGACGACACGCCCAGGTTCGAACCGTCCTTGTTCTTCGTGTACGACACGTTGAAGTAGGCGTCCGTACGCTTCGAGAAAGCGTAGTCGGTCGACACCACGAAGCTCCACGGATCAGCACCGCTGTTGCGGAAGTCCTGGTAGTAAGCGGCGCCCGTCAGCGACAGAGCCGGGGTCAGCTGGTAGCCAGCGCCCAGCCAGTACAGGTTCGACACCGTGGCGTTCGTGATCGTACCGTTGGCGGCGGTCACGCCACCCGGCAGGATCGCGCCCGACAGGGCGTGAGCGTAACGGTAACCAGCGAACACCTTGGCCGGGCCAAAGGCGTACGTACCAGCCACCGAAGCGCGCTGGATCTTGGCGTTCGGGTTCGTTGCAGCACCAGCCGTCGGAGCGCCCAGGTTGGTTTCGTCGAAGATCGCGCCGATCGAGAACGGGCCGCCGTTGTAAATCAGGCTGGCGCTGTACTCACGACCGGTGTGGTAGTTGCCCGGGATTTCTCCCGAAACGCCTTGGAAGGCATTGGCCGTACCAACGGTGTTGGCGCCGGTGCTGTACAGCAGCGAGCCGGTCAGGCCACCGAACGTGCCGGTGTACTTGATCGAGTTGTCAGCACGACCCGAGAAACCTGCGTCTTGCGCGGTGATCGAGTAGTTCGTCGAGATGGCCATCGGATCGAAGGCCAGACCGAAGTCATAGAACGGCGTCTGATGACGGCCCAGGCTCAGCGTACCGAACTGGCTTTGCAGACCGACGAAAGCTTGACGACCGAACAGACGGCCACCTTGACCCGACGTGCCGGTGTCAACGTTGAAACCGCTTTCCAGGACGAACACGCCCTTCAGGCCACCGCCCAGGTCTTCCACGCCACGCAGGCCCCAACGGCTGCCGGACATGTTGCCCGAGGTCAGGCGCACGACGTCGTGGCTGCCGGTCACGCCCGGCTGGTGGTTAGCGTACTCAACGCCAGCGTCAACCACACCGTACAGGGTCACGCTCGACTGGGCATAGGCACCGCCGGCGGCCAGAGCGGCAACGGCAGCTGCAAACAGTTTCATCTTCATATCGACACTTTCCTTGTCAACTGATTGGGAAATCTTGGTTGCCCAAGTGCTTGGGCGACGCATTAACCTTCACGTCTGCGTCGTATTATGTGTCACCCCCCCAGCGCGTCTGAAGTCCTTTTTGCCGTAAACACGGTTTACTGACGCTTCTTGTTGTGACGAAGCAACAGCAAACCGGGGGTATTTCACCATTTTGGTGCGAAATGCAGCATTCAGACTGTGGGGATACCGCCCGTTAACAACTGCCGGGGAACTTAGTCAGCCTGAGTTTCGCCTTCGGCGGGGCTGCCGAGCGGCTGAGTCGTCACAAAACGGGCCATCAACAAGCCCAATTCGTACAGCGCCACCAGCGGGACGGCAAGCAACAGTTGCGACATCACATCAGGTGGCGTGACAACGGCGGCGATAATGAATGCGCCAACAATCACGTACGGGCGGATCTGCTTGAGTTTCTGAAGCTCCACCACGCCGAATTTCACCAGCACGATTACCACGACCGGCACCTCGAAAGTGATGCCGAACGCCAGGAACGTGGTCATGGCAAAACTCAGGTACTTGTCGATGTCGGTCGACATCTCGGCCCCGAGCGGCGCGTTGTAATGCGCCATGAAGTGAAACACGGTCGGGAACACCAGGAAGTACGCGAATGCCACGCCGCACAGGAAGAGTATGTAGCTGCTGCTCACCAGCGGCATGATCAGCTTCTTCTCGTGCTGGTACAGGCCCGGCGCGACAAAGCGCCAGATCTGGTAGAGCACCCAGGGCAGCGCGATCAGGAACGCCACCAGCATCGTGACCTTCATCGGCACGAAGAACGAGCCGGTGACATCGGTCACGATCATGCGGCCGTTCTTGGGCAGCGACTGCGTCAGCGGCGCGGAGAACAGGTTGAAGATTTCCGCCGCCCAGTAGACCAGGCAGAGAAACACGATGACGACCCCGGCCACCGCCTTGACCAGCCGCTCGCGCAGCTCGATCAGGTGGGAAATGAAAGTCTCTTGCTGGGACTCGCCGTTGGGATCGTTAGGATCGTTGGGGTCTTGGGTGCCCGCCATGCTTACTCGAAGAAGGAACGGTTACGGCCGCTGGCCGGGCGGTGGCGCTTCACGCGGGCAGCGCCTGACTGCACCCACACGCGCACGTTTTGCTGGCGCTTGAACCAGATCGGCCGGGCGCCCTGCTTGACGCGCCAGCTCTTGCGGCCGTTGTGCGACTTGTGCGCGCTGTCCCAGCTGGGCACGTAGCCGGCGCTGACGCCACCGGCATCGGAGCCAGAAGTGTTGGAAGACTCGACACCGCCCAGCGCCTCGTTCAGCGCCTGGGTGTGTTCGTTGACTTCCTTGTGGATGGTCTGCTCGACGTCACGCGCGGCGGTCTCGAATTCCGTGCGCATCTTGCGCAGTTCCTCGAGCTCCACCTCGCGGCTGACTTCGGCCTTCACGTCATTGATATAGCGCTGCGCGCGGCCGACCAGTGCGCCGACCGTGCGCGCCACCTTCGGCAGACGCTCGGGGCCGATCACGATCAGCGCCACGGCGCCGATCAGTGCCAGCTTGGAAATGCCGAGATCGATCATGCGAAAACCGGAACTGAGACACAGGACAGGCGGGCCGCGCCGAACGCGGCCGCCGGGAGGATGACTGACAAGGAAAAACCGGCTGCCGGATTATTGCTGGCGCTGCTTTTCCTTGGCTTCCACGTCGATTGTGGTGGTGTCGCGCAGTTCCTTGGCCGCGGCCGGCTTGGCGTCGGCTGCAGCGCCCTCGCCGTCCTTCATGCCGTCCTTGAAGCCCTTCACCGCGCCGCCCAGATCCTGGCCGATATTGCGCAGCTTCTTGGTACCGAAGACGAGCATGACGATCACCAGCACGATCAGCCAGTGCCAAATGCTAAACGAACCCATTTCTTGCTCCTGATAAAGCCGCGGGCGTCGGAATAAGATCGCCCGGCCCCGTAGTTCCGTCCTTCAAAGGCTGCGCCGGGCGACGGTGGCCGACGCAACATCCGGGCGGGACATCGCTGTCCCAGCCCCTTTTCTCATGCCCTGGCTGTCCTGGATTTGCGGTTCAGAACGCCGGTGTCTTCCACTGGTCGCGCGGGCCGCCGAGTACGTGCAGATGGAGGTGGAACACCTCCTGTCCGCCGTCCGTGCCGGTGTTGATCACCGTACGGAAGCCGTTGTCGCAGCCGGCCAGGCGAGCCAGTTCAGGCACCTTGAGCATTATTCTAGCAAGCACATCCGCATCGCCGGGTCCGCATTCAGCCAGCGAATCCACGTGCGGTTTCGGAATGACCAGAAAGTGTACCGGCGCTTTGGGATGGATATCGTGAAACGCCAGCAGATCGTCGTCCTCGTACAGCTTGCTGGACGGGATCTGACCGGCCACGATCTTGCAGAAAATGCAATTGTCCTGGGATTTCATGAAGTTCTTGTTGCAGCCTGTCGGCACATTGCGGAAAAGCATGCCGCGCTGCTGCCACTTTTCTCGTGATCTTGCCAGTCTGGCCTCAGAACGCCTCGCCGGGGTACATCGGCTTGCGGTCGTTCAGGTACAGCCAGCCCTTGACGATACGATACAGTATCCACAGTGACAAAATGCAGAAAACGGCTATTGCCACCGGGAACAGCAACACCGTCACGAACATGAAGCCGCCGACCACGTACCAGACGATCGACCACCAGAACGTGCGGATCTGCCAGGCGAAGTGTGTGGCATAGACTGTCCCGCGGGTATCGTCGCGCTTCACGTAGTTGACGATAATCGCGATCAGCGCCGTAATTCCGCCAGTAAACCAGTGGATCGCATACAGCGCGTACAGGATGTGCGTGAGCTTGCGCAATCCGTCGAGCTTGTCCGCATCAGCGGTTGTCGTCACCTGCGTGGTGTAGTCCGTCGCCATCGTGCCCTCCAGCGTTGCCCGCGTTTATGCCGTGCCCGGAACATTTCCGGACGGCCATAGGCTCAATGCTACTCCTTGCGGCTGGCTTTCTCGACCAGCCCCGACAGCCCCTCGCGGCGCGCCAGTTCGTTGACCACGTCGGCGGGGGTGGCCCCGATGTGCGCAAGCAGCACCATCGTATGGAACCACAGGTCGGCCACTTCGTAGACGACCTTGCCGACGGCTTCATCGCCCAGGCCGGCCGCGCGGGCGTCCTTGGCGGCCATCACGGTCTCGGTGGCTTCCTCGCCGATCTTCTTCAGGATGGCGTCGTCGCCCTTCCTGAACAGCTTGGCGACGTACGATTTGTCGGGATCGCCGCCGTTCTCGGGCTTGCGCGATTCCAGCGTGGCGGCCACCCGGGCCAGCACGTCCGCCTGGTCGGCTGCGTTGATATCCTGGCTCATGGCTTGGCGTAGATCGTGGACGGGTCCTTCAATACCGGCTCCACGGTCTGCCAGTCGCCCGACTCCGCGTCCCCCTCGAATTTCTGGAAGAAGCACGAGTGCCGGCCGGTATGGCAGGCGATGCTGTCCACCTGCGTCACTTTCAGCAGCACCACGTCCTCGTCGCAGTCCAGGCGGATCTCGTGCACCTTCTGCACGTGGCCCGATTCCTCGCCCTTGTGCCACAGGCGCTTGCGCGAGCGCGACCAGAACACGGCCTCGCCCAGTTCCACGGTGCGCTGCAGTGCCTCGCGGTTCATGAACGCAAACATCAGCACGTCATTGGAGCCCGTCTCCTGGACGATCACCGGCACCAGGCCGTTATCGTCCCACTTCACCTTGTTCAACCACTTCTTTGCCATGATCAGATCCGGACGGGGATGCCCTCGCGGGCCATGAATGCCTTTGCTTCGCCAACGGTGTGCTGGCCATAGTGGAAGATGCTGGCGGCCAGCACCGCGTCGGCGTGGCCCAGCCTGATGCCGTCGGCCAGGTCCTGCAGGCCGCCCACGCCCCCTGATGCAATAACGGGTACCGGCACGGCGTCGCTGACCGCGCGCGTCAGTTCCAGGTCGAACCCGCTCTTGGTGCCGTCGCGGTCCATGCTGGTCAGCAGGATCTCGCCGGCGCCGCGCCGCGCCATTTCGCGCGCCCATTCCACGGCGTCCAGGCCGGTCGCCTTGCGGCCGCCGTGGGTGAACACTTCCCAGCGGGCCGGCTCGCCCGGAGCTGAACTGCGCTTGGCATCGATGGCCACCACGATGCACTGCGAGCCGTACTTGCCCGTTGCGTCCGATACCAGTTGCGGATTGGCGATGGCCGACGAATTGACGCTGATCTTGTCCGCTCCGGCATTGAGCAGCCGGCGCACGTCTTCCACGGCGCGCACGCCGCCGCCGACGGTCAGCGGGATGAACACCTGCGAAGCCACGGCCTCGATGATGTGGAGAATCAGGTCGCGGCCGTCGCTGGTCGCGGTGATGTCCAGAAATGTGATTTCGTCGGCGCCCTGCTCGTCATAGCGGCGAGCAATTTCCACCGGGTCGCCGGCATCGCGCAATTCGACGAAGTTGACACCCTTGACCACCCGCCCATTGGTGACGTCCAGGCAGGGGATGATACGTTTGGCTAGCATGTGATTCCTTGCCTGCCGCCCCCTTGCCCGGGAGCGGCTGGTTGTGGCGTCCTGCCTCGCGGCGTTACTCGGCCGTCAGCTTGTCCGCGTGCGCCTGGGCGTCGGCAAAGACCAGGTCGCCCGAATAGATCGCGCGGCCGCAGATCACACCTTCCACGCCTTCATGTTCGACGGCGCAGAGCTGGTCGATGTCGGCCATGTTCGACAGGCCGCCGCTGGCGATCACCGGGATCGACATCGACTGGGCCAGCTTGACCGTGGCGTCGATGTTGATGCCCTGCAGCATGCCGTCGCGTCCGATGTCGGTGTAGATGATGGCTTCCACGCCGTAGTCTTCGTACTTGCGTGCCAGATCCGCCACTTCGTGGCCCGTCAGCTTGCTCCAGCCATCGGTGGCCACCTTGCCGTCCTTGGCATCGAGCCCGACGATGATGTGGCCGCCGAACGCCGAGCAGGCGTCCTTCAGGAATCCGGGGTTCTTCACGGCGGCCGTACCGATGATCACGTACGACAGGCCGTCGTCGAGCCATCGCTCGATCGTGTTCAGGTCACGGATACCGCCGCCGAGCTGCACGGGGATCTCGTCGCCCACTTCGGCGATGATGGCCTTGATGGCGGCCTCGTTGCGGGGCTTGCCAACGAAAGCGCCATTCAGGTCGACCAGATGCAGGCGACGCGCGCCCTGGTTCACCCAGTGGCGTGCCATGGCGGCGGGATCTTCGGAAAAGACGGTAGCCTGGTCCATATCGCCTTGTTTGAGGCGTACACACTGACCGTCCTTCAGGTCGATGGCCGGAATGAGCAACATAGCGTAACGAGCGTGGTGGTTGTGTAAAAAGGAAAGGGCAGCGATGCCAGCGCGGTGGCGCGGGCGCTCAGGTCATGTCAGTTTTGCAGTGGATGCAGTCTGGGTCGGTGGCTCTGAACGACAGGTATCGCTGTTGATCTTGTGGCGCTTCTGGTAACAGGTGCTTCTGACGCTTTACGGATTCCAATGCACGAAATTCCGGTATAGCTGCAAACCCATCGCGGCGCTCTTCTCCGGGTGGAACTGCGTGGCGAAAATATTATCGCGTGCCACCGCACTGGTAAACACGACGCCATACTCCGTCTCGCCTGCGACATGCGCGGGCTCCTGCGCCTGCACATAATAGCTGTGTACAAAATAGAACCAGCTGTCGTCCGGGATGCCCTGCCACAGCGGGTGGGCCAGCGCCTGCCGCACGCGGTTCCAGCCCATCTGCGGCACCTTGAAGCGCGACCCATCGGGCTGCGTCATCCCTTCCAGCTCGAAGCGGATCACCTCGCCGGGCATCAGGCCCAGCGCCGGCGTGCTGTCCGCGCCAGACCTGACTTCACTGCTGCGCTCGAACAGCATCTGTTCGCCAACGCACACACCCAGCATCGGCTTCGACGCCGCGGCTTCCAGCACGGCCTGCTGCAGGCCCGATTCCCCGAGGGCGCCCATGCAGTCGGGCATCGCCCCCTGCCCCGGCAGCACCACGCGGTCCGCCGCGCGGATCGCTTCGGGGCGGTCCACGACCTGCACGTCCGCTTCCGGTGCCGCGGCACGCAGAGCCTGCGCCACCGAGCGCAGGTTGCCCATGCCGTAATCCACAATTGCTATGGTAGTCATGATTTCAAACAGGCAACAATGTCTTCAGCCCGTCCACAATGAATTCGACGGCCAGCGCCGACAGGATCAAGCCCATCAGCCGCGTACCGATATTGATCCCGGTCCTGCCAACCACCCGCGCGATCGGGTCCGCCGCACGGAACGTGCCATACACCACCAGGCCCAGCACCACGCCGATGGCAACCAGGATCAGCAGCTCGTACCAGTGATGCGTCTTGCCCGCATACACGATCACGGTGCTGATCGATCCCGGCCCGGTCAGCAGCGGCAGTGCCAGCGGCACCACCGCGATGCTGGTCTTGGCCTCGGCCTCGTCCTCTTCCTCCGGCGTGGCCTTGGTGCGGCCGGTCTGGGCGTTCAGCATGTTCATGGCCATCATGATCATGATCAGCCCGCCGCCCACCTGCAGCGACGCCACCGAGATATTGAAGAACTCGATGATCTGCTGGCCCAGCAACGCCGACAAGCCCACCACGATCGCCACGGCAATCGACGCCGTCTTGATCGTCTTCAGCTTTTCCGCCTCGGTCTGCTGGCTGGTCAGGCTGATGAAGAACGGGATCGCCCCGATCGGATTGATCAGCGCCAGCAGCGAGATGAAAGACTTGAGCGTATCCATCGGATGCAGGTGTGTCGGTGGTGGTCAGCGTCGCCGCAACCAGCCGGCACGCCTGCTTTAAGGGGGCGCAGGTCAGTGGATCAGGTCGGTACCAGGTAGCCAGTATGGGTCAGAGCGAACCCTTGGTCGATGGAATCTGGTTGCCCGCGCGCGGGTCCAGCTCCACCGCCATGCGCAGCGCACGGCCAAAGGCCTTGAACACCGTCTCGCACTGGTGGTGGGCGTTGATGCCGCGCAGGTTGTCGATATGGAGCGTCACGCCGGCGTGGTTGACGAAGCCGCGGAAGAACTCGATCGTCAGGTCGACGTCGAAGCTGCCCACCCGGGCGCGCGTGAACGGCACGTGGAATTCCAGGCCCGGACGGCCCGAGAAATCGATCACCACGCGCGACAGGCACTCGTCCAGCGGCACGTAGCTGTGGCCGTAGCGGGTGATGCCCTTCTTGTCGCCGATGGCGCGCGCCACGGCCTGGCCCAGCGTAATGCCGACGTCTTCGACCGTATGGTGGTCGTCGATATGGGTGTCGCCCGTGGCCTCGACCTCCAGGTCGAACATGCCATGCCGGGCAATCTGGTCCAGCATGTGGTCGAGGAACGGCACGCCGGATGCCAGCTTCTGGCGGCCGGTGCCATCAAGGTTCAGCGAAACGCGAATCTGCGTTTCCGAGGTATTGCGGGTGACCTCTGCAACACGCATGGTGGGGTTAATCCTGCAATGAGGCACGGAATGCCTCAAGAAACTGCGCGTTTTCTTCGGAGGTGCTGACCGTCACGCGCAGACAGTTGGCCAGCAATGCGTGCATTTTACTCACGTTCTTGATCAATACCTTCCGCGCCAGCACCCGCTCGAACGTCTGTGCCGCATCCGCCACGCGCACCAGCAGGAAATTGGCGGCGCTCGGGAAGACCGTCACGCCGGGCATGGCCGCCATGGCGTCGGCCAGCTTCGAGCGTTCTGCGCGCAGCTGCGCGGCCTGGTCGTCCAGCACGTTCACATGTTCCAGCGCGAACAGTGCGGTGGCTTCGGTCAGGACGTTGACGTTGTACGGCGGGCGAACCTTGTCCAGCTGCGACAGCCATTCTGGCGATCCGGCCATGTAGCCCAGGCGGATACCGGCCAGGCCCAGCTTCGATACCGTCCGCATCACCAGCAGGTTGCCGAACCCGGTGAGGCGCGGCATCCAGCTTTCCTGGGCGAACGGCTGGTAGGCCTCGTCCACCACCACCAGGCTCTGGCACACCTCGCCCTGGGCGGCGCGCACGATCGCCTCCATGTCGGCGGCGTCAAACAGGTTGCCGGTGGGGTTGTTCGGATAGGCCAGGTAGATGATGGCGGGCTTGTGCTCGGCCATCGCGGCCAGCATCGCGGCGCGGTCCAGCGTGAAATCGGCGCGCAGCGGCACACCGACGAACTCCAGGCCGGCAAACTGCGCCGACATCGCATACATGACGAAGCCCGGCACCGGCGCCAGCACCTTGGCACCTGGCTTCGCGGCGGCCAGCGAAATGATGCTGATCAGTTCATCGGAACCATTGCCCAGCATCACGTCCATGCCGGCCGGCACGTTCATGACCGACTTCAGCCTGGCGCGCAATTCCTCGCTGCTCGGCACCGGGTAACGGTTCAGGGCCACCTCGCCCAGCCGCGCCGCCAGTTCCGCGCGCAGCTCGGGCGGCAGCCGGTAGGGGTTCTCCATCGCGTCGAGCTTCACCAGTCCGTGCGAGTCGGCGACATGGTAGGCGCCCATGGCGCGCACGTCGTCACGGATGATGCGTTCGATCAGGGATGAATCCACGGCTGACATGATGGTCCTTGTTGGTCCGGCTGTAAGAAGAGGCTTAACGCTTGAAACGATATTCGGCCGAGCGGGCATGCGCTTGCAGCCCCTCGCCATAGGCCAGTTCGGCGGCGATCTGGCCCAGCATCTGCGCCCCGCCCTCGCTGACCTCGATCAGGCTCGAACGCTTCTGGAAGTCGTACACGCCCAGCGGCGACGAGAAGCGCGCAGTGCGCGAGGTGGGCAGCACGTGGTTGGGGCCCGCGCAGTAGTCGCCCAGCGATTCGCTGGTATAGCGGCCCAGGAAGATGGCGCCCGCGTGGCGGATTTTCTCGCTCCACTGGCGCGGGTTCTCGGCCGAGATCTCCAGGTGCTCCGGCGCGATGGCATTGGCGATCTCGCAGGCTTCTTCCATGTCGCGCACCTTGATCAGCGCGCCGCGGCCCGACAGCGATGCAGCGATCACCTCGCGGCGCGGCATCGTCGGCAGCTGGCGCTGGATGCTTTCTTCCACGCGATTCAGGTAGGCGTCGTCCGGGCACAGCAGGATCGACTGCGCCAGTTCGTCGTGCTCGGCCTGCGAGAACAGGTCCATGGCCACCCAGTCCGGATCGGTCGTGCCATCGCAGATCACCAGGATCTCGGACGGGCCGGCGATCATGTCGATACCGACCGTGCCGAACACGCGGCGCTTGGCGGCCGCCACGTAGGCATTGCCGGGGCCGACGATCTTGTCCACCTGCGGCAGCGTGGCCGTACCATAGGCCAGCGCGCCCACGGCCTGGGCACCGCCGATCGTGAAGACGCGGTCCACGCCGGCGATCTGCGCGGCGGCCAGCACCAGCTCGTTGCGCACGCCACCGGGCGTGGGCACGACCATGATGACTTCCTTGACGCCGGCCACGCGGGCCGGAATCGCATTCATCAGCACCGACGACGGATACGCCGCCTTGCCGCCGGGCACGTACAGGCCCACGCGATCCAGCGGGGTCACCTTCTGGCCGAGCATCGTGCCGTCGGACTCGGTGTATTCCCAGCTATGGCTGCCGCACTCGATCTTCTGCTTCTCGTGATAGGCGCGCACGCGGGCGGCGGCGGCCTCCAGCGCGGCGCGGCGCTTGGGCTCCAGGTCCTCCAGCGCGGCTTCGAGCTGGGATTGCGACAGTTCCAGCGCGCCCATCGACGGCGCTTCCAGGCGGTCGAAGCGGCGGGTGTATTCCAGCACGGCCTCGTCGCCACGGCGGCGCACGTCAGCCAGGATATCGGCCGCGGCGCGATCGATGGCCTCGTCTTCCGACGCCTCGAACGCCAGCACCTGGCGCAGGGCATCGGCAAAACCGGACTCGGTCGAGTCGAGCCGGCGGATCGACAGGTTTTCCATATCGGTTTCGTTCATGACTGCTTGTCCTCGCGGAATCCCTGACGGATTCCCGGTCGGTTTCAACTTGTGCGTACCTCAGGCGAGCGCCGCCGAGGCCCGTTCGAATGCTTCGAGAATCGGCGTCAGCCGTTCCCGTTTCAGTTTCAGTGCCGCCTGGTTGACCACCAGGCGCGACGAGATCTGCACGATCTCCTCCACCTCGACCAGATTGTTCGCACGCAGCGTGCCGCCGGTGCTGACCAGGTCGACGATGGCATCGGACAGCCCCACCAGCGGGCCCAGCTCCATCGAGCCGTACAGCTTGATCAGGTCCACGTGCACGCCCTTCTTGGCAAAATGCTCGCGCGCGGTCTGCACGTACTTGGTGGCCACGGCCAGCCGGGCGCCCTGCCGCACGGCCTTGGCGTAGTCGAACCCGGCCGGCACCGCCACCGACATGCGGCAGCGCGCGATGTTCAGGTCGATCGGCGCGTACAGGCCGGTCATGCCGCTTTCCATCAGCACATCCTTGCCGGCCACGCCAAAGTCGGCCGCGCCGTATTGCACGTAGGTCGGCACGTCCGATGCACGCACGATGATCACGCGCACGGCCGGATCGGACGTCGGCAGGATCAGCTTGCGCGAGGTCTCGGGGTCCTCGGTCACCTGGATGCCGGCCGCGGCCAGCAGCGGCAGCGTTTCGGTAAAGATGCGGCCCTTGGACAGTGCCAGCGTCAGCTGGTTGGGCGAGGCGTTGAAAGCGGGACTCATCGTCAGTTCTTCTAGGTTCGGGGCGGCTTTGGGACGGGGCGGCCTTGGTGACCGCTTCCGGTCAGGCGATGCGGCGGATCTTCGCGCCGACGGCCGACAGCTTGTCTTCCATGCGGTCGTAGCCGCGATCCAGGTGGTAGATCCGGTCGATCGTCGTTTCGCCATCTGCCACCAGGCCGGCGATGACCAGGCTGGCCGATGCGCGCAGGTCGGTGGCCATCACGTTGGCGCCGGACAGGCGCGGCACGCCCGTCACCACGGCGGTATTGCCCTCGGCCGTGATGCTCGCGCCCAGGCGGTTCAATTCCTGCACGTGCATGAAGCGGTTTTCGAAAATCGTCTCGGTGATGCGCGCGGTGCCCTCGGCCACGGCGTTCAGCGCCATGAACTGGGCCTGCATGTCGGTCGGGAAGGCCGGATATTCCGACGTGCGGAAGCTCACGGCCTGCGGGCGTTGCGGCATGGCCAGGCGGATCCAGTCGTCGCCGGTCTCGATCGTGGCACCGGTCTCGCGCAGCTTGAGCAGCACGGCGTCCAGGATCAGCGGAGGCACATCGCGCACGACGATGTCGCCCAGCGACGCGGCGGCGGCGCACAGGAACGTGCCGGCCTCGATGCGGTCGGCCACCACGCTGTGCTGCGCGCCGTGGAGCTTGTCCACGCCCTGCACGATCAGGCGGTCGGTGCCGATGCCCTCGATCTTCGCGCCCATCTTGACCAGCAGCTCGGCCAGGTCGGTCACCTCGGGTTCGCGCGCGGCGTTCTCCAGCACGGTTTCGCCCTCGGCCAGCGTCGCGGCCATCAGCAGGTTCTCGGTGCCGGTCACGGTGATCATGTCCGTCACCACGCGCGCACCCTTCAGGCGGCTGGCGCGGGCGTGGATGAAGCCGTGCTCGATGGTGATCTCGGCACCCATGGCCTGCAGGCCCTTGATGTGCTGGTCCACCGGTCGTGCGCCAATGCCGCACCCGCCGGGCAACGACACGCGGGCCTCGCCAAAGCGCGCCACCAGCGGGCCCAGCACCAGGATCGACGCGCGCATGGTCTTCACGAGGTCGTAGGAGGCCTCGGGCGAATTGATGTCGGCCCCGTTCAGCGTGGCCACGCCGTTCGCCATGTCGGCCTGCATGCCCATCTGGCGCAGCAGCTTGAGCATCGTGCGCGTGTCCTGCAGGTCGGGTACGTTGGACAGCGATACGGTATCGGCGGTCAGCAGGCCGGCGCACAGGATCGGCAGCGCGGCGTTCTTGGCGCCCGAGACTCGGACTTCGCCCTTGAGCGGCCCGTTGCCCTGGATCTGGAATTTGTCCATGTTTCTGTCTTGTCAGCCGACGGGCTTGGTCCCGCCGGCGTATTGTCGGTTGAGGTGTCGGCGCGCGTTACCTGGCGCCGCCAGCCTGCCATTCGGCCGGCGTCAGGGTCTTCATCGACAGCGCATGGATTTCGGCGCGCATGCGGTCGCCCAGCGCCGCGTAGACACGCTGATGCCGCTGGATCAGGCGCTTGCCCTCGAACTCCCCGCTCACGATCGTGGCGAAGAAGTGCTGGCCGTCGCCCTCCACTTGCAGATGTTCGCAGGGCAACCCTTGGGCAATGTAGTCCCTGACTTGTTCCGGAGTAGGCAGCATGTCTGTCTCTGTGAATTCGGTGATTGCGGCAGATCAGTGCCGCAGCTTGTAACCCTTGCGCAGCAGGCGCAGCGCCAGCGCGGCCAGCACCACGAACGCCACGGCCACCACGGCCAGGCTGTGCAGCGGCGGCACGTCGGACACGCCGAAGAAGCCGAAGCGGAACCCGTCGATCATGTAGAAGAACGGGTTGGCGTGCGACACGGCCTGCCAGAACGGCGGCAAGGAATGAATCGAATAGAACACGCCCGACAGGAACGTGGCTGGCATGATCAGAAAATTCTGGAAGGCGGCCAGCTGGTCGAACTTCTCGGCCCAGATGCCGGCGATCAGCCCCAGCGTGCCCAGGATGCCGGCACCGGCCAGCCCGAACACCAGGATCCACAGCGGATGGGCGAAATGCAGGTGGGCGAACCACGCCGTCACCAGCAGCACGCCCAGGCCTACGCAGAGTCCGCGCACGATCGACGCCACCACGTAGGCGCCGAACATTTCCCAGTGTGACAGCGGCGGCAGCAGGATGAACACAAGGTTGCCGGTGATCTTCGACTGGATCAGCGACGACGAACTGTTGGCGAAGGCGTTCTGCAGCACGCTCATCATCACCAGGCCGGGCACCAGGAAGGCGGTATAGCTGATCTGGTCGTACACGCGAACCCGGTCTTCGAGCACGTGGCCGAAGATCAGCAGGTACAGCACGGCCGTCAGCACCGGCGCGGCCACGGTCTGGAAAGACACTTTCCAGAAACGCAGCACTTCCTTGTAGAGCAGCGTGCGAAAGCCGACCAGGCCGCCGACGCCCATCGATGCCAGCCGCTGTTCCTCGCGCTGGGCCACATTGACCTCGACCGGATTCTTCATGCCGCGGCCTCCATGGCGGTGTTCGGGGTACTGCCGGGCATCTCGCCTTCGCGGCGCATGATCTGCACGAACACGTCCTCCAGGTCGGCCTTGCTGATTTCCATGTCTTCGACTTCACAACCGGCGGCGCGCAGCGCGGCCAGGATGGGCTCCACGGCCTCGTAGCCCGACAGCCGCAGCCGATGGGCGCGCTCGCCCGGGTTGCCCGGCGTGCGCAGCGCTTCCAGCTCGGCCGGCAGCGTACCTTTCGACAGTGTCAGCACCAGCTGCAGCCCCGCGAACTGGTTCAGCAGGCTGCTGGTGCGGTCCAGCGCCACCACCTCGCCGAACTTGAGCATGGCGATGCGGTCGCACAGCGCCTCGGCTTCTTCCAGGTAGTGGGTGGTCAGGATGATCGTGTGGCCTTCGCGATTCAGCCGCGAAATGAACTTCCAGAGCGTCTGGCGCAGTTCCACGTCCACGCCGGCGGTCGGTTCGTCCAGCACGATGACCGGCGGGCGGTGCACCAGCGCCTGGGCCACCAGAACGCGGCGCTTCATGCCGCCCGAAAGCTGGCGCATGTTGCTGTCGGCCTTGTTGGTGAGGTCCAGGTTGGCCATGATCTCGTCGATCCAGTCGTCGTTGCGCGACAGGCCGAAATAGCCGGACTGCAGCCGCAGCGTCTCGCGCACCGTGAAGAACGGATCGAAAACCAGCTCCTGGGGCACCACGCCCAGCATGCGGCGCGCCATGCGGTAGTCATCCACCACATCGTGGCCCAGCACGCTGACCGAACCCGAATCGGCGCGGTTCAGTCCGGCGAGAATGGAGATCAGCGTGGTCTTGCCGGCGCCGTTGGGGCCGAGCAGGCCAAAGAATTCGCCGCGCTCGACGCTGAAACTGACACCCTTGAGCGCCTGCAGGTTGCGGTAGCGCTTGCGGACATCGGTAATTTCGATGGCTTTCATGGCCGAATGTCTTGGGATGGCGCCGCCTGGCGGTCAGCCTTACCTGGATTTGGGGGGACGCCCCTGAGGTTAGCCGCGCAGCACCTGTGGATCGTGTCAGGACACTTGGGGGCGACTTGGGGACGAACAACCCGGAATTATAGGGGATGCGGGGTTCTCCCGCTCTGCCCGGCGCGGCGCCAGCCCCTCGGCCCGACGCCGTGGCATCGCATGACCGCACGCAACGGAACGCGCACGGCAACGGATGCCGGTTCAATGTCGGTGGTGGTGGTGTTCCGGGTCGGTAGGGGTGGCGGCAGCCAGGCCAAGCAGGCCCTCGACCCCGTAGAGGCTGGCCAGCGACCGCAGTTGCGGCGAGGCGCCGGCAATGGCCAGCGACTGCCCGCGCTGGGCGGCGGCCCGTTGCCAGGCCAGCAGCACGGCCACGGCGGAGGAATCCACCTGGCTCAACGCGCTGCAATCCACCGTCACGTCGCCCTGCTGCACACGCGACAGCCCGTCACGCAGCACGGTGGCGGCGTTGCGGTTGGTCAGCGAAGAGCCAAGGGCAGGCATGGATGGAAGGCGATGGGATGTAGCTTCGAAATGAAAACTCCCGCCCGGGGGCGGGAGCGTCTGGGCATTGTAGACCAGTTTGGCCGCGCCGTGCTGCGGCGCAACCAGAATCGCGCGCGTCAGCCGATCAGCTCTTGGCGTTGGCCAGCTGGCGGTTGCGGTCCTGCAGCGTCTTGATGACGCCGTCCACGCCCTGCTGGTTGGCGATGGTGTTGAAGCTGCCCTTGTAGGCTTCGGTCAGCCAGGCGCCCAGCACGTTGATGTCATAGACCTTCCAGCCTTCGGGGTCTTTTCCAGGCGGTAATCCATCTGGATCGGCTCGCCCTTGTTGATCACCTGGGTGCGGATCGTGGCATCGGTGTCGTCAGCCGTACCGCGGTACGGACGGAACTGCACCTTCTGGTCGCGGATCTGGGCAATGGCGCCGGCGTAGGTACGGATCAGCAGCGTCTTGAACTCGTCGGTAATCACCTTCTGCTGTTCTGGCGTGGCCTTCGACCAGTTACGGCCCATGGCGATCTGCGTGGTACGCGTGAAGTTGGCGTGCGGCAGGATCTTCTGCTCGACGAGCTGCGTGATCTTGCCGATGTTGCCGGCTTGCATGTCCTTGTCGGACTGCACGGTGGACATCACATCGGTCACCACCGCCTTGACCAGCCCGTCCGGCGTCGAGGCATCGGCTTGCTGCGCCTGCGCAGCGCCCGCGCCGGCAAAGGCAACAACAGTGAGGAAGGGAAGCAGCAGTCGCTTGATCATGTGAATTTTCCTTTCTTTCCGGGGACGGCACCTGCAGGGTATCGGCAGGTTCGCGCCCATCCGACAGGGCAACAACGCGCCGCCATCGGAATTCATTGAAACACAGGCGTCAGTCGGGCATGGTACACGCACATGCATCAAACGCCACTTTCATACACTTTGTTTCAGGCCTCACAGCACGCTCACAGGCGCGCCAGGCGTGGCCCTGTCGAGGCTGGCGGGCAAACGTCCGGAAGTCTGCCCTGGGCGCCTCAGCCCTCCTTCGTGCCGGACCCGGCCGGGGCGGCCTTGCCGCCATCCGGGCCCTGCGGCGCCTCTGGTGGCTGCGACGGCTCCGGCTGGTCGTCATCCTCTTGCGGCGCGGGATTGCCATCACGAATCAGGTATTCGCGGCGCTGCAGGTACGAATCGCGCAGGAAGGCGTACTTGTCCAGCGCGGCGGCCTCGATCAGCCCCGTTGCGCCCAGCAGCTGCGCCCGGCCGTCGATCACGCGCACGGTCGACACCGACAGGCTCGCATACCAGGGCGAGATATAGGTCGTAGGATCCATGAAGCGGTCCACCACCATGCCAGTGCCGTCACGCACGCTGCTCGGTCCGAACAGCGGCAGCACCAGGTACGGGCCAGACGGCACGCCCCACACGCCCATGGTCTGGCCAAAGTCTTCCTTGTACTTCGGCAGGCCGGCCGGCGTGGCGATGTCGATCAGGCCGCCCAGGCCCAGCACGCTGTTGATGGCCACGCGCATGGTGTCTTCCGCCGCCCGCGATGGCTTGCCCTGCAGCAGGTTGTTGGCCGCCGAGTAGACGTCGCTGACATTCGAGAAGAAGTTGCCCACCGCCGTGCGCACCGGCGACGGGATGTAGTCCTGGTAGCCCTCGGCCACCGGCTTCAGCGCGTACTTGTCCAGGTTGTCGTTGAACGTGGAAACGCCACGGTTGAACGGCTCCAGCGGGTCTGCCGGGTTGGCGTTGGGCCCGGTGGCACAGCCGGCCAGGGCCAGCGCGGCCACCGATGCCGCGGTCAGACGATGAAAGTGCTCATTTGTTGCCGCCCGTCCCCGGGGCGGCCGGCAGGGCCGCCGCACCCGGGCCGGACGCATTCGACGAAGAAGAGGAGGACGGCGCGGAAGCCGGGGCCGCTGCGCCGCCGTTGCCGCTGTTGCCGCCGGCGCCGGCATCAGCCGCCTTGTTGTACAGGAACTGGCCGATCAGGTTTTCCAGCACCACGGCGGACTGCGTCATCGTGATCTTGCCGCCCTGGGCCAGCATCTTGTCGTCGCCGCCGGCTTCCAGACCGATGTACTGCTCGCCGAGCAGGCCCGAGGTCAGGATCTTGGCCGACGTATCGCGCGGGAATTCGTAGCGCTTGTCCAGGTTCATCGTCACCGTGGCCTGGTACTGCTTGTCGTCGAAGTCGATCGACGCCACGCGGCCCACCACCACGCCGGCGCTCTTGACCGGCGCGCGCGGCTTCAGGCCGCCGATATTGTCGAACTGCGCGGTCACGGCGTAGGTGTCCTGGAACGACAGGCTGCTCATGTTGCCGGCCTTCAGCGCCAGGAACAGCAGGGCGGCAAACCCCACCACCACGAACAACCCCACCCAGTAGTCGAGCGAATTTTTCTTCATGCGAGTCTCTTGTCGAATGCTTGTCAGCTGAACATCAGCGCGGTCAGCAGGAAATCCAGGCCGAGCACGGCCAGCGACGCCATCACCACCGTGCGCGTGGTGGCGCGCGAGACGCCCTCGGGCGTCGGGTTCGCCTCGAATCCCTGGTACAGCGCGATGAACGTCACCGCAATGCCAAAAATAAAGCTCTTGATCACGCCGTTCAGCACGTCGGCGCGCACATCCACGCCGCCCTGCATCTGCGACCAGAAGGCGCCGGCGTCCACGCCGATCAGTTGCACGCCCACCAGGTAGCCGCCCAGGATACCCACCGCGCTGAAGATCGCGGCCAGGATCGGCATGGCGATGACACCGGCCCAGAAACGCGGCGCGATCACGCGCTGCAACGGGTTGACGGCCATCATTTCCATGGCGGTCAGCTGCTCGCCGGCCTTCATCAGCCCGATTTCGGCGGTCAGCGACGTGCCCGCGCGGCCCGCGAACAGCAGCGCCGACACCACCGGCCCCAGTTCACGCACCAGCGAAAGCGCCACCAGCAGGCCCAGCGCCTGCTCTGATCCGTACCGGTTCAGCGTGTAGTAGCCCTGCAGGCCCAGCACGAAGCCGACGAACAGCCCCGACACGGCGATGATCACCAGCGACAGGTTGCCGACGAAGAACACCTGGTCCGATATCAGCCGGAAGCGCCGCAGCAGGGCCGGCGACAGCGCCAGCACGGCCAGGAACATGCGCGTGGCGCGGCCCAGGCCGCCCACGAACTGGCGCACCGCGGCGCCGATGGTAGTGAAGAAGCCGGTCAACGCGCGCCTCCGGCCAGGAAATCTTCGGCCAGCGTGGGGCCGCCGTAGTGGAATGGCACCGGGCCATCGGCCTCGGCGTGCACGAACTGGCGCACGAACGGGTCGTCCGAGGCGCGCAGGTCGTCAGGCGCCCCTTCGGCGGCAATCTTGCCGTTGGCAATGAAATAGACGTAATCGGCGATCTGGAAGGTCTCCTGCACGTCGTGCGAGACGATGATCGTGCTGGCGCCCAGCGCGTCGTTGAGGTCGCGGATCAGGTTGGCCGTCAGCCCGAGCGAGATCGGGTCCAGCCCGGCGAACGGCTCGTCGTACATCAGCAGCGACGGGTCCAGCGCGATGGCCCGCGCCAGCGCCACGCGCCGCGCCATGCCGCCCGAGATCTGTGCCGGCATCAGGTCGCGCGCCCCGCGCAGCCCTACCGCATTGAGCTTCATCAGCACCAGGTCGCGAATCATCGATTCGGGCAGGTCGGTGTGCTCGCGCAGCGGGAACGCGACGTTGTCGAATACCGACAGGTCAGTGAACAGCGCGCCAAACTGGAACAGCATCCCCATCTGGCGGCGCACCGCGTAGAGCGCGGTCTGGTCCATGGCGTCGATATCGGCGCCGTTGAACGTCACCCGGCCGCGCTGCGGGCGCACCATGCCGCCCACCAGGCGCATCACCGTGGTCTTGCCGCAGCCCGATCCGCCCATGACGGCCACCACCTTCCCGCGCGGGAAGCGCATGGAAAGGCCGGACAGGATGGGCTTGTCGCCAGCCGCGTACGCGAAATCGACATCCGCGAGTTCGACGACGTTGGGGCCTGTAAAGACCTGGCCAGACGGGTTCGGCACGGTAGCGGTCACGATGTCACCGGATTTGAACAGGCGGCCATTATAAGGGCTACTACCTATCGGTCGCCGTCCCGTGTGGTGATCTCACCATTGCGCAGCCGACAACAATCGGTGACACGGGTGTGACGCCGCCCATGCACGGGCGGCGGCCCCTGTGCGCTCCGGGGGCGTTCAGGGCTCCGCCCGGGGTCCTGTCTGGCGCAGGATCACCTGCCACTGCACCGATTCCGAGCGGATGGCGGTGGCAAAGGCGTCGGGCGAATCGCGCACCGGCGTCAGACCGGCGGCCATCAACTGGGCCTGCACGCCCCGTTCGTTGGTCACACTGTCCAGCTCCGTGGCCAGCCGGGCCACGATCGCCCGGGGCGTCTTGGCCGGCGCCATCACGCCATACCAGGCCAGCGCGCCGTAACCTTCCATGCCGGCCTCCTGCAGCGTCGGCACCTGCGGCGACAACGGCGAGCGCACCGGACCGGTCACGCCCAGGATTCTCAATGCACCCGAGCGCACGTGGCTCTGCACGGCGGCCCACGAACAGAAACAGGCGCTGATCCGGCCGGCGAGCATTTCCTGGACGACCGCGCTTTCGCCCTTGGCTACCACCAGCGGCACGCTGGTCGGCATGCCGCGCACCGCGTATTCCGCATAGAGATGCGACGGGCTGCCGGCCTGGCCATAGCCGTAGCTATATGAGGCCGGGCTCGACCGCACGGCCGTCACCCATTGCTGGGCCGTAGTCATCGGCAAATGGCCATCGATCACCAGAAACAGTGGCGTGGCCGCCACACGTGCCACAGGCGTGAAGTCACGCATCACGTCATAGGGCACCGGCTCCAGCCCGGGCTGGATCAGCATGTTGGCCTGATGGAACAGCAGCGTGTGGCCGTCGGAACTGGCCTTGGCCACCAGGTCGCCGGCCATGGTGCCGGACGCGCCGGGGCGATTGTCCACCTCGACAGGAACGCCCAGCCGCTGGGCCAGGCGTTCGGCCAGCAGGCGCGCGACGGCATCGGCCACGCCGCCGGCCGGGAATGGCACGATCAGGCGCAGCGGCCGGGCCGGGAACGACATCTGGCGGCTCGGCGTTTCCACGCGCATGGCGGACGGAATGCTGGCAAGCTGGGCGACTGCGGGCGGCTGAGCAAGGGCCGTCACCGTGCACAACGCCACGGCAACCGTCCCCGACCATCTGGCAGCGAGTATTGGCAACTTCGCTATACCTCGCCAAAGCCGCATGTATTTGCGTACTTCGGACATCAATTTCCTCCGGGCCGTAGCCCACCGCTACGGCGCCAAATCGGCTGAAAGGGATTTCGAGGCAGTCTCTTCTTATCTAGTTTGAGGAAATTGTAGGGACATTGCCTGGCAGCGCACAGACCGCGTAAACGCTCTCCGGGCGGACCCCAATGTGAGCGCCCGTATAATCGGCCGATGCCTGAATTCGTCCTGCGGCCAATGCGTGCCGCCGACCTGCCCGCCGTGCTCGCCATCCAGGCGCAGTGCTATGGCGACGCGCTGGTCGAGTCCGCCGATGCGCTGGAAAGCCGGCTGATGCTGTCTCCCACCACCTGCTGGGTGGCTGCCTTGGCCCCGACATCGCACGATGGCCAATCCGGTCCTTCCCTAGCCGCCTACCTGTTTACCCACGCCTGGCCCGAGGCATCGCTGCCGCCGTGGAACGGCCGGCTTGTGCGCGACTGGCCCGATACGGAACCGCTGACGTGGTTTATCCACGACATGGCCGTTTCGCCAATCGGGCGTGGGGCCGGGCTGGCCTCACGACTGCATGGCGCGGCGCGCGACCGGGCGATGAAAGACGGCCTGCGGTCGTCGCGTCTGATCGCGGTGCAAGCGGCCGACGGGTACTGGCGCAGGCTTGGGTACGCGCCGCTGGCCGCCGGCATGCACGCGGCCAAGCTGGCGAGCTACGGGGAAGGCGCGATGTTGATGGGCTGCCTGCTGTAGGTCGGAGCCCTGCCCTTCCCTTCATAGAAAAACCCCCGCAGCCTTGCGGCATGCGGGGTGTTTTCGGTCCGGCGCGGGCAGCTTAGCGCGGCAGTTCCGTGTGGCCCATCAGGAAGGCATCGACCGAACGGGCGGCCTGGCGGCCTTCGCGGATGGCCCAGACCACCAGCGACTGGCCACGGCGTACGTCGCCAGCGGCAAACACCTTAGGCACGTTGGTCTGGTAGGCACGGTCGCCTTCGGTCGCGGCCTTGGCGTTCTTGCGAGCGTCGGTGTCCACGCCAAACGCTTTCAGCATCGAGCCCACCGGGTTCGTGAAGCCCATGGCCAGCAGCACCAGGTCGGCCTTCAGCACGAACTCGCTGCCCGGCACTTCCTGCATCTTGCCGTCCTTCCACTCCACGCGGCACGCCTTCAGCGCCGTGACCTTGCCGTTCTCGCCCATCAGTTCCTTGGTGGCCACCGACCAGTCACGCGAGCAGCCTTCGTCATGCGAAGACGACGTGCGCAGCTTGATCGGCCAGTACGGCCACACCAGCGGCTTGTTCTCTTCTTCCGGCGGCTGCGGCAGCAGTTCGAACTGGGTCACCGATTCGGCGCCGTGGCGGTTCGACGTACCCACGCAGTCAGACCCCGTATCGCCGCCGCCAATCACGATCACGTGCTTGCCTTCGGCGCGGATGTCGTTGGCGCCGTCGCCAGCCACTTCCTTGTTCTGCGGAATCAGGAATTCCAGCGCGTAGTGCACGCCGGCCAGCTCGCGGCCCGGCACGGGCAGGTCGCGCGGCACTTCCGAGCCACCCGCCAGCACCACGGCGTCGAACTGGTCCATCAGGGCCTGCGCCGAGATGGTTTCACGGGCGTAGTTCTTGATACCGGCCGGCAGCGCGCCGTCGGTCACCATCACGCCCGCGCGGAAGGTCACGCCTTCGGCCTGCATCTGCTCGATGCGGCGGTCGATCAGGTCCTTCTCCATCTTGAAGTCAGGGATGCCGTAGCGCAGCAGGCCGCCGACGCGGTCGTTCTTCTCGAACACAGTCACGTCATGGCCAGCGCGCGCCAGCTGCTGCGCGGCAGCCATGCCAGCGGGGCCCGAGCCCACCACGGCCACGGTCTTGCCGGTCTTGTGCTTCGGCACCTGCGGCGCCACCCAGCCTTCTTCCCAGGCCTTGTCGATGATCGCGTGCTCGATCGACTTGATGCCCACCGGCAGCTCGTTGATGCCCAGCGTGCAAGCCGCCTCGCACGGTGCCGGGCAGATGCGGCCCGTGAACTCGGGGAAGTTGTTGGTCTGGTGCAGCACTTCGATCGCCGACTTCCAGTCCTGGCGGTACACCAGGTCGTTGAAGTCGGGAATGATGTTGTTGACCGGGCAGCCGTTGTTGCAGAACGGGATACCGCAGTCCATGCAGCGCGCACCCTGGACCTTCGCTTCGCTGTCGGAGAGCGCGAACACAAATTCCTTGTAGTGCTTCACCCGCTTGACTACCGGTTCGTAGCCTTCGTTCTGGCGCGGAAATTCGAGAAAGCCTGTCGCCTTACCCATGTTGCATCCTTGGTCTTGCTGGCGCGAGGCGGCCGGGCCGGCCTCGCGTGGGTCAGTATCTTGTTGGCGCCGCAGCCGTGGCCACTGCGCCGCTCTCGTGGTGTGGCTGCCGGTCAGGCGGCTACCGCTTCGCGATCGCTGTCGCGGGCAGCCTGTTCCTTTTCGAACATCTCGCCCAGCGCGCGCTTGTACTCGGTCGGGAAGACCTTGACGAACTTGCGGCGCGCCGTGGTCCAGTCGGCCAGCAGCGCCTTGGCGCGCTCCGAACCGGTGTAGCGGAAATGCTGCTCGATCAGGTTGCGCAGGATCACTTCGTCCAGCTGGCGGGTGCCGTTGAACTTGTGCCATTGCGCTTCGGGCTGGCCCTTCTGCTGGTCGGCCGCGGCAAGCACTGCCTCCAGCGCCACCATCGACGTGTTGCAGCGCTTGTCGAACAGGCCGTCCTCGTCATAGACGTAGGCCACGCCGCCCGACATGCCGGCCGCGAAGTTGCGGCCCGTGCCGCCCAGCACGACGACCGTACCGCCGGTCATGTACTCGCAGCCATGGTCGCCGGTGCCTTCCACCACGGCGGTAGCGCCCGAGTTACGCACCGCGAAGCGCTCGCCGCCCACGCCGTTGAAGAACGCCTCGCCGGCCAGCGCGCCGTACAGCACGGTGTTGCCGACGATGATGTTGCGGGTGGGGTCGCCACGGAACTCGTGCGGTGTGCGCACGATCACGCGGCCGCCCGACAGGCCCTTGCCCACGTAGTCGTTGGCGTCGCCCACCAGGTCCATCGTGATGCCGTGCGCCAGGAACGCGCCGAACGACTGCCCGGCCGTGCCCTGGAACTGGATGTGGATCGTGTCGTCGGGCAGGCCTTCGTGGCCGTACTGCTTGGCCACCACGCCGGACAGCATCGCGCCCACCGTGCGGTTCACGTTCTTCACCGGCTGGATGAACGACACGCGCTCACCCTTGTCGATGGCCGGACGCGCCTTGGCGATCAGCGTGTGGTCCAGCGCCTTGCCGGCTTCCACCGACAGGCCGTGATCCTGCACGTCGGTGTGGTAGCGCGGCACGTCGGCCGGGATCGGTGCCTGGAAGAAGATGCGGCTGAAGTCCAGGCCGCGTGCCTTCCAGTGGTCGATGCCGGCGCGGATATCGAGCAGATCGGCACGGCCGATCAGTTCGTCGAACGTGCGGATACCCAGCTGGGCCATGATCTCGCGCGCTTCTTCCGCTACGAAGAAGAAGAAGTTGACCACGTGCTCGGGCTTGCCCTGGAATTTCTTGCGCAGCGCCGGATCCTGCGTGGCCACGCCCACCGGGCAGGTGTTCAGGTGGCACTTGCGCATCATGATGCAGCCCTCGGCCACCAGGGGTGCCGTGGCGAAGCCGAATTCGTCGGCGCCCAGCAGCGCGCCGATCACCACGTCGCGTCCGGTCTTCATCTGGCCGTCGGCCTGCACGCGGATGCGGTTGCGCAGGCCGTTGAGCATCAGCGTCTGCTGCGTTTCGGCCAGGCCCAGTTCCCACGGCGAACCGGCGTACTTGATCGACGACCACGGCGATGCGCCGGTGCCGCCGTCATGGCCGGCGATCACCACGTGATCGGCCTTGGCCTTGGCCACGCCGGCTGCCACGGTGCCCACGCCCACTTCGGACACGAGCTTCACCGAGATATCCGATGCCGGGTTCACGTTCTTCAGGTCGTGGATCAGCTGTGCCAGATCCTCGATCGAGTAGATGTCGTGGTGCGGCGGCGGCGAGATCAGGCCCACGCCCGGCACCGAGTAACGCAGCTTGCCGATGTAGTCGGACACCTTGTGGCCCGGCAGCTGGCCGCCTTCGCCCGGCTTGGCGCCCTGCGCCATCTTGATCTGGATCTGGTCGGCCGATGCCAGGTATTCGGCGGTCACGCCGAAACGGCCCGACGCCACCTGCTTGATCTTCGAGCGCAGAGAATCGCCGGCCTTCAGTTCCAGGTCCTTTTCCACCACGTGGTCGCCCAGGATGCTCTTGAGCGAGTCGCCCTGCTTGATGGGGATGCCGCGCAGTTCGTTGCGGTAGCGCTTCTCGTCCTCGCCGCCTTCGCCCGTGTTCGACTTGCCGCCGATGCGGTTCATCGCCACGGCCAGCGTTGCGTGGGCTTCGGTCGAGATCGAGCCCAGCGACATGGCGCCCGTGGCAAAGCGCTTGACGATGTCCTTGGCCGGTTCCACTTCTTCCAGCGGAATCGCGCGGGCGGGATCGACCTTGAACTCGAACAGGCCGCGCAGCGTCATGTGGCGACGGCTCTGGTCGTTGATGATGTTCGCGTATTCCTTGTACGTCTGGTACTGGCCCTTGCCATCGTCGGCGCGCACCGAGTGCTGCAGCTTGGCGATGGAATCCGGCGTCCACATGTGTTCTTCGCCGCGGATGCGGAATGCGTACTCGCCGCCGGCGTCGAGCATGTTGCTCAGCACCGGGCTGCTGCCGAACGCGTCGGTGTGCAGGCGCAGCGCTTCCTCGGCCACCTCGAAGATGCCGATGCCCTCGACGTTCGACGGGGTGCCGTGGAAGTACTTCTGCACCAGTTCGCGCGACAGGCCGATGGCCTCGAAGATCTGGGCGCCCGTGTACGACATGTACGTGGAGATGCCCATCTTCGACATCACCTTGAACAGGCCCTTGCCGATCGCCTTGACGAAGTTCTTGACCGCCTTTTCCGGCGACAGGTCGCCCGACAGGCCCGCGGCCATGTCGGCCAGCGTTTCCATGGCCAGGTACGGGTGCACGGCTTCGGCGCCGTAGCCGGCCAGCAGCGCGAAGTGATGCACCTCACGGGCCGAGCCGGTTTCCACGACCAGGCCGGCCGAGGTGCGCAGGCCCTTTTCCACCAGGTGATGGTGGATGGCCGACGTGGCCAGCAGCGCGGGAATGGCAACCTGGGTGTCGTCGACGCGGCGGTCCGACACGATCAGGATGTTGTAGCCCGAGCGCACGGCGTCCACGGCTTCGGCGCACAGCGATGCCAGGCGGGCCTCGATGCCCTCCTTGCCCCAAGCCACCGGGTAGCAGATGTTCAGTTCGTACGAACGGAACTTGCCGCCGGTGTAGTGCTCGATGTTGCGGATCTTGGCGATGTCCTTGAAGTCCAGCACGGGCTGGGACACTTCCAGGCGCATTGGCGGGTTGATGTTGTTCAGTTCCAGCAGGTTCGGCTTCGGGCCGATGAACGACACCAGCGACATGACCATGTTCTCGCGGATCGGGTCGATCGGCGGGTTGGTCACCTGGGCGAACAGCTGGCGGAAGTAGTGGTACAGCGTCTTGTTCTTCGACGACAGCACGGCCAGCGGCGAGTCGTTGCCCATGGAGCCGGTGGCTTCCTCGCCGGCCAGCGCCATCGGCGCCATCAGGAACTTGACGTCTTCCTGCGTGTAGCCGAACGCCTGCTGGCGGTCCAGCAGCGGCGACACCGGCTTCTTCTCGGCGGCCACGTCTTCCGGGTTGGCATCCAGCTCGTCAAGCTTGATGCGCACGGCGTCGATCCAGCTCTTGTACGGCTTGGCGTTGGCCAGGTTGTCCTTGAGTTCCTTGTCGTCGATGATGCGGCCCTGTTCCATGTCGATCAGGAACATCTTGCCCGGCTGCAGGCGCCACTTGTTGACGATGCGCGACTCGGGGAACGGCAGCACGCCGGCTTCCGACGCCAGCACGACGAAATCGTCCTCGGTCACGTAGAAGCGGGCCGGACGCAGGCCGTTACGGTCCAGCGTGGCGCCGATCTGGCGGCCGTCGGTGAAGCAGATCGCGGCGGGGCCGTCCCACGGCTCCATCATCGCGGCGTGGTATTCGTAGAAGGCGCGACGGTTGTCGTCCATCAGCGTGTGCTGTTCCCAGGCTTCCGGGATCATCATCATCATCGCGTGGACGAGCGGGTAGCCGGCCATCGTCAGCAGTTCGAGGCAGTTGTCGAACGATGCCGTATCCGACTGGCCCGGATAGATCAGCGGCCACAGCTTGGGCAGGTCGTCGCCCAGCACCGGCGACGAGATCGCGCCGGTACGCGCGTTCACCCAGTTCACATTGCCCTTGACCGTGTTGATTTCGCCGTTGTGGGCGACCATGCGGTACGGGTGGGCCAGTTCCCACGCCGGGAACGTGTTGGTGGAGAAGCGCTGGTGCACCAGGGCCAGGGCCGACACGGCGCGCGAGTCCTGCAGGTCCAGGTAGTACTCGCCCACCTGGTTGGCCAGCAGCAGGCCCTTGTACACGACGGTACGGGCCGACATCGACGGCACGAAGTATTCCTTGCCATGCTTGAGCTTGAGCGCCTGGATGGCGTGGCTGGCCGTCTTGCGGATCACGTAGAGCTTACGTTCCAGCGCGTCCGTGGTCATGATGTCGCGGCCACGGCCAATGAAGATCTGGCGGATCACCGGCTCGGTGGTGCGCACCGTCGGGGACATCGGCATATTGCAGTCCACCGGCACGTCGCGCCAGCCCAGCACGACCTGGCCTTCGAGGCGCACGGTGCGTTCCAGCTCCTGCTCGCACGCCAGGCGCGAGGCGTGTTCCTTCGGCAGGAAGATCATGCCCACGCCGTATTCGCCGGCGGGCGGCAGCTTCACGCCCTGCTTGGCCATCTCTTCGCGGTAGAACTGGTCCGGGATCTGGATCAGGATGCCGGCGCCATCGCCCATCAGCGCGTCGGCACCCACGGCACCCCGGTGGTCCAGGTTCTCAAGGATCTTCAGACCCTGCGAAATGATCTCGTGGGATTTCTTGCCCTTGATATGCGCCACCATGCCGACGCCGCAGGCGTCATGCTCGTTGGTGGGGTCGTACAGGCCCTGGGCCTGCGGGCGGGCGGCGAGGTCGGAAGATTGTTGCGAGTGGTCCACGGGCTGAATTCCGGTGAAGGCTGCGCAGCCAGCAAGGGCATAGACCGAACGGGATGGCTGTTGCGGGGGGCCTCTTGATCGGGCGTGGCAGACAGCTGGAACCGCAGCGGCGTACACGAGCGTGACGCGCCGCACAATGACTGTGGGTGGAGCAACTATAAGAGAATCGTCCAAACCCCGCACAATTTTTAAATGGGGTCAGAAAACATTAAATATTGCACCACAGACGTCGCGATTTTAAATGGGGACACATTAATTTGAAATCATTTTTGCACCGTTATGGTGCGAATCATTGGCCGTGTTGCGTTGTTGCAGCTTCTCTCGCTTCGGCGTCCGAAATAGCCGACTTTCTTGGTCGGCCTTTCGGCAGCGGTTGCACGCGCCGCGTTGCGTGACGTTCAAGCTGAATCAGGAAGGTATCGCTCCCAAGGGGCCAGCCGCTATGCGCATGCTTTTGCAGCGTGGCGAGCGTGCGGCCGGACAGGCCTTCCGCCGTCAACGCGCGGTAGTTCGACTGTCGCTCGAAGGGCGTATTGCCAAGATCCCAGTAGAGGGAGTGATCACTCACAATCGGGTTGGACTCGAAGCCAGCGTGATGTCGGTAGCTGCTCCAGCGATCTGCCTCGGGTGTCATGACCTCGCCAGCCCGCATGGCGTTGCCTTCGGCATAAAGCATGGCCGGCAGCAACCACGTGTCGGCTTCGATAACCGCCGAGCGGAAGCGGCCTTCCCAGAGCGTGCCAGTCCGTTCGGCCACGCGGTTGAAATGGCGCGCGTAGCGACGCCCCACCGCCTGCATGGTCAGACTCAGTGAATCGGGGCCCTTGGGCGAGGCCACCAGATGGATATGGTTGGGCCGCAGCGCATAGGCGTGGATGGCAAGTTCATGCTCGCGCGCCGCCATGCGCAGGCAATCGAGGTAATGCAGGTAGTCCTCAGGCCCCAGGAATACGGGCTGGCGGTTGTTGCCGCGCTGCAACACCATGGCCGGCAAGCCGGCGGGAGAGAAACGGGGAAGGCGGGCCATCGGGCATCCCTGACAAAAGACGCCCGCATCATACCTTGATCTGTCCCCGTTTTCAGATCCGGGGTGCCCCGTCAGCCGATCGAATTGCTCTCGCTGACGGCAAAGATGCGGCGATGCTCGCGGATGGCGTAGCGGTCCGTCATGCCGGCGATGTAATGGGCGATCAGGCGCGGCTGGTCAGCGCCATGGCCAGCCTGGTACTGCGGCGGCAGCAGACGCGAATCCTGCATGAAAGCGCCGAACAGGTCCGTGATGATGCGCTGGGCCTTGGCCGACATGCGCATGACCAGGTAATGCCGGTACAGGTGCCGGAACAGGAAGCGCTTCAGCGCGGCGGCTTCCTCGTGGATCTTCGGGCTGAACGAAACCAGCGGGCCGGCCGCGCGCACGTCGTCGATCGACTTCGGATTGGCGGCGGCGATATTGCGGCCGGTGGTCTCGATCAGGTCGACAATCAGCGTATTGATCATGCGCCGGACCGTCTCGTTGATCGCCCGCCGTCCGTTGATGCCCGGGAACGCCGCGGATACCTCGGCCCGGTGGCGGCCCCACATCGGCACTTCGTCCAGCTGCTCCAGCGTCAGCAGGCCGGAGCGCAGGCCGTCGTCGATATCGTGGTTGTTATACGCGATTTCATCGGCCAGGTTGGCCAGCTGGGCCTCCAGCGACGGCTGCGCGCCCTCCAGGAAACGCCGCCCCAGCTCGCCCAGTGCCGCCGCGTTGACCCGCGAGCAATGCTTGAGGATGCCTTCGCGCGTCTCGAACGTCAGGTTCAGGCCGTTGAATCCGCCGTAGCGTTCCTCCAGCTCGTCGACCACCAGCAGGCTCTGCAGGTTGTGCTCGAACCCGCCGTGGTTCTTCATGCAGCCATTCAGCGCGTCCTGCCCGGCGTGGCCGAACGGCGTGTGGCCCAGGTCGTGGGCCAGTGAAATCGCCTCCACCAGATCCTCGTTGAGCCGCAGGTTGCGCGCGATGGAGCGGGCGATCTGCGCCACCTCCAGGCTGTGCGTCAGCCGCGTGCGGAACAGGTCGCCCTCGTGGTTGACGAAGACCTGGGTCTTGTATTCGAGCCGCCGGAAGGCCGTGCTGTGGATCACACGGTCGCGGTCGCGCTGGAATTCACTGCGCGAGGACGATGCCGGTTCGGCATGCACCCGGCCGCGCGACCTGGCGGAACGCGCGGCATAGGGGGCGAGATGGGCTTCGAGGTCAGTCGCTGGAGCGGTGGTCATGCGGGCAATCCGTTAATCCGTTGCTGGTTCGGGGTTGCAGGGCATAACCAGGCGCTTACGCGACCGGTGCCTCTGCGGGAGGTTTCAGGACGGCGTGGCGCAGCGTGTCGCGCAGGTCCGGGTCCGGCACGGTGGTAATGAAGGCCTCGCCCAGCTTGCGCAGCAGGATGAACTTGACGCTGCCGGCCTCGGCCTTCTTGTCCACCTTCATCAGTTCGATATAGCGGTCGATGCCCAGGTCCGGCGCCACCACGGGCAGCATCGCGGCCTGCGTCAGCGTGCGGATGCGCGCCCGGGTCTCGACGTCGATGAACCCCAGGCGATGCGACAGGTCGGCCGCCATCACCATGCCGCAGCCCACCGCCTCGCCGTGGAGCCATTCGCCATAGCCCATGCCGGCTTCGATCGCATGGCCAAACGTGTGGCCGAAGTTCAGGATGGCGCGCAGGCCGCCCTCGCGCTCGTCCTGAGCCACCACGGCGGCCTTGATCTCGCACGAGCGCCGCACGGCTTCGGCCATCAGGCCCGTGTCGCAGGCGTTGAGCGCCGCGATGTTGTCCTCGATCCAGCCGAAATAGCCGGCATCTGCAATCGCGCCGTGCTTGATGACCTCGGCCAGCCCGGCCGCCAGCTCGCGCGGCGGCAGCGTCTTCAGCGTATCGATGTCGGCGATCACCGCGTTGGGCTGGTGGAACGCCCCGATCATGTTCTTGCCAAGCGGGTGGTTGATCCCGGTCTTGCCCCCGACCGACGAGTCCACCTGAGACAGCAGCGTGGTCGGCATCTGCACGAACGGCACCCCGCGCATGTAACAGGCGGCGGCAAAGCCGGTCATGTCGCCCACCACGCCGCCACCGAGTGCGATCAGAGTGGTCTTGCGGTCGGCGCCCGCCCGCAGCAGGGCGTCGAAGATCAGGTTCAGGGTTTCCCACTGCTTGAAGCGCTCGCCGTCCGGCAGCACCACCGTACGCACGGTCTTGCCCAGGCCGGCCAGCACCGCCTCGACGCGGGCCGCGTAAAGCGGGCCAACGGTCTCGTTGGTGACGATGACGGCATGCTGGCCGCGCACGTGCGGCTGCAGCAGGTCGGCGCGGTCCAGCAGGCCGCCGCCGATATGGATCGGGTAGCTACGCTCCCCGAGATCGACTTCCAGCGTAATCATGAATGGGTGTCCTGCGCCGGCTGCCCCGTCACCAGGTCGGTGTCGGGCACGGCTTCCGCGGGCGGAAACGTGAAGCCAGCCATTTCAAGTTGCATGAGAACCATATTAGCAAGCTGCGCCACGGTCGGCTTGCCGGTTTCGATGATGAAGTCCGCCACTTCGCGGTAAAGGGGGTCGCGCTCGGCGTACAGCGCCTCCAGCCGGCCCTTCGGATCTTCGGTCTGCAGCAGCGGACGGTTGCGGTCATGGCGCGTGCGCAGCCACAGGTCGTGCGGACTGGCGCGCAGGTAGACCACGGTCCCGTTGGCCTTCAGCGCCTGCCGGTTGGCCTCGCGCAGCACGGCGCCGCCCCCGGTGGCCAGCACGATTCCGCTGCGGCCCGTCAGTTCGGCAATGACCTGGGCCTCGCGGTCGCGAAACCCGGCCTCGCCCTCGTGCTCGAAAATCACCGGTATCTTCACGCCGCAACGCGCTTCCAGCTCGTGGTCGGAGTCGAAGAAGGGTAGTCAAGGCGTCGGGCCACCGAGCGGCCGACGGTGGTCTTGCCGGCGCCCATCAGGCCAACAAAGAAGAGATTCGGGCGATTGGCTGTCACTGGACTGTCTTGCGCGAAATGGCTCGGGGCGTTGCCTCGCCGCCCGGGCCACCTCGCTGGCGTGATTCATACGCCATTGTGCATCATTGCGGTCCGGATCCGGGCTGGCCGTCGGTTCCGCCAACGATGCCGCGAAAAGGAAAAAGGCCGCGTCGGATACCGACGCGGCCTGCCAGTCTACTGCATCCGGGCCCCTGCTGCACCCGGACGGTGTTATTTCAACGATACGCTGTCGTTCAGGATGCGCGGCGTCAGGAACACCAGCAGCTCGGTCCGGTTGTTGATCTTGGCGTTGTTCTTGAACAGGTTGCCCAGCACCGGGATGTCGCCCAGCCAGGGTACCTTGTTGACGTTGTTCGACTCGTCCTGGCTGTAGATACCGCCGATCACCACCGTGCCGCCGTTCTCCACCAGCACCTGCGTCTGCACGTGCTTGGTATCGATGGCGAAGCCGTTGACCGTCTGGATACCCACACTATCCTTGTTGACGTCGACATCCAGCAGCACGTTGCCTTCCGGCGTGATCTGCGGCGTGACTTCCAGCTTCAGGTTCGCCTTGCGGAACTGCACCGACGTGGCGCCGCTCGACGTGGCCGACTGGTACGGCAGTTCGGTACCCTGCTCGATCAGTGCCTTGATGTTGTTGGCCGTCACCACGCGCGGGCTGGAGATGATCTTGCCCTTGCCATCGGCTTCCAGCGCCGACAGTTCCAGGTCCAGGAAGCGCCCGGCGGCGGTGTTGAAGATACTGAAGGCCACCGACGCCGGGTTCGTGCCGTTGATGGCCGCCGCCGGCAGGCTCAGCGCGGGCGAGTTGTCCCACTTGGCATCCTGCGTGAACGGCGAAGCCACGTTCTGGTACGTGTTACCGATGGCACTGCCCGCACGCGGCAGGGCAAAGCCCAGCTTCACACCCAGGTTGCGGCTGAAGGTGTCGCTGGCCTCCACGATACGTGCCTCGATCACCACCTGGCGCACCGGGATATCGATCTTCTGCAGGAAGCCTTGCACTTCCTCCAGCTTCGAACCGATGTCCGACACGAACAGCTGGTTGGTACGCGGGTCCGCCGTCAGCGAGCCACGCTTCGACAGCATGCGCGTGACGCCGGTCGCACCACCCGCGCCGCCAACCGCCGGTGCGGCACCGCCGCCGCCACCGGCACCACCGGTCACGGCCAGGCCCAGCAGCATGCGGCGAACGTCATCGGCACGCTGGTAGTTCAGCTGGAATACCTGGCTGCGGATCGGCTCAAGCTCGTTGATCTGCTGCTGCGCTTCCAGTTCGAGCTTTTCCTTGGTGGCCAGCTCGGCCTTGGGCGCTACCCACAGCACGTTGCCGTTGCGGCGCGACGCCAGGCCCTTGGAGTCGAGCACGATCTGCAGCGCCTGATCCCACGGCACATCCTTCAGGCGCAGCGTCAGGTTGCCCTGCACCGTGTCGCTCGTGATGATGTTCAGGTTCGTGAAGTCGGCAAAGACCTGCAGCAGCGACCGGATGTCGATGTTCTGGAAGTTCAGCGACAGGCGTTCGCCCCGGTAGCCCTGGCCGGAGATCAGCTTGTTCGGATCTTCCTTGACCTGGCGCACCTCCACCACGAACTGGTTGTCCGTCTGGTACGAGCTGTATTCCCAGTTGCCGCGCGGCTCGATCGTCAGGCGTGCGGCGCCGTTGGCGTCGGTGGCGCGCATGGCCTGCACCGGCGTGCCGAAGTCGGTCACGTCGAAGCGGCGGCGCAGGTCGACGGGCAGTCCGGTGCCAAGGAAGTCCACCACCAGGTTCTGGCCCTGCTGCTGGATGTTGACACCCGAATCGCGCGAAGACAGATCCACTACCACGCGGCCGGCACCATCGGTGCCACGGCGGAAGTCGATATTGCGGATCAGCGTCCGGTTCGCGGCCACGGGCTGCGTGGCCGATGCCGCCGGCGCGAACGTCGGCACCACCGCGGCAGCCGCCGCCTGTGCCACGTTGTCCATCAGCACCACGAACTGGTTGCCGCGCATTTCCGTGCGGTACGTGGCATTGCGGGCCAGGTTCAGCACCACGCGGGTGCGGTCCCCGATCTGCATCACGTTGGCGCTCTTGAGCAGCTTGCCCGCGTACTCGTACTGCGCGCGGCCCTGCGCGAATCCCGTATCGAAGAAATCGATCGCGATCTTTGCCGGATTCTGCGTCGTGAAGTCCGCCGGCTTCTGCGAAAGCGGACCCTGCAGGTCGACCGTGAACACGGTCTGCTCGCCAACCACGTTGGCGTCCACCTGCTTGAGCTGGTTGTTCTGTGCCAGTGCGGCCGGAGAGGCCAGCACCAACGCCATCGCTGAAGCGCCCGCAAGCGCCCTGACCCATCGTGCGGTGATCATGCGGATGCCTCCAGCTTCAGGCTGGTCATTTTCTCTTTCCAATCTGAGACCCCTTCCCGAACCAATTCGCGCAACACGATCTCCTGATCGCTGATGCGGACCACCCGGCCATAGCTCTGGCCGAGATACTGACCCACCTTGACGTGGTGGATCTTGTTATCTACGCGTACGACACCGTAGGTCTCGCCGTTTTTCTTCAGCATGCCGAGCATCTTGAAGTTCTCCAGCGGATAGTCTTCAAGTGGCTCGTGTCGCCGTCCGGCCTCCGGCGACTCAGACATCGTCTTGTTCAGCTCGCCAATCTTGTTCTGCGCGAACGGCTCCGGCGACGTGCGCCCGCCGTACTCGCGTGGCGTGTACGACTTGACCTCGGGCAACGGTTCCGGCGGTGGCGCCTTGGCGGCGCGCGTCTGCGTCATCCATTGACGCAGGTCATCGTCATCGCTCTGGCCGCAGCCGGCCAGGGCCACCACCGCCAGCGCGGCGGCCGCAAGGGTATGCAGCGCGGCGGGTGGGCGTCGGGTCAGGCGGCTCACTTGGCGCCTCCCTTCTTGTTCTTCGCGGCGGCGTCTGCGGCAGCCCGGCGCTGCGCGGCCTGCTCGTCCGGATCCAGTGCGCGATAGGCCATTGCCACGCCTTCCATCGACAGCGTGCCGTCCTTGGCGACCGACATGTTCAGGTTACGCATGGAAACGATCCGCGACAGGGCCGCCACGTCGGCATTGAACAGCGCGACGTCGTGATAGCGGCCCGTGACCTTCAGGTTGACCGGAATTTCGGCAAAGTACGGCTTGATGGCAGCCGCCTGCGGCTTGAACAGCTCGAACTGCAGGCCGCGCGCCACACCGGCGTGGTTGACATCCGCCAGCAGCGCATCCATTTCCGTGCTGTTCGGCAGCTGCCGCTCGGCCAGCGCCACGCGCTTTTCGACTTCGGCCTTCTGCTGGCGCAGCGCTTCGAGGTTGGCCACCTGCGCCACCTTCGACTTGAACTGCTGCTTGAGCTGCTCGTGTTCGGCGTGCTTGCGGTCGAGCTCGTCGCTCTTGTCGCTCCAGTAGAACTGCCAGCCGAGCACCAGCACGATCACCGCTGCCAGAATCGAGAACACCACGCGGGGCGCGGCCGGCCAGGTTTCGGGCTCGTTCAGGTTCAGACCGCGGAACTGCGTGGTCAGGTCCTGCAGGGAGATATTGGAATTCAGCGCCATGATCAGACCTTGCCTCCCGCCGGCTTGGCCGCGGCAGCCGATGCGCCGGACTTCTTCTTGTCGGCCTCGGGCTCCGGCGCGCGGTACGCGAAGCGCATCGAGAAGTCGAACAGCCGGCGCTGCTCACGCAGGTTGTTGGTCATCATGATTGCCTTCGACTCCACCAGCTCGGCGTGGTCCAGCCATTGCACCTGGCTGATGTTGCGCAGCAGTTCCGACACGCGTTCGTTCGACTGCGCCACCCCGGAAATGACAAAGGCGTCGCCCGTCTGTTTGAGCGTGGTCAGGTACACGCCTTCCGGCACCTGGCGCACCAATTCTTCCAGCAACTGCACGGGCAGGTTGCGCTCGGCCTGCAGGCTCTCGATGGCGCGCTGGCGATCCAGCAGCGCCTCGATATCCTTCTTGAGCGTGATGACTTCCTTGATCTGCCCGTCCATGCGGGCGTTCTCGGTCGTCAACGTCTGATTGAGCTGGGTCATCTCATCGATTCGCGAATCGATGTAGAAGCCGCCGATCAGCACCACGAGCGCACCCGCGCCCGCCGCACCGCCCAGCATGCGGTAGACCTTCTTGCGCCGGGCCGCCTTGCGCGCCTCGTGATACGGCAGCAGGTTGACCGACGGAATGGTATTCGTCGTCGTGGACATGCGAGCCCCCCAGGTGGCTTATTGGAGGCCGCGCAGCGCCAGTCCCGCACTGACGATGTAGGCAGGCAGGTCGCGCTGGAGATAGCGCTCGTTCACCTTGCCGGCGGTCGTCATGTTTGCGAAGGGATTGGCCAGCGTGGTCGTGATCTGCGTCTGTTGCTGGATCGCCGCCTGTACGCCAAGCAGCGACGCATGCCCGCCGGAAAGCAGGATCTCGTCGACACGGCCGAGGCTGGAGCTGGCAATGAAGTTGCCGATGGCCCCCTGCACCTCCATGGCCAGCGCCTCGAGCGACGGCTTGAGCAGCTGCCCGCGCCACGCCTCGGGAAGCGTGTTCTTGCGCTTCTTGATCTCGGCCTTGAGCGCGTCGAGCGTGAACATGCGTGCGGCGCTTTGCGTCAGCTGGTCGCCATAGCTGTTCAGCGGCTGCTCGTAGAGTTCCTTCCAGCCCTGGTAGAAGATGGCCTTGGAACGGCTGCCGCCCAGATGGACCACGGCCACCACGGGCAGGTCCTTGGCGTCGGTTTCGTTCAGGCCCGGCGGAACGCCGAGCATCTGCACGACCGAGCGCTGCACGGCGTACTCTTCCACGTCCATCACCTGCGGCTTCAGGCCCGCCATCTCGGCAGCCGTCACACGCTCCTGGACACGATCACTGTTGGCGGCCGTGACGCGTACGCCGATGCCGCCTTCCGTTTCGCTGGGACCAATCACCGCGAAGTCGAAGTTCACCGCCTGGGATGGCGGATAGAGGCGGTGCGCCTCCGATTCGACCTGCGAATAGAGTTCGTCTTCGGACAGGTTGTCCGGCAGACTGACCGTCTGGGATTCCGTCAGCATGGACGGCACGCCGAGGACTACGTCCTTGGTGCGGATGCCGGCCTTGCCAAGGGCGCGCTTGAGCGCGATCCCGACGGCTTCGATGTTGACCACGTTGCCATCGGCAACGGCGTTGCGGTCCAGCAGTTCGCTGGCGCATTTCTCCAGCCGATAGTCGTTTTTGCCTGTCCCAACGGACAGCTCAACGACCTTGACGCTGGACGAACCAATATCCACGCCGACCGTAGTCCGGCGCAGAAGACCCGACAAGATGCCCCGTCGCAAGGTTGACCCCTGACATTTGAACTCGCCCACGGCATGTCCGCTCTAATGGTGCGAGCCAGTTTCTTGGATGAAACGTTTGCTCTTTTATGTTCGTGGATTCTTACAAAATCCGGAGGCGCTGGCAATGTGCCGGTTTGACCACGCTTTCTTTTTCGGAAGGACCCCACGATTCCGTTGCCAAAATCCGACGGTCTGCAACCCCGCGATCGGGTGGCATCGTCCTGACACGATCGGTACCCGTCAGCTTTCGCGCATCGCCGCGACCCGCACCCCACCCTGAGGCATCGCCCGCCAGCCCGCATCGGCACTGCGTCCTGCAGCGCGTGACAGGCTGATCTCAACGGCATTACATCTTGTAACAGCGCGGTAGAGACTTTCGCGGCACTGCCCCGCCGGAGCCGTCAGGTACCGACGATATAATCCCGGGCACTCTTGTTAGGTAAACCCTTATGGCCACAGCACAACAGAAGCCGTCCCTTCCCGTCCGCCGTCCGTTGTGGGCGCGCATCACGTTCTGGGTACTCGGGCTGTTTGCTGCCGGCCTCGTCGCCGTGGCGCTGCTGGTGGGCTATGCCCTGGTCGTGGCGGCGCCGAACCTGCCGTCGCTGGACACCATCACCGACTACCGCCCGAAGATCCCGCTGCGCATCTACACCGCCGACAACGTGCTGATCGGCGAGTTTGGCGAAGAGCGCCGCAACTTCGTGCCGATCACCGAAATTCCCGACGTCATGAAGAAGGCCGTGCTGGCCATCGAGGACGACCGCTTCTACGAGCACGGCGGCGTGGATTTCGTGGGCGTGATGCGTGCCGGGCTGGCCAACCTGCGCGGCGGCCTGTCGCAGGGTGCGTCGACCATCACGATGCAGGTGGCGCGCAACTTCTTCCTGTCGAGCGAGAAGACCTATACGCGCAAGATCTACGAGATGCTGCTGGCGTACAAGATCGAGGCGAACCTGACCAAGGACCAGATCCTCGAGCTGTACATGAACCAGATCTACCTGGGCCAGCGCGCCTACGGCTTTGCCAGCGCCGCGCGAGTGTATTTCGGCAAGTCGATCAAGGACGTGACGCCGGCCGAGGCCGCCATGCTGGCCGGGCTGCCGAAGGCGCCGTCGGCCTACAACCCCGTGGTGAACCCGCGCCGCGCCAAGGTGCGCCAGGAGTACATCCTGCAGCGCATGCGCGACCTGCGCTACATCACGCCGGAGCAGTACGACCAGGCAGTGCGCGAGGAACTGAAGGTGCGCAGCGAGGGCAACGAGTTTTCCACGCACGCCGAGTACGTGGCCGAAATCGTGCGCCAGCTGATGTACGCGCAGTACCGCGAAGAGACCTACACGCGCGGCCTGACCGTCTACACCACGCTGAACAAGGCCGACCAGGACGCCGCCTACGAGTCCGTGCGCAGCGGCATCATGACCTACGAGCGCAAGCACGGCTATCGCGGTCCCGAGGCGTTCATCGACCTGCCGTCCGATGCGGCCGAGCGCGAGCAGGCCATCGACGATGCGCTGGTGGAGCATCCGGGCAGCGACGACCTGCGGTCCGCGGTGGTGACCAGCGTCACGCCGAAGCAGGTGAAGGCGACGCTGCTGTCGGGCGAGGTTGCCACCATCGAGGGCACGGCGCTGCGCTTCATCGCGCCGTCGCTGTCGGCGAATGCCCAGCCGAAGGTCAAGATCCGCCCGGGCGCGATCATCCGCGTGACGCAGGATTCGAAGGACAACACGTGGTCGGTGACGCAGCTGCCCGAAGTGGCCGCGGCGTTCATCTCGCTGAGCCCCGAGGACGGCTCGATCCGTTCGATGGTGGGTGGCTTCGACTACAACCGGAACAAGTTCAACCACGTGACGCAGGCCTGGCGCCAGCCCGGCTCCAGCTTCAAGCCGTTCATCTATACAGCGGCGCTGGAAAAGGGCTTCTCGCCGGCCACGGTGATCAATGACGCCCCGCTGACGATCGGCCCGGACACCGGCGGCCAGGTCTGGGAACCGAAGAACTACGACGGCAAGTTCGAAGGCCCGATGACCATGCGCCGGGCGCTGGCCAAGTCGAAGAACCTGGTGTCAGTGCGCATCCTGCGCGCGATCGGCACGCAGTACGCGCAGGACTACATCACGCGCTTCGGCTTCGAGGCCGACAAGCACCCGGCCTACCTGCCGATGGCACTCGGCGCCGGCAGCGTGACGCCGCTGCAGATGGCCGGCGCCTACTCGGTGTTCGCCAACGGCGGCTATCGCGTGAATCCCTACCTGATCCAGCGTGTGGAAGATTCGCGCGGCAAGGTCATTTCCGAGACCCATCCGCAGAAGGCCGGCGAAGACGCCGTGCGCGTGCTGGATGCCCGCACCGCGTTCATCGCCGACAGCATGCTCCGCGAAGTGGTGCGCAGCGGTACGGCCAATCCGGCCAAGCAGCGCCTGGGCCGCAACGACCTGGCCGGCAAGACCGGTACCACCAACGATGCCGTGGACGCGTGGTTTGCCGGCTACACGCCCAAGCTCGTGGCCATCGCCTGGATGGGTTACGACCAGCCCAAGAGTCTGGGCGTGCGCGAAACCGGTGGCGGCCTGGCGCTGCCGATCTGGGTGGGCTACATGGGCAAGGCGCTCAAGGGCGTGCCCGAGAGCCCGGATCGCCAGCCGCCCGAAGGCGTGGTCATGGCCGGCGGCGACTGGACGCTGGAAGAGAATGCGGCCGGTGCGGGCGTGGCGTCGGTGGGCCTGGGCGATCCGTGGCCGGGCAAGCCGGAGGAAAGCTCGCGCCCGCCGCAGGACACCGAGCAGGAAAAGAAGAAGATCCTGGAAATGTTCGGCGGCGCCTGACGGCCTTTCCGGCGGCCTTTGCCAGCCACAAAATAACCGGCCCTGGTGGCCGGTTTTTCTTTGCGTGCGCCGTTGCGCCTGTGCTTACTTCAGCGTCAACGTGGTGCCTGCCTGCAGGCTCATGTAGCCGGACAGTGCCGCATACAGCTCATTGCCGCTGCGCGTGTCCACCCACCGGGCGCCATCGTGGCGGAAATGGAAGCCGCCGGCCTTGGCGGCCACCCACAGTTCCTGCATCGGCGCCTGGCTGTTGACGATGATCTTGGAACCGTCCTCGAACTCCAGTTCCATCACATTGCCGGTACGGTTGATTTCCACGTCGGCGTCAGCGGCGTCGGCAGCCGCTTCGATATCGGCTTCCAGCTTGTCCAGGGCCGCGCCGGCCAGTGCCAGGAACTCGGTCTCGTTGAGGGGGGCATGCTACACTCCAAGGCCGCCGGCAGCCCGTTTCCACGGGCATTCGGACCAGCCAATCAGATGGATGGAAAAAGGGAAAGCCGAGCGCTTTCCGCAGCCATCCGAAAGCCATCCAGACAATGAAGGACTCCCCGATGCTGCGTCGTGGTGCGATTGTATCGGCCTTTGCCGCCCTGCTCGCGATGCCCCTTGCCGGGTGCGGCATTCGCGGCCCGCTCTATATGCCCCGGGTGCCTCCGGAACCGACCCCGCCGACCGTGGCCGATCCGGGCCTGGGCCAGCCGGGCGCCACCCCGCCCGCGGCACGTCCGATGGGCGAACCCGCCACATCCACGCCCGCCGTCGCCGAACCCGCGAAGAGCAGCTCCGCCCCTCCGCACGCTGAGTGCACGCCAGAACATGACTGATTTTTTCCATCGCCGTGAAGACGGCACCCTGACCGTCGAACAAGTACCGCTGGCACGCATCGCCGAGCAATTCGGCACGCCCACGTACATCTATTCGCGCGCCGCGCTGACCAAGGCGTACAACGCCTACGCCGCCGCCTGCAAGGGGCGCAACGCGCACGTGCAGTACGCGGTGAAGGCCAACTCGAACCTGGCCGTGCTGCAGGTATTCGCCCAGCTGGGTGCCGGCTTCGACATCGTTTCCGGTGGCGAACTGCTGCGCGTGCTGGCTGCCGGCGGCGACCCGCGCAAGGTAGTGTTCTCGGGCGTGGCCAAGAGCGAGGCCGACATGGCGCTGGCGCTGGAGCACGACGTGCGCGGCTTCAACGTGGAATCGATCCCCGAGCTGGACCGCCTGAACGCCGTGGCCGGCCGCCTGGGCAAGCGCGCCCGCGTGTCGCTGCGCATCAACCCCGACGTCGACGCCAAGACCCACCCCTATATCTCCACCGGCCTGAAGGGCAACAAGTTCGGCGTGGCGTTCGAGGACGTGTTGTCCACCTACCGTGCCGCCGCGGCGCTGCCGCATCTGGAGGTTACCGGCATCGACTGCCACATCGGATCGCAGATCACCGAAGTGGCACCGTACCTCGAAGCGCTGGACAAGGTGCTGGACGTGGTCGAGGCGCTCGAGGCCGAGGGCATCAAGCTCGCACATATCGATGTGGGCGGCGGCCTGGGCATCACCTATGACGACGAGACGCCGCCAGACATCACCGGCTTTGCCACCACGCTGATCGATCGCGTGGCCGCGCGCGGCCACGGCCATCGCGAGGTGCTGTTCGAGCCGGGCCGCTCGCTGGTGGGCAATGCCGGCGCGCTGCTGACGCGCGTGGAGTTTCTGAAGCCCGGCGCGGCCAAGAACTTCTGCATCGTCGATGCCGCGATGAACGACCTGGCGCGTCCGGCCATGTACGAGGCCTACCACCGCATCGAGCCGGTGGCGCCGCGTGCCGATGCCGCTGTCATCTATGACGTGGTGGGCCCGGTCTGCGAGTCGGGCGACTGGCTCGGCCGTGACCGCGCGCTGGCGGTGCAGGCAGGCGACCTGCTGGCCGTGATGTCGGCGGGTGCCTATGGCTTCGTGATGAGCTCCAACTACAACACGCGTGGCCGCGCGGCCGAGGTGATGGTCGACGGCGACACGGTGCACCTGGTGCGCGAACGCGAACTGCCGGCCGACCTGTTCCGAAGCGAGCGGCTGCTGAAGGCCTGATCGCGCCAGTCCAGCCGAAAAATAGGAAAAGGGCGACACCGTGAACTGCGGTGTCGCCCTTTTCCTATGATGCTGCCACCGCCGCGCGTGGCCGGCGCAGCCACCACCATACCCGCATGGCCAGCAGCACAAAGACCACGGCCGCGTAGATCGAAACTTCTCCAAAATCGTGCTTGCCGGCCTTGTGCCACCAGTAGTGGAGGATGGCCAGCACGGCAATCGCATAGATCGACCGATGCAGCGCCTGCCAGCGCTTGCCGCCCAGCCAGCGGACCATGGCCGTGGTCGACGTGGCCGCCAGCGGGATCATCAGCACGAACGCGGCGAAGCCCACCGTGATAAATGGCCGTTTGCCGATGTCCTTGATCATGTACGCGACGTCAAACCCGCGGTCGACGGCCAGCCAGAGCAGGAAATGCTGCAAGGCGTAGAAGAACGTGAACAGGCCCAGCATGCGTCGCAGGCGCAGCAGCCAGTTCCAGCCGGTGATCCGGCGCAGCGGCGTGACGGCCAGCGTCACGCACAGCATCACGAGCGTCCAGGTGCCCGTGGAGCGCGTCACGAATTCCAGCGGATTGGCGCCGAACTGCGACGTCGCGCCGAGGTACATCAGGCGCAGGAACGGCAGCAGCGCTAGCAACCAGACCAGCACCTTCACCTTCCTTACGCTCGCCGGGGCAAGCGTGGCCAGTCCGCCGGGCATCGGCCGGCCGCCCTGGCGCACGCCGGGCCGCGCCGTACCTGTCGTACGCGCATCCCGCTCGGCCATCAGAAGTTCTTCCTCAGGTCCATGCCCTGGTACAGCGACGCCACCTGCGCGCCGTAGCCGTTGAACGGCAGCGTCTTGCGCTTGGGCGCGAACAGCGCGGAGAACCCGCCGCCGCCCTTGTCCTCGCCGATGCGGCGCTCGGTGGCCTGGCTCCAGCGCGGATGATCGACGTCGGGATTCACATTCGAATAGAAGCCATACTCGTTGGCGGCGGCCAGGTTCCAGCTTGTTGGCGGCTGCTTGTCGACGAAGCGGATCTTCACGATCGACTTGGCGCTCTTGAAGCCATATTTCCACGGCAGCACCATGCGCACCGGCGCGCCATTCTGGTTCGGCAGCACCTCGCCGTAGAGACCGAACGTCAGCAGCGCCAGCGGGTGCATGGCCTCGTCCATGCGCAGCCCTTCGCTATACGGCCAGTCGAGCACGCCGCTGCCCAGGCCGGGCATCTGCTTCTTGTCCGCCAGCGTGATGAACTGCACGAACTTCGCGCCGGGCTGCGGTTCGACACGCTTGATCAGTTCGGCCAGCGGATAGCCGATCCACGGAATCACCATCGACCAGCCTTCGACGCACCGCAGGCGATACACCCGCTCTTCCATCGGCGCGAGCTTTAGCAGTTCGTCCAGATCGTAGATCTTGGGATGCTTGACCAGGCCTTCCACGGCCACCTGCCATGGGCGCGGCCGCAGCGTGCCGGCATTGCGCGCCGGGTCGGACTTGTCCGTGCCGAACTCATAGAAATTGTTGTACGTGGTGACGTCCGCGTACGGCGTGCGTTTTTCCGTCACGGCATAGGCGCTGTTGAGCGTGGCGGGCAGCTTGGGCAGCTTGCCCGGCGCCTCCTGCGCGAATGCCTGGCGCGACAGCCATGGCGAGGCCAGGCCGGCCGCAGCCGCGGCGCCGCCCATCGCCAAGAGGTGCCTGCGCGACCGGTAGACCGGTTCGGGCGTGATTTCCGAGGCGGCGATGTCGTCACCGCGCAGCCATTTGGGGGAAGGAATCAGCATGTTTCGCAGCATTGGGTAGGGACTTGCAGCATTGGACATCAAAAGCTGCCGGAAGATGCGGAGCCGCTCCGGCAGGCCGATCGGGCGGGCCGGCTATCCCCGCTGGTATTGCTCGTAGACCACCTGGGCCAGCGCCAGCAGCCGTTCGCGCTCCAGCGGGCCCGCCAGCGCGAAGCCGAGGTCGCGATCGACCCAGTAGAACGCCATGGTGGCCGGCGCGGCGGGCGGCCGGACCGGGGCGCGGGGCGGCATCCGTTCGAGGCGGAATGCGGTGTCGGGCGTGCCTTGCGCCATGCGCCGCAGTTGCAGCGATACCCGCGTGCCCGCATCGTCCTCGTACATCAGGATGGCCATCGGGCCGCCTTCGGACGCGCCCAGGCGCCCGCCGATCAGCCGGAAGCCCTGCGGATGCAGATCGGGCACCTGCAGCGACGCGCCGAGCCGCTTCGACAGCCACGCGATCAGATGGGCCTCGTCGCTGGCCGGCACTTCGACCACATGCCTGACCTCCGGCGCGTAGACCACGTAGCTGGCCAGCGCCTCGCGGGCAAAGCGCTCCATCGGGGCGGCGGCCACGGCGTCAGACCCGATATGGTCGCGGGCATACCAGCCGCCTGCGGCACCCACCGCCAGGGCGCATACGCTGGCGGCCAGGGCCAACGGCCATGCCAGGCGCGCCATGGCGGCACGTCCGCCCTGCGCCTGCAGCTTGCGCGGCAGCGCCGCCAGCGGCACCGCTTCGTTGAGCACACCATCCAGCCGGGCGTGCAGCACGGCGGCCTGGTGCCGCCAGGCTTCCACCTTTGCCGCCGCCTCGGCGTCGGCGGCCAGGAATGCCTCGACCGCCGCGCGGCGCGGGCCGTGCAGCTGGCCATCGGCATAGGCGTGGAGATCGGCTTCGCTCACCGGGGTCTGGGGGCTCATCATTTCACCCGTTGCAGCACATTCGGCGCCGCAACGTCCTTCGTGCCGCCATCGAGCAGGCGGCGCATCTGTTCTCGGGCACGGCTCAGGCGCGACATCACCGTGCCGATGGGTACTTCGAGTACGTGGGCCGCTTCCGCATACGAAAACTGCTCCAGGCTGACCAGCAGCAGCACGGCCCGCTGGGCTTCCGGCAACGCGGCCAGCGCCCGGATCAGGTCGCGGCGCAGGCCCGGATCGTCGCCGGGAACGGCCACTTCCGGCGGCTCGTCGGTCACGCTGACCAGATCGGCACGGCGCAGTCCGTTCAGGCGCAGCCGGTGCATCAGCGTCAGCAGCCATGGCAACAGGCCGTCGGCGCCGTCGCCCCAGAGCGAGCCGGGACGCAGCCGGAATCGCCAGCGGTAGCGCAGGGCACGCTCCAGCGTGTCCTGCACCAGATCGTCGGCCAGCTCGGTGTCGCCGGTCAGGCCGCGCGCGTGGCGCCGCAGTCGCGGCGCCAGCGCCACCAGCTGGCGCTCGAATCCATCCATTGCCTTGGCCTGGCTTCAGGCTTTCTGCAGGTCAGGGCTTGGCCACGTGCCAGACGTTGTTCAGGTTGTCGCCCGTACGGTCGCCCGGCTTGGCATCCTTGGCAAAGCGGTACAGCGGCATGCCCTTGTAGGCGTACTGGCGCGTGCCGTCGTCACGCGTGATGACCGAATAGCTGCCCGACGCCGTCTTGCCCGGCTCGGCCAGCAGCGGCGGCCAGTTGGTGGCGCACATGCCGTTGCAGACGCTCTTGCCGCCATTGGCCGGATCGCGGTCGAACGTATAGAGCGTCAGGCCCTGCGGATCGGTCAGCACGCCGCCGGTTACCTTCACGGTCGGCGGCATTTCGCCGGCGCCCGAACCCATCCCCATGCCGGAACAGCCGGCCAGCAGGAGGGTGGCGGCGCCAGCGGCGATCACAAACGGACGCAGCGTGGATACGGCAGCGGATACAGCAGTGTGACGAGTATTCATCTTCAGGTCTCCTTCTCCGGGGCGGTGCCGACCGTCGGCGCCGTGTACCTTCAGTAAACACCGGATGTGACGTCCTTATTCCGTTTGAGCCGAAAAAAGTGGCGCACTCACGTTTCAAGAGACGCTTACGACATCTTTAGACGACCAATGGCCATGCCTTTCATGCCGCCGGAAAATCAAAAAGCCTGTCGCAAGGACAGGCTTTCGGGCTCCGAAAAGGAAGAAATCAGAGCTCGCCGTAGCTATGCAGGCCCGACAGGAACATATTGACGCCCAGGAACGCGAAGGTGGTGACCAGCAGGCCCACCAGCGCCCACCAGGCTGCCACCGTGCCGCGCAGGCCCTTCATCAGCCGCATGTGCAGCCACGCCGCATAGTTCAGCCAGACGATCAGCGCCCAGGTTTCCTTCGGGTCCCAGCTCCAGTAGCCGCCCCATGCCTCGGCCGCCCACAGGGCGCCCAGGATGGTAGCGATCGTGAAGAAGGCGAAACCGACTGCAATAGCCTTGTACATCACATCGTCGAGCAGTTCCAGCGAAGGCAGGCGCTCGGACAGAATGCCCCGCTGCTTGAGCAGGTAAGCCACCGACACCATCGCGGCCAGCGCGAACGTGCCGTAGCCGATGAAGTTGGCCGGGACGTGGATCTTCATCCACCAGCTTTGCAGCGCTGGCACCAGCGGCTGGATCTCCTGCGCATTGCGGCTCACCGTGTACCAGAGCAGGAAACCCACCGCCGCCGCCACCACCAGCATCACAAACGGCCCCAAGGCGCGCGTGGCGTAGCGGCGCTCGTAATACAGGTAGAACAGCGAGGTGATCAGCGTGAAGAGAACGAAGACCTCATAGAGGTTCGAAATAGGAATATGGCCAATATCGGCGCCGATCAGATAGGACTCGTACCAGCGCACCATCAGGCCCGTGAAGCCCAGCACCACGGCGCCCCAGCACAGCTTGCTGCCGATGCTCGACCCGGTTTCCGACTTCGAGGCGAACCCGATCCAGTAGAACAGTGTCGACAGGAACACCAGCGCGCTCATCCACAGGATGGCCGACTGGCTCGACAGGAAGTATTTCAGGAAGAACGCCTGCTCCGCGCGTGCCAGGTTGCCCTGGTACATCTGGATCGCCAGCAGCGACAGCACCGTAATGCCGACCATCAGCGGGCGCACCGCCTTCCAGTGCCAGCCTAGCAGGGCAAACGTGGGCACGGCGGCGATCAGCACGGCCTTGTCGTACACGTTCATCCAGTGGCCATACCGGGCCAGCGCAAACCCGGCTCCCAGCACCAGCAACACCGCGAACGCCCAGTCGACCCAGTTCAGCCGGCGCAGGAAAGACGGTTCAAGGAAATCGGCTTCCAGCTGCAGTGGATCGTGCGACGCATTGCCGGCTGCGGCATTTTGCCGCGGCGTCATGCCTGACGTGGCGTGGTTGAGATTGGAGGACATGGCATTCCTGCTCTGCGGTGCGAAGCACCTGTTATGTCTGCGGTATCAACATCGCACGGCCGGCCCGCAATTCGATGCATCCGGCCGCCGCGCAAGCGTTCTTTCTACTATAGCGACGGCCCCCGCCTATCATCGGGCCCTGATGCGCCGGATCGCGGTGACGGCTGCGTCATCGGCGGGGCGCCGTGCGCGGGCATGGGCGTCACTTCCGCCCCCACGGCCCGGCCGACATCATCGCGCAACGTGACAAATTCCTTCTCGAAATCCATCGTGCGGCGCTGCGTGGACATGGCCATCAGCACGTGGCTGCCGGCGGAGTTTGCGGCGTCGCCAGCAGGCTTGTCCTTGACCCAGATCCAGACGCGGCGCTCGCGGATATAGAACATCGCGAACACGCCCAGCACCAGCAGCAGGCAGCCAAGATACACGATGTTCTTGCCCGGCGCACGGGTCATCTGGAACACGCTGGCCTTGACCTCCTGGAAGTCGTCGAGCTGCAGGAAAACGGGCGCGGCGTAGAAGAAACTGTCCGACAGCGCGTTGATGGCCTGCTGCAGGAACTGGCCGCTTTGCGCGTCGTTGGGGATCACCGGCAGCTTGTCCTGCTCGCGCGCCAGCTGCCAGAGTTCCCACATCGAGCCGTTCAGGATCTTGAGCAGGACATCGGCGGCCTTCTGTTGCTCGCCCTGCGGCACCGATTTCTCCAAAAAGGCTGCAATCGCGGTGAAGCCTCCAGGCGGCGCGTCGGGCGAAGAACGCGTGGCACCGGCAAACAGGTCCATGGCCCGCTGAGCGCTTTCCGCCAGCTGCTTGCGCAGCACCGTCTTGTCGTCGCCCGGCATCGACACCGCCGCAAACCGGCGCGCTGCCTCGCCCCGCATGGCGCTGCTCTGCAGCGCGGCCCGCAGGCGCATCCAGTCGGCCACGCTGCGCTGGTCGTCGGCCGGAATCCGCAGGTAGCGGAACTGTTCGCTCGGCGAATCGCGCATGCCGGCCAGGAACACGGTCTGGCCGTCGAGCTGCACCGGCAGCATGTAGTTGTTGAACTCGCGCGCCTGTCCGTTGCGGTCACGCAGCTTGTACTGCACGGACGGGCCCACGTTGCGCAGGTTCTTTTCCTTGTCCACGCTGGCCGCCGCGCCCAGGTGCTGCTCCAGCGCGCCCAGCGACGACTTGCGCGCCACGCCGCGCACATCGGCCTTGCCCGATGCATCGGTGACGGTTTCGACGTTGATCTGCCGGAAGTCGCTGAATTCGACGGTCAGGCTGTCCTGGTCCGCGCTCGTGCCCGTGCCGGTCAGCGCCACATTGCCACCCACCGTGCCGGCGATCGGGAAGCTGGCGTGGCCGCTGCCCGACATCGGGTAGCCGACGAACTTCAGCTTCGAACCACCGTCCTCGAAGCTGGACTGGTAGATGGCCACGCCATCGACGATCAGGGGCTCGTTGACCTTGATGGTCGCCTCGGTCCGCTTGCCCGTGGCGCGGTCGGTCACGACCACATCCGAGGCGAACAGCTTGGGCATGCCGGTGGAGTAGTAGTCGACGGTGAACTTCTTGAGCGTGATCGTGAACGGCAGGTCCTGCACCAGCGCGCCATCGGCAATGTTCAGGATGGCCGTGGAGACGGTGGCGCCCTCGGGCACGAACGCGTTGCCGCGGAACCCGGGGTTGGCCGGCGACAGGCGGTGCCTGGCGGGAATCTCGCTGATGATGGCGTTGCCGGCGATGGGCGACTTGCCGCCAAACCACATCTGCGCGCGGATCAGCATGTCGCCATCGAGCAAGCCGCCCACGCAGATCACGACGATGGCCGTATGCGCCAGGATGTAGCCGAGCTTGTTGGCCGCGCCGGCCTTGGCCGCCAGCAGCGTGGCGTCGTCGTGCTCCACCGGCTTGACGCGGTATCCCCGGTTGCGCAGCAGCGCGCCAAGCCGCGCCACGGCTTCCGTCCGCCCGCGCGGCGCCTCGTATTCCCCACGATGGTGGAACGCCCGCAGGCTGCGCTCGCGCACGTGGTCCTTCCACGAGCGCATGTCCACGATCATCTTCGGAGCGTTGCGCGCAATACACAACGACGTGGAAATCACCAGGAACGCCAGGATCAGCAGGAACCACCAGGAGCTGTACACCTTCTGCAGCGACAGCGCGTGGAACAGGTCCGCCCAGAAAGGCCCGAACTGGTTTACGTAGTTCGGATACGGTTCGTTCTGTTTGAGCACGGTGCCGATGATGCTGGCGATGGCAATCACCGTCAGCAGCGTGATCGCAAAGCGCATCGACGACAGCAGTTCGACGGCATCGCGCAGCACGCGGTGTTGGGTCTTCAGGTGCAGCCCTGAAGTGGATGGGGTCGACATGTGCGGTAAAGCCTGAAAGCCGGTTTGGCGCTATTTATGGTTGGCGCCAGTGTTGCGCGCCGATGTGACGCGATGTGGTGCCCGAAAATGAAAAAGGGTGGACATGCTTTGGCAAGCAGGCCACCCTCTTCGATTGTCGCCCATGCGTCCGGTTCATCCCCCGAGGGATTGTCCGGACACGCAGGCCTGATACGACTTAACGGACGCCGGCGACGTAGTCCGCCACCGCCTTGATCTCGGCATCCGACATCCTGGCGGTAATCGTGCTCATGACCGAATTGTTCTTTCGGGTGCCCTGGCGGAATGCCACCAGTTGCGCTTCGGTGTACTCGGAATACTGGCCTCCAATACGCGGATACTGGGCCGGAATGCCGGCGCCGGTCGGGCCGTGGCAGCCTGCACAGGCCGGCACGCCCTTGGCGGCGATACCCCCGCGGTAGATCTTCTGGCCTTCCTCGATCGTCGTCTTGTTCTTGGCCGTGGCGGGCTTGAGCTGCTGCTTGGCCAGGTAAGCGCCAATGTCCTTCATGTCCTGGTCGCTCAGCGCCTGGGCGTACAGCGACATGATGGGGTTATCGCGCGACTTGGCCTTGAAATCGGCCAGTTGCTTGTGAACGTAGTCGCCCTGCTGGCCCGCCAGCTTGGGATTGACGGCGGCCGTGCTGTTGCCGGCGGTGCCGTGGCAGGAGAAGCATGCCGGGACATTGCGATCGGGAACACCTTGCGTGTAAAGCGTCTCGCCCTTGGCGGGATCCGCCTTGGCGGGGGCCTGCTCTGCGGCAGATACCAGCCCTGTCATCGCACCGAGCGGAACAGCCAGCGCCATGACTCCCAACAGTTTCGCAATGCGGTTCATCCTTACACCTTGTGAGATTTTGTTATGAACACCGTAATGCATGCCGGTCGCCTTTATTCCCCTGCCCGGCGGTGAGGAAGCGCCATGGGGCAGGAGCTGGTAACGCGTATGCGCGACGCCCTATTCTTGATCCAGGACAATAGCCACGAACCAATTTCGGAATTCGCCGATGACATCCGGCAAGGATGCCACACGTCACCCGCTCAGGAGACCGTAAACCGGGTTATTGTACAATAAATCGCTTTCCGGATTGACTTAGGTCAGTGTCTGTGGCGACGTCTGCACTGGCCCATTGCCAGCGCCCTTGTCCGCCGGCTCACGTATTCACGCATGTCTCTTCTACAACAGGCCCGTTTCTTCGATACCGTCAACCATTTGCGCGACCTGCCGGCCACGGCGGTTCCCGAGGTGGCGTTCGCCGGCCGCTCCAACGCCGGCAAGTCGACGGCCATCAACACGCTGTGCAACCAGAAGCGGCTGGCATTCTCGTCCCGCACCCCTGGCCGCACGCAGCATATCAACTACTTTACCGTGGCGCCGGTCAAGGCGACTGATCCGCTCGGGTTCCTGGTCGACCTGCCCGGCTACGGCTACGCCGAGGTCTCGGGCAGCGCCAAGTACCACTGGCAAGGCCTGCTGTCCGACTACGTGCAGAGCCGCACCCAGCTGGCCGGCCTGATCCTGATGATGGACGCGCGCCGCCCGTTTACGGACCTCGATTGCCAGATGGTGGAGTGGTTCCTGCCCACGGGCAAGCCGATCCACGTGCTGCTGACCAAGGCCGACAAGCTGACCAATAGCGAAAACGCCACGGCATTGCGCGAAGCGAAGCGGATGCTGGCCGACTACGCGGCCCAGATGGAAAATCCGCCGGCGATGACCGCCCAGCTGTTCTCCAGCCTGAAGCGGCGCGGCATCGAGGAAGCCCAGCGCGTGGTGGCGGGCTGGCTGGCGCTGCCCGAGGCCCTGCCGCCCGAGGCACCCGCTGCCCCGCAGGCGTAGGTACGCCCGGGCAAGCCTCGCCCGCACGCCGACTGGATCGGATTGGACAAAAAAGCCCCGTTGCAAGCAACGGGGACGAACTTTCCCACCGGTTCAGGGCGGGTACCCGCTCAGGGAGGAGTAGCGGGGGACACCGCGCCGCGCGAAGCAACACAGAGTGTCCGCGAGTATGATAGCGGGCACGCACAAAAGTTCTTTCGACTTTCGGCGCATGTCTTTCTTCACTGCCCGCAGCCCGCTGCGGTGACGTGCGCCACGCATCCGTCCACGACTTTCTCCCCCGATTTCGCCATGTCCACGTTTCCCGAGTACCGTCCCCGCCGCATGCGTCGCGATGACTTCTCGCGCCGCATGATGCGCGAGAACCGCCTGTCGCCCGACAATCTGATTTATCCGGTATTCATCCTGGACGGCCAGAACAAGCGCGAATCGGTAGCGTCCATGCCTGGCGTGGAACGCGTGTCGGTGGACTTGCTGCTGCCGGTGGCGGAAGACTGCGTGAAGCTGGGCATTCCCGTGATCGCGCTGTTCCCCGTCATTGACCCGTCGCTCAAGACGCCCGACGGCATCGAGGCCACGCGCGCCGACGGACTGGTGCCACGCGCGGTGCGTGCCCTGAAGGACCGCTTCCCGGAGCTGGGCGTGCTGACCGACGTGGCGCTCGATCCGTACACCAGCCACGGGCAGGACGGCGTGCTGGACGACAACGGCTACGTGATCAACGACATCACCGTCGACATCCTGGTCAGGCAGGCGCTGGTGCAGGCCGAGGCCGGCGTGGACATCGTCGCGCCGTCGGACATGATGGACGGCCGCATCGGCGCCGTGCGCGCCGCGCTGGAAGAGGCCAACCACATCCACACGCGCATCATGGCGTACTCGGCCAAGTACGCATCGGCCTTCTACGGCCCGTTCCGCGATGCAGTCGGCTCGGCCGCCAATCTGGGCAAGGGCAACAAGATGACCTACCAGATGGACCCGTCCAACACCGACGAAGCGCTGCGCGAGGTCGGCCAGGACATCATGGAAGGCGCCGACATGGTCATGGTGAAGCCGGGCATGCCGTACCTGGACATCGTGCGCCGAGTGAAGGACGAGTTCCGCTATCCGACCTACGTCTACCAGGTCAGTGGCGAGTACGCAATGCTGAAGGCCGCCGCGCAGAATGGCTGGCTGGATCACGACAAGGTGATGATGGAATCGCTGCTGGCGTTCCGCCGCGCGGGCGCCGACGGCATTCTGACCTACTTCGCCCGCGATGCCGCGCGCCTGCTGAAATCCGCTGGCTGACCGGCAGACGCGCCGCATGCAGATACTGGGCTTTTCGGCCAGCCAGGTACACCCGCTGGCCACGCTGGACGCCGCGCGGGATTTTCTCTCCGGCAACGCCGCGGCGCGCTTCGTCTGGGCTGACTTCGGCACCGACGAGGTGACCCCCGCCCCGGGCGCGTGGCGCGACCGCCTGATGGCGCTGACCGGCGCGCCCATCCTCGACCTGCACCTGGCCGACGCCACCAATCCCGCGCATCCGTCGTTCTTCGACACGACCAACGCGTACGACATGGTGATCTTCCGCAAGCTGACGTTCGAGACCAGCCGGCAGTTCGCAGAAGACGAGGCCGCGCAGGCGGGCGCCAACGGCGACATCACCATACCTGGCACTTCATCGGGCGCTGCACCCGGCGCCGCACCGGGCGGGACCCCGGCCCCGCCGCCACAACCCGGCCCCGGGGCGACGCCCATGCCGGCCCCTCGCAAGGCCTCGCGCAAGTACCCACCGGGATTCCTGCCGGCGTTGGCGCGCATCGACACGCAGCCCGTGGCGTTCTTTGTCTTCGACAATGTGCTGGTCACGGTGCGCCCGTCGCCGTCGCGCACCATCGACCAGGTCAGGCAACGGCTGCTGGACACCTGCGGCTCGCCGCAGTCGGCGCCGGTGCGCGCCAACGGCTCTACGTCCCTGATGCATGGCGTCCGCCCGCCCACGCGCCCGGAAGACCTGATGCTGCGGCTGCTGAACGCCATGGTGGACCGTTACCTGGACCTGCGCACGCCGCTGACACGCCAGTTGGACCGCTGGCAGCGCGCGCTGCTCAGCACGCGGCAAAGCTTTTCGAGTTGGGAAGGGCTGCTCGACGCGCGCATCCAGCTGCGCCGGCTTGAAAACCTGAGCGAGGAGCAGCGCGACGCACTGCAGGAATTCCGCGACAGCCTGCTCGACAACCGCTACAGCACCGGCGACGGCGATCCCGGCGCGGCCAGCCGTGACGAAGTCCTGCTCGTACGGCTGACCGACCTGATGGAGCACATCATGCGGGTACTGGCCCACGCCCGGCGCCTCGAGGATTCGATCGAATCGGCGGTGCAGATTCACTTCTCGGCCGTCGCGCACCGCACCAACCGCACCATGCGGGCGCTGACGATCATCACGGCCCTGTTCATGCCGCTGACGCTGATTACCGGCATCTTCGGCATGAACTTCGCGCGCATGCCCTGGCTGCAGGAGCCCGACGGCTTCTGGTGGTCGATCGGGCTGATGGGCGGCGTGGTGGCCACCATCGGCGGTATCTGGGGGCTTGGGCGCTGGCTTGATCGCTAGGCCCGGTGGACCGGCTCAGGTCTGCGGGCCCTTGCCGAAAGCCCGCTCCAGGCTGTCCAGAAAGCGGTTCGCCGACTGATAGCCGATGACGCGCACAGGCCGCTCGCGTCCGTCGGCGCCGAACAGGATGATCCCCGGCGGCCCAAACAGGCCGAAGCGCTTCAGCAGCGCCTTGTCGTCGGCGTTGTTGGCCGTCACGTCCGCCTGCAGCAGCACGACGTTGGCCAGACGGGCCTTGACCTTGGCATCGGGGAACGTCAGCTTTTCCATCTCCTTGCAGCTGACGCACCAGTCGGCATAGAAATCGAGCAGCACGGGGCGGCCCGCCGCTGCTGCCTGCGCAACGCGCGCATCCAGTTCAGCCACGCTGCGCACGCGTTCGAAGCGAACCGCATCCTTGGCAACCGACACGCCCGGCGCGCCGGTCACCGCCCCAAGGTGCGAAAGCGGCTGCAGCGGATCGCGGCCGCCGGACGCCACGCCCACGATCTGGATCGCCCCGGCCAGCGCAGCCAGCAATCCCAGGCCCTTGCCCAGTCGCAGCAGACCGCGCGGGTCAGGCCCCAGGGCGTCGAACGCGCCCAGGTAGACGGCCGCAACGATCAGCAACGCCGCCCACGCCAGCATCACCACCCACGCCGGCAGCACGGGCGTGACCATCCAGATCGCCACGCCAAGCAGCAGGAAGCCGAAGAACCGCTTGGTAGCCTCCATCCATTTGCCGGCGCGCGGCAGCAAGTTGCCCGCACCCACGCCCACCAGCAGCAGGGGCACGCCCATGCCCAGCGCCATGGCAAGCAGCGCACCGCCGCCGGTCCAGGCATCGCCGGTCTGGGCGATGTAAGCCAACGCGCCCGCCAAGGGCGCCGTCACGCATGGCCCGACGATCAGCGCCGAAATGGCACCCATCGCCACGGCACCGGCAATCTGTCCGCCTTGCCGGCGGTTGGACGATTCGGTCAGGCGGGTCTGCCAGCGCTGCGGCAGCTGAAGCTCATAAAGTCCGAACATCGACAGCGACAGACCGATCATCAGCAGCGCGAACAGGCCCAGCACCCAAGGCGTTTGCAGCGCGGCCGACAGCCCTTCGCCGGCCAGCCCGGCTGCCACGCCGACGGCGGTGTAGACCACGGCCATGCCCAGCACATAGGCCAGCGACACGACAAAGGCGCGGCCCCGCGTCACATGTTCGCCGACCACGATCGACGACAGGATGGGCACCATGGGGAGCACGCAAGGTGTGAAGGTCAGCAGCAGCCCGAGTCCAAAGAAAAGCGCGCCGATCAGCGGAAGATTCCGGCTGGCCAGCGCACCGGCAATGCGATCGTTCTCGTCGACCTGGGGACCGCGCACCGTCGGCGACGGGGCGGCTTCGTTTGCAGGACTATCCGACTGCGGGACGGCGGGACTCGAACGGGCAGGGGCGCTACGGTCGCCAAAAAGATTGCCCAGTGCGGACCCGCCGACCTTGAACACGCTTTCCATCGGCGGATAGCACAGGCCCTTGTCCGCGCAGCCCTGGGAGGTCACCACCAGGGACCAGCGGCCGTCCGCCGGCGCCTGCTCGACCGGCACCTTGACGACGACGGCGCCCCGGTACGTCTCCATGTCCTTGCCGAACGTCTCGTCGAAATGCACCTTGCCTTGGGGCATGGCGGGCTGGCCCAGCTTCACGCCGGCCGGTTGCGCGGCAAAGGCGAAGCGCTCGCGATACAGGTAATAGCCGTCCGCGACGTCGAACCGGACTTCGATGGTCTGGCGATCGATCTGGCGTGCCGCGAACTTGAACGCCTGCTCGGGTGGCAGGAAGTCATCTTCGGTCGCCGCATGGGCGCCGCTCCAACTCAGGAACGCCAGCAGGAACGCCAACACGATTGCGACGATATGACGCACCCTCACGCGCCCTTCCGCACATGGCACGGCGGCGTTTGGCCATGTTCCGATCCCGTTATTCCCCGTCATTCCCATGAATTGTTCCGATACTTGTTCTGGCTTCAGGGCTTGCTGGCGGCCCCGGTGGCTTCCGCGCGGACCCAGCCGAGATAGGCCGGCAATCCGGCCTCCACGGGCCACGCCACGAGTTCTGGCACGTCGTAGGGATGCTCGGCGCGGATAACCGCTTCCAGGGCGGCATACTGGCCCTGCGTCGTCTTGATCAGCAGCGGCCATTCCTGCGCCTGCTCCAGCTGGCCTTGCCACCAGTACTCCGACTGGCACGGCGCCAGCCGGTTCACGCAGGCGGCCACCCGGGCTTCCAGGATGGCCCGCGCCACGCGCGTCGCGGTTGCTTCGTCCGGCAGGTTGGTCATCGCCATCCAGACCGATTCTGCCGGTTCCGGCGGCGTGGCGCCATGGGAGGATTCTGAGAGTGTCATGCGTGGAAACGGCCACAAATGCGGGCACAAAACAAAAGAGCCAGGCAGAAGCCTGGCTCGATTGTAGTGCCGTCTCCGATTACCCGTCAGCGAGGACGGGATCGGTCATCACTTATTCCGCAGCTTCTTCAGCCGGGGCTTCGGTGATTTCCGGACGGTCCACCAGCTCGACCAGCGCCATCGGCGCGTTGTCGCCCTGACGGAAACCGAACTTCAGGATACGGGTGTAGCCGCCCGGACGCGCGTTGTAACGCGGGCCCAGTTCGGTGAACAGCTTGGTGACCATGTCGCGGTCGCGCAGACGGGCGAAAGCCAGACGGCGGTTGGCAACGGTGTCCTTCTTGGCCAGCGTGATGAGCGGCTCGACAACCTTGCGCAGTTCCTTGGCCTTCGGCAGGGTGGTCTTGATCAGCTCGTGCTGGAACAGCGAGTTGGACATGTTGCGCAGCATCGCGAGACGGTGCGACGAGGTGCGGTTCAGTTTCCGCAAACCATGACGGTGACGCATGATGATTCCTTTCGATTACAGTGTTTGACCAGCTCTTCTATCGCCTTGGCCTGCTGGAAGCGGGCTCGGGCGCGGGCCGGTAGTGCTACGGTGCCACCGGCGGAATTGCCTGTGGCGCGTTGACAGTGGAGCCGCCTTGCGACAGCTCCACCCGCCAATTACTTCTCCAGACCTGCGGGCGGCCAGTTCTCGAGCTTCATGCCGAGCGTCAGGCCACGCGAAGCCAGGACTTCCTTGATCTCGTTGAGCGACTTGCGACCCAGGTTCGGGGTCTTGAGCAGTTCGTTCTCGGTACGCTGGATCAGGTCGCCGATGTAGTAGATGTTTTCGGCCTTCAGGCAGTTGGCCGAACGCACCGTCAGCTCGAGGTCGTCCACCGGGCGCAGCAGGATCGGATCGATCTGCGGCGCGCGGCTCGAAGCGGCCTCGGCAGCCGACTCGGTGCCTTCCAGCGCGGCAAACACCGACAGCTGGTCCACCAGGATACGGGCCGACTGGCGAATCGCTTCCTCGGGCGAGATCACGCCGTCGGTTTCGATGTTCATCACCAGCTTGTCCAGGTCGGTACGCTGTTCCACACGCGCCGATTCCACGGCGTACGAAACGCGGCGCACCGGCGAGAACGAGGCGTCCAGAACGATACGGCCGATCACCTTGCCCGACTCGTCGCCGAACTTGCGAACGTTGCCCGGCACGTAGCCACGGCCTTGCTCGACCTTGATCTGCATGTCGAGCTTGCCGCCTGCGGACAGGTGGGCAATGACGTGATTCGGGTTGATGATCTCGACATCGTGCGGCAGCTCGATATCGGCCGCCGTGACCACGCCTTCGCCATCCTTGCGCAGCGACACCGTGACTTCGTCACGGTTGTGCAGCTTGAACACCACGCCCTTCAGGTTGAGGAGCAGGTTGACGACGTCTTCCTGGACGCCATCGATGGTGGAATACTCGTGGACGACCCCAGCGATCGTGACCTCTGTCGGCGCATAGCCGACCATCGACGACAGCAGGACGCGACGCAGCGCGTTACCAAGCGTGTGGCCATAACCGCGTTCAAACGGCTCCATCACGACTTTGGCGTGGTGGTCGCCCAGCGGTTCGACGGCGATGATTTTTGGCTTGAGGAGTGCTGTTTGCATTAGGTTGTCCTTTTCAATACCCTCGGCTCGTTACACCGATAAGGCTGACGTTTGGAACCTGAGAAAACCCATCGCATGATGGGCAATAAGCCCGGCGCGCCGCTTGGCGCGCCGGGCTGAAAGCGAAGCCTTCTGGATCAGGCAAGCGCTGAACCGTTCGAATCCCGGTCCGCGATTAACGCGAATACAGTTCGACGATCAGGCTTTCGTTGATATCGCCCGAAATATCGGCGCGATCCGGTGCCTGCTTGAACGTGCCTTCGAACTTCTTCGAATCCACGGCAACCCAGGTCGGGAAGCCCGACTGCTCGGCCAGCGACAGGGCCTCGGCAATACGGACCTGCTTCTTCGACTGTTCGCGGATCGACACGATGTCGCCAGCCTTGACCTGTGCCGACGGCACGTTCAGCGGCTGACCGTTCACCAGAATCGCCTTGTGCGACACCAGCTGGCGCGCTTCGGCGCGGGTCGAGCCGAAGCCCATGCGGTACACGACGTTGTCCAGGCGCGATTCCAGCAGTTGCAGCAGCTTCTCGCCGGTGTTGCCCTTGCGACGGTCGGCTTCAGCGAAGTAACGGCGGAACTGGCGCTCCAGCACGCCGTAGATGCGCTTGACCTTCTGCTTTTCGCGCAGCTGGTTGCCATAGTCGGACGTACGGGCACCCGAGGTGCGGCCGTGCTGACCCGGCTTGCTATCCAGCTTGCACTTGTCGGCCAGCGAGCGACGGGCGCTCTTCAGGAACAGATCGGTGCCTTCGCGGCGGGAAAGTTTGGCCTTCGGGCCGGTATAACGTGCCACTTTATCTTCCTTTGATCGATCGCGACGCCATCAGGACGCGCCGCGAGTCCGTCACCGGTTGTGACGGACGGTGGGCTTATGGTTCTTCATCCGCAATGGCCAGGCCACGCGGAGGCAACGCAAAAGCATGACGATATCGCCCTCGCCGAGGCGGCAGCCTCAAGGCGCGGACGCAAAACGAAAGCCTGCCGCAAATAATTGCAGCAGGCCAACGCGGGATACTACCACAGTCCGGAGATACGAAGGAATGACCCTGATCGCATCTCCGGCACGCCTGGCGCTTAGATACGGCGGCGCTTCGGCGGACGGCAGCCGTTGTGCGGCACCGGCGTCACATCTTCGATCACCGAGATCTTGATGCCCAGCGCGTTCAGCGCACGGACAGCCGATTCGCGACCCGGGCCCGGGCCCTTGATGCGCACTTCCAGGTTCTTGATACCCTGGTCTTGCGCTACACGGCCGGCGTTCTCGGCGGCAACCTGGGCTGCGAACGGGGTCGACTTGCGCGAACCCTTGAAGCCCTGGCCACCAGCGGTCGCCCACGACAGGGCGTTGCCCTGACGGTCGGTGATCGTGATGATGGTGTTGTTGAACGAAGCGTGGACGTGCGCGATGCCGTCGGCGACGTTCTTCTTGACCTTCTTACGCGCGCGCTGGGCGGCGTTATTCGGACCTTTTGCCATTCGTCTATTCCTCTGCCTTCGGCTTTACTTCTTCAGTGCCACGCCGGCCTTGCGCGGACCCTTGCGGGTACGGGCATTGGTGCGGGTACGCTGGCCGCGGAGCGGCAGACCCTTGCGGTGACGCATGCCACGATAGCAACCAAGGTCCATGAGACGCTTGATGTTCATCGTGGTTTCACGACGCAGGTCACCCTCGACCGTGACCTTGCCCACTTCGTCACGAAGCTTTTCCAGGTCGGCGTCGGTCAGATCCTTGACCTTCTTGTCAAACGGTACACCGGTGGCCTCGCAAATCTTGCGGGCGCGCGAGCGGCCGACACCGTAAATGGCCGTCAGGCCGATTTCGGTATGCTTGTGGTTCGGGATGTTAACCCCTGCGATACGTGCCATTCGTCAATCCTCTTTCCGATTAGCCTTGGCGTTGCTTGTGGCGGGGATCCGACGAGCAGATCACGCGCACGACACCGTTGCGCTTGATGATTTTGCAGTTGCGGCAAATGCGCTTAACAGAAGCCAGCACTTTCATGATTTTCCTCTTCCTTCAATTCCAGTTCGCTTCACTTCGTCCGGAAGACGATACGTGCGCGAGACAGATCATATGGAGTCAGCTCAACCGTCACCTTGTCACCCGGAAGAATCCGGATGTAGTTCATTCGCATCTTGCCGGAGATGTGGCCTAGTACTACGTGGCCGTTCTCCAGTTTGATGCGGAACGTCGCGTTGGGGAGATTTTCCAGGACCTCCCCCTGCATCTGGATGACGTCGTCCTTTGCCATACCTGGTGCCCGTCCCGACCCCGGCTTTTGCTAGCGCAAGGTCAGGTTACCCTTGAAATTCGCCTTCTTCAGCAGCGACTCGTACTGCTGCGACATGACATAGGACTGAACCTGTGCCATGAAGTCCATCGTGACGACCACGATGATCAGCAGCGAGGTTCCGCCGAAATAGAACGGAACGTTCCAGCGCAGCACCAGGAATTCCGGCAACAGGCACACCAGTGTGATGTAAATCGCACCAGCCAGCGTCAGGCGCACCAGGATCTTGTCGATATAGCGCGTCGTTTGCTCGCCCGGACGGATGCCCGGAATGAAGGCTCCACTTTTCTTCAGGTTGTCTGCCACTTCCCGGCTGTTATAGACCAGAGCCGTATAGAAGAAGCAGAAAAATACAATCGCAGTCGCATACAGCAGGATGTAGACCGGCTGGCCCGGCGACAGCGTGGCGGCCAGGTCCTTGATGACCCGCCCAACCGCACCCGTCGAGTCAGACGTGAACCAGCCTGCAATCGTCGCCGGGAACAGAATGATCGACGATGCAAAGATCGGCGGAATCACCCCTGCCATGTTCAGCTTCAGCGGCAGGTGCGACGACTGACCGCCGTACACCTTGTTGCCGACCTGACGCTTGGCATAGTTCACCAGGATCTTGCGCTGGCCACGCTCGACAAACACCACGGCGAAGGTCACACCGATCACGATCGCCACGATCAGGATCGCCGCGATGATGCTCATGGAACCCGTACGGACCAGTTCGAACAGTCCGCCGATCGCATTGGGCAGGCCCGCCGCGATACCACCGAAGATGATGATCGAAATACCGTTGCCCAGACCGCGCTCGGTAATCTGCTCACCCAGCCACATCAGGAACATCGTGCCGGTCACCAGCGTGATTACCGCCGTGGCCCGGAACATCAGACCAGGATCGATAACCAGCCCTGGCTGCGACTCCAGCGCCACCGCAATCGACAGCGCCTGGAACGTGGCCAGAACCACGGTGCCGTAGCGCGTGTACTGCGTAATCTTCCGTTGCCCCGCCTGCCCTTCCTTCTTCAACGTCTCCAGCTGCGGCAGCACGATCGTCAGCAATTGCATGATGATCGACGCCGAGATGTACGGCATGATGCCGAGCGCGAAGACGGTAAAGCGCGACAGCGCACCGCCCGAGAACAGGTTGAACATCCCGAGGATGCCACCCGACTGACTCTGGAAAAGCTTCGCAAGCTGGTCCGGATCGATTCCCGGCACCGGAATATGCGCACCGATGCGGTAGACGATCAGGGCCAGCACCAGGAACATCAGCCGGCGCTTGAGATCGCCGTACTTCGCCGTGTTCCTGGCCTGCGCGCTTGCATTGGGTTTCGCCGTGGCCAAACGATGCTCCGACTGTGACTTCGCCTATGCTGCGAATGCTACTGCGTAATTACGCTTCGATCTGGCCGCCAGCGGCTTCGATCGCAGCCTTGGCACCAGCGGTGGCGCCCAGACCCTTGATCGTCACCTTGCGGGACAGTTCGCCAGCCTTGATGACCTTCGCGCTCTTGACCAGCTCGCCCACCAGGCCAGCTTGCTTCAGGACCAGCAGGTCCACTTCGGCAGCTTCCAGGCGTTCGATGTCGCGCAGGGTCACTTCAGCGGTGAAGGCCTTGGTCAGCGAGGTAAAACCACGCTTCGGCAGGCGACGATACAGCGGCATTTGACCGCCTTCGAAGCCAACCTTGTGGAAGCCGCCCGAACGCGACTTCTGACCCTTGTGACCACGACCAGCCGTCTTGCCCAGGCCGGAGCCGATACCGCGGCCGACGCGACGCTTGGCGTGCTTCGAACCGTCGGCCGGTTTCAGGTTGTTCAGTTGCATGTTGCTCTCCGAGTCCCGATCAGGCCAGAACCTTGACCAGGTACGAGACCTTGTTGATCATGCCGCGCACGGCGGGCGTGTCCTGCAGCTCCGAAACGGAGTTCAGGCGACGCAGGCCCAGGCCACGTACGGTGGCGCGATGATCCTCGCGCGTACCGATCAGGCTACGCACGAGTTGCACTTTTACGGTTTTCTGCGACATTTCGTTCACCTTAGCCGAGGATGTCTTCGACCGACTTGCCACGCTTGGCGGCGATTTCCGCCGGCGTGCTCATCTTCGTCAGACCATCGATGGTGGCGCGAACCATGTTGTACGGGTTCGTCGAACCGTGCGACTTCGTCACAACGTTCGTCACACCCATCACTTCGAAGATCGCGCGCATCGGACCGCCGGCGATCACGCCGGTACCTTCCTTGGCGGGCATCATCAGCACCTTGGCGGCGCCGTGACGGCCAACAACTTCGTGTTGCAGCGTGCCGTTCTTCAGCGAGACCTTGACCATCTTGCGACGGGCTTCGTCCATTGCCTTCTGCACGGCCACCGGAACTTCCTTGGCCTTGCCCTTGCCCATGCCGATGCGGCCATCGCCGTCACCAACCACGGTCAGCGCAGCGAAACCGAGGATACGGCCACCCTTCACCACCTTGGTGACACGGTTGACCGAGATCATCTTCTCGCGGAGGCCGTCGTCGCGTTCGTCCTGTTGGACTTTTGCTTGCATCTTTGCCATGACGTATCTCTCTTTGAGCGCTTAGAACTTGAGGCCGGCTTCACGCGCGGCGTCAGCCAGGGCCTTCACGCGGCCGTGGAAGCGGAAGCCACCACGATCGAACGCGACGGTTTCCACGCCAGCTGCCTTTGCCTTTTCGGCAACGCGCTTGCCCACCAGGGTGGCGGCGGCAACGGTAGCACCGCTGCCAGTCAGTTCCTTGCGCACTTCTGCCTCGGCGGTAGAAGCCGAAGCCAGCACTTGCGTGCCGCACGGCGAGTACACCTGAGCGTAAATATGCGTATTCGTACGGAACACGGTCAGACGATTGATCTTCAGTTCCGCGATTTTCGCGCGGGTCTGACGTGCACGGCGCAAACGAGCGTCTTTCTTGTTCATCTCTGGACCCCTTACTTCTTCTTGGTTTCCTTCAGGATGACGCGCTCGTCAGCGTAGCGAACACCCTTGCCCTTGTAGGGCTCGGGCGGACGGTACGCGCGAACTTCCGCGGCAACCTGACCGACTTTCTGCTTGTCAGCACCCTTGATCACGATTTCGGTCTGCGTCGGCGTTTCGGCCTTCACGCCTTCCGGCATTTCGTGGATCACGTCGTGCGAGAAACCAAGCTGGAGCTTCAGCGCGGAACCTTGCAGCTGGGCGCGGTAACCCACGCCAACCAGGTTCAGCTTGCGCTCGAAGCCGGTGGTCACGCCCTTGACCATGTTTGCCGCCAGGGCGCGCATGGTGCCTTGCAGGGCGTTTGCTTCACGCGATTCGTCAGCCGGTTCGAAAGTCAGCGTGCCATCGGCAACGTTGGCCTTCACCAGGCTGTGAATCGGCTGGGACAGCGTACCGAGCGGGCCCTTAACGGAGAGCACGCCAGCCGCCACATTAACTTCCGCGCCTTTCGGCAGCGCGATGGGAGCCTTACCTACACGGGACATGTTTGCTCCTTACGCGACGTAGCAGAGAACTTCGCCGCCCACGCCAGTGGCACGTGCCTTGCGGTCGGTCATCAGACCCTGCGGGGTCGAGATGATCGCCACACCCAGGCCGTTCATCACTTGGGGGATGTCGCTGCGGCCCTTGTACACGCGCAGACCGGGCTTCGAAACGCGCTCGATGCGCTCGATCACCGGACGGCCGGCGTAGTACTTCAGACCAATGGTCAGTTGCGCCTTGCCGCCATCTTCCTGAACCGAGTAGTCATCGACGTAGCCTTCGTCCTTCAGGACTTTGGCGATCGCAACCTTCAGTTTGGACGAGGGCATGACCACCGACGCCTTCTGCACGCCCTGGGCGTTGCGAATGCGCGTCAGCATATCGGCGATAGGATCGCTCATGCTCATACTGTTTCTCCTGTAGCCTGTGCGTAATTACCAGCTGGCTTTCGTCAGACCCGGGATTTCGCCCTTGAAGGCGATTTCGCGGATCTTGTTACGCGCCAGGCCAAACTTGCGGAAGGTACCGCGGGGACGACCGGTGATCGCGCAGCGGTTGCGCTGGCGAGTCGGGTTAGCGTTGCGCGGGAGCTTCTGCAGCTCGAGGCGCGCCAGATAACGCTCTTCTTCCGACTTTTCTTGGTCGTCGATAATGGCCTTGAGGTTTGCGCGCTTGTCGGCATACTTCGCCACGAGCTTTGCGCGCTTCTTCTCACGTTCAATCAGAGCCAGTTTAGCCACGGTTACCCTTAATTACGGAACGGGAACTTGAACGCGTTCAGGAGAGCCTTGGCTTCCTCGTCGTTCTTAGCCGTCGTCGTGATGCTGATGTTCAGACCACGCAGTGCGTCGATCTTGTCGTACTCGATTTCGGGGAAAATGATCTGCTCTTTCACACCGATGTTGTAGTTACCACGACCGTCGAACGATTTGCCCGACACACCACGGAAGTCACGCACGCGCGGCAGTGCCACGGTCACGAAACGGTCCAGGAATTCGAACATACGCTCACCGCGCAGGGTCACCATCGCGCCGATGGGGTAGCCCTGACGGATCTTGAAGCCGGCGATGGCCTTCTTGGCCTTCGTCACAACGGGCTTCTGACCGGCGATCTTGGTCAGGTCACCAACTGCCAACTCAATGACCTTCTTGTCATTGATCGCTTCGCCCAGGCCCATGTTCAGGGTGATCTTGGTGAAACGCGGCACTTCCATGACCGACTTGTAGCCGAACTGCTTCATCAGCGCCGGCACAACCTGTTCTTTGTAAAACTCTTGCAGACGTGCTGTCATGCTCAACTCCTATCTGTGCCCAGAATCAAGCGGCCAGGACGGCACCGGTCGTCTTCAGCACGCGCACGCGCTTGCCTTCCTCGACCTTGATACCGACACGCGACGGCTTGCCATTGGCATCCACGAGCGCAACGTTGGAAATATGCAGCGGCATCAGCTTGTCGACCACGCCACCGGTGGTACCCAGCATCGGGTTCGGGCGAGCGTGCTTCTTGGCAACGTTCACGCCTTCAACCACGACCTTGTCGCCTTGCACTGCCTGGACGACACCGCGCTTGCCCTTGTCCTTGCCGGTCAGCACGATGACTTCGTCGCCTTTGCGAATCTTGTTCATGGCGGCTCCTTACAGCACTTCCGGAGCGAGCGACACGATCTTCATGAAGCGCTCGGTACGGAGTTCACGAGTCACCGGCCCGAAGATACGGGTGCCGATCGGCTCGAGCTTGTTGTTCAGCAGTACGGCGGCATTGCCGTCGAACTTGACGAGCGAACCGTCAGCGCGGCGCACGCCCTTGGCGGTACGCACGACGACTGCGTTATAGATGTCGCCCTTCTTCACGCGACCGCGCGGCGCTGCGTCCTTCACGGTCACCTTGATGATGTCGCCCACGCTCGCATAGCGGCGCTTGGACCCACCCAGTACCTTGATGCACAGCACTTCGCGCGCACCGGTGTTATCGGCCACTTCGAGCCGGCTTTCTGTCTGAATCATGGTGTTATCTTCCCAACTTAATCCGTCGGCTCTTCCTGATGAAGCCCGTCGGTCAGTCTTGGTCCCGTCGGAGCCAGGCATTGCGCCAGCACCGCTTGGGTTGATCAACTTGGAAGTCGGTAGTGCCCGCACCCAAAACCACCGGATGCCAGCCCTTGCTCGCTCGACAGGTCCGCCCGGGTGGTGTTGCTAAGGCGAACGCAATAAAGCGGAAGTCCAGGATTATAGCAACATAACCCTGGACTTGCAAGTCTTCAAAGTACTGTTGTACTTAGATGACGCGCGCAGCTTCTACCAGCCGGGAAACCACCCAGGACTTGGTCCGCGACAGCGGACGCGTTTCCTGGATTTCAACCTTGTCGCCTTCCTTGTACTGGTTGGCTTCGTCGTGTGCGTGGTACTTCTTCGAACGCAGCACGTACTTGCCGTACAGGGGGTGCTTGACGCGGTTTTCGATCAGGACCGTAACGGTCTTGTCCATCTTGTCGCTCACGACACGGCCCACGAGGGTCCGGTGAAGCTTTGCTTCAGTCTTCGCAGCTTCGGTCATTTCGCGTTCGCCTTCTCGTTCAGCACGGTTTGCACGCGCGCGATGTCCTTGCGCACCTTCTTCAGCTGGCTGGTGTTCTGCAGCTGTTGGGTGGCCTTTTGCATGCGCAGGCTAAATTGGGCCTTCAGCAGCTCGGAGAGCTCCTGGTTCAGGCCTGCGGCGTCCTTGCCGCGCAGTTCGGATGCTTTCATCCCAATCTCCTTACGTACCGACCTGACGCACCACGAAATTCGTGGCGATCGGCAGCTTGGCGGCGGCGAGACGGAACGCCTCACGGGCCAGCTCTTCGCTCACGCCATCCATTTCGTACAGCATCTTGCCCGGCTGAATTTCAGCCACGTAGTATTCCGGATTGCCCTTACCGTTACCCATACGGACTTCGGCAGGCTTCTTCGAAATCGGCTTGTCCGGGAAAATCCGGATCCAGATGCGGCCGCCACGCTTGATGTGGCGGGTCATCGCACGACGTGCCGACTCGATCTGGCGAGCGGTCAGACGGCCACGGCCCATTGCCTTCAGGCCGAATTCGCCAAAAGACACGGCGTTGCCACGGGTAGCCTTACCCGTGTTGCGGCCCTTCTGCTCCTTGCGATACTTCCTACGCTTAGGTTGCAGCATTCTTATTCTCCACTCTTCGCGTCTGCGCCAGGCGCAGCGCGACGACCAGCACCGGCACCACCGCGGCGGTTGCCCGACGGACGGCCTTCGCCTTCACGGCGGCGGCCTTCCGGGCGACCCGGACGACGACGACGGTCTTCTTGCGGCTCTTCCACCACGGGCGCGTCGTTGCGGCCCAGGTGATCGCCCTTGTAGACCCACACCTTGACACCAATGATGCCGTAGGTGGTTTCGGCTTCCGAGAAGCCGTAGTCGATGTCGGCGCGCAGGGTGTGCAGGGGCACACGGCCTTCGCGGTACCACTCGGTACGTGCGATTTCAATACCGTTCAGACGGCCCGAGCTCATGATCTTGATGCCCTGGGCACCCAGACGCATTGCGTTCTGCATCGCGCGCTTCATGGCGCGACGGAACATGATGCGGCGCTCGAGCTGCTGCGTGATCGAATCGGCGATCAGCTGCGCATCGGTTTCCGGCTTGCGGATTTCCTCGATGTTCACGTGCACGGGCACACCCATGCGACGTTGCAGCTCGGCCTTGAGCAGTTCGATGTCTTCACCCTTCTTGCCGATCACCACGCCCGGACGCGAGCTGTAAATGGTGATACGTGCATTACGGGCCGGACGCTCGATCACAACACGGCCAACCGATGCGTTCTTGAGCTTCTTCTTCAGGAACTCGCGAACTTCGATGTCTTCTTTCAGCATGCCGGCGAACTTCGTGTTGTTGGCGTACCAACGCGAAGCCCAGTTACGGCTGACGGCCAGACGGAAGCCAGTCGGATGAATCTTCTGTCCCATCGTGACTCCTTAGTTGCCGAGCGTCACAGTGATGTGACAGGTTTGTTTCTCGATGCGGTTGCCGCGGCCCTTCGCCCGTGCGGTGAAGCGCTTGAGCGAGGTTGCCTTGTCGACGAAGATGGTCTTGACCTTCAGTTCGTCGATGTCGGCGCCTTCGTTGTGCTCGGCGTTGGCGATGGCCGATTCGACCACCTTCTTCACGATCCCGGCAGCCTTTTTCGGGCTGAACGTCAGGATGTTGAGCGCGCGCTCGATCGGCAGACCGCGGATCTGGTCAGCGACCAGACGCGTCTTCTGGGCGGAGATACGGGCACCGCGATGAATCGCTTTCACTTCCATGATGGCACCTTACCTCTTCGCTTTCTTGTCGGCCGCGTGGCCCTTGAACGTGCGAGTGATCGCAAATTCGCCGAGCTTGTGGCCAACCATGTTTTCCGTCACGTACACCGGCACGTGTTGGCGGCCGTTGTGCACGGCGATCGTCAGCCCGATGAAATCAGGCATGATCGTCGAACGACGCGACCATGTCTTGATGGGCTTCTTGTCCTTGCCGCCTGCAGCTGCTTCCACCTTCTTCAGCAGATGGTCGTCGCAGAACGGACCCTTTTTTGCGGAACGAGTCATATCTTTAGCTCCTACCTACCGATTAGCGCTTGTGGCGGCGCTGGACGATCATGCTGTCCGTGCGCTTGTTGCTGCGGGTACGGTAACCCTTGGCCGGGGTACCCCACGGCGAAACCGGGTCGCGACCAGCAGCAGTCTTGCCTTCACCACCACCATGCGGGTGGTCCACCGGGTTCATCACCACGCCGCGAACGGTCGGGCGAATACCGCGCCAGCGCGTGGCACCGGCCTTGCCGATCACACGCAGGCTGTGCTCTTCGTTGCCCACTTCACCAATGGTGGCGCGGCATTCGATATGCACGCGACGCACTTCACCGGAGCGCAGACGAACCTGAGCGTACAGGCCTTCGCGGGCCAGCAGCACGGCGGAACCACCGGCAGCACGCGCAACTTGCGCGCCCTTGCCAGGCAGGATCTCCACGTTGTTGATCGTGGTACCAACCGGGATGTTGCGGATCGGCAGGTTGTTACCGGCCTTGATCGGGGCTTCCGAGCCGTTCATCAGGGCTTGGCCGGCCACCATGCCCTTGGTGGCGATGATGTAGCGGCGCTCGCCGTCGGCGAACAGCACCAGCGCGATGTTCGCGCTGCGGTTCGGATCGTATTCCAGGCGCTCGACCTTGGCGGCAATGCCGTCCTTGTCGTTGCGCTTGAAGTCGACCACGCGGTAGTGGTGCTTATGACCACCGCCCTTGTGGCGGGTGGTGATATGACCGTTGTTGTTACGGCCCGACTTCTGGAATTGCTTTTCCAGCAGCGGAGCGTGCGGGGCGCCCTTGTGAAGGTCCTTGTTGACCACCTTCACCATCGAGCGACGACCCGGGGAAGTCGGCTTGGTCTTGACGAGTGCCATGATTACTTGGCCTCCGCTTCAAAATTGATTTCCTGACCCGGCTTCAGCGCCACGTATGCCTTCTTCACGTGGTTGCGACGGCCCATGAAGCGGCCAAAGCGCTTTTGTTTGCCCTTCTGGTTCAGGATCTGAACGGACTGCACCTCGACCTTGAACAGCAGTTCGACGGCGGCCTTCACTTCTGCCTTGTTGGCATCGCGAGCCACTTCGAACACAACCTGTTCGTTCTTGTCGGCGACCAGGGTTGCCTTTTCGGAAACCACGGGCGCGAGCAGCACCTGCATCAAACGATGATCGTTCTTGGCTACTTGGGTCATTTCAGCAACTCCTCGATCTGCGCGACAGCTGCCTTCGTCACGAGCACCTTCTTGTAGTGCACCAGCGACAGCGGATCAGCGTGACGCGGCTCCACGACTGCCACATTGGGCAGGTTGCGCGAAGCCAGGTAGAGGTTTTCATCGAGGCTGTCGGTGATGATCAGCACCGAGTCCAGGCCCATGGCCTTGAACTTGTCGGCCAGCAGCTTGGTCTTGGGCGCGTCGACAGCGAAACCGTCCACTACGTTGATACGACCTTCACGTGCGAGCTGCGAGTAAATCGAGCGCATACCGGCACGGAACATCTTCTTGTTGACCTTCTGGCTGAAGTTCTCTTCCGGCGAATTCGGGAAGATACGGCCACCGCCACGCCACAGCGGCGAGGACGACATACCGGCACGAGCACGGCCCGTACCCTTCTGGCGCCACGGCTTCTTGGTCGTGTGCTTGACCTCTTCGCGGTCCTTCTGCTTGCGGTTACCGCTACGGGCGTTCGCCTGATACGCAACGACGATCTGGTGAACCAGAGCTTCGTTGTAGTCACGGCCGAACACTTCCGGCGAGGCTGCAACGCCAGCGCCGACTTGACCGTTGTCCTGGAGGAGCTTGAGTTCCATTACATGCGCTCCTTAAGCTTTGGCCTTGACGGCCGGGGTCACGATGACCTTGCCGCCCTTGGAACCGGGGATGGCGCCCTTGACCAGCAGCAGCTTGCGCTCTGCGTCGATCTTGGCGATCTCGAGGTTTTGCACCGTACGGGTGACGTCACCGAGGTGACCCGTCATGCGCTTGCCCGGGAACACGCGACCCGGATCCTGCGCCATACCGATGGAACCCGGCACGTTGTGCGAACGCGAGTTACCGTGGGTGGCACGACCCGAAGCGAAGTGGTAGCGCTTGATGGTACCGGCGTAGCCCTTACCGATGGTCACGCCCTGCACGTCGATCTTCTGACCGACCTGGAACAGGTCGACCGACAGCGAACCGCCAGCTTGCAGTTCGGCAGCCTTGGCTGCATCGATGCGGAATTCTTTGATGATTTCGCCAGCTTCCACGCCGGCTTTGGCGAGATGACCCGCCAGCGGCTTGGTGACGCGGCTTGCGCGCCGGCTGCCGAAGGTGACTTGAACCGCGGTATAACCGTCGGTCTCGTCCGTCTTGATTTGCGTCACGCGGTTGTCGCCGACCTCGACCACGGTAACGGGAATCGAATCACCGTCGTCCGTGAAAATACGGGTCATGCCAACCTTGCGACCTACAAGGCCAAGGCTCATGGTTTGCTCCATTCCCAGCTGCGATTGGCCGGGGCTGATTGATACACGAAACTGTGCGATTTGCGGGTGCGCGAAAAGGATTGCGCTGACCAAAACGGTCCCCACTACCCGGAGAAACGGGTAGCCTTACAATATAACCCAGCCTTTTGGAAAGGGCAAGATGATTTGCCGAATTCCTTGCGTGACCGTGCACGTAGCGGCTGAATTTGGCGAAATTGCGGCGCGAAGTCGACTTGCGGCGGGACAATGCCCGCCGAAGCCGTCAATCCAGGCCGTCACCCAGGCCCGCACGACGCCCGCGCCGATCACCGTGGCGCCGCCCGACATCGCGGCAAGCTTGTCCTGGCGGTGGCAGAGCCGGTGCCGCTACCTGCCTTCACTCTGCCGCCAGCGTGCCATCAGCATGTTCGACGGCAGCGTCTCGTCCAGCAGCTTTCGCGCCGTTTCCACGCCGGCTACCGGCAAACCCTTCGGGTCCAGCAGGCCGATCTGCACCAGCACGCTGGCCTGGTCCCAGTAGATGTGCTCGTGATAGAGCTTGTCGCCGCGGAACTTGACGATGGCGATCAGCGGCACCTCCACGCGCTTGCCGGTCGGCGGCACGCCAGGCAGCATCCAGTCGATCTCGCATGTATGGGTGAAGCAGAACAGCATCTCGTCCACCACCTGGCTGGCACCGATCGTGCGCGACAGCGGGATCAACGTCGTGTCCGGCGGGTTACTGTGGACGAAGTGATGCTGGTAGAAGCGCTTCAGTTCGCGGTATCCCACGCCGCCGGTCATCGTCGGGATATGGTTGACGTAGGGCTCGGGCACCATGGTGGCCATGGTCGCGTCGACGTCGCGGGTGGCGAATTCGTATTCGCAGTGCTTGTCCCACAGTCCCGAGAAGTCGTAGTGCGGACCCATTTCGGCACGCAGGGCTGTAATCGAGCGCTGATGCGCCATCAGCGCTGATGCCTTGTCGAAGTGCTCGCCGCCGGACCGCGCGAACGCGTGGTCCATGCCCGGGTACACATATAGTTCGACATTGGCGCGGCCCTCCAGCGCAGCGCGGATGCGTGCCTGCGCCTCAGGCGGGCAGAAGCCGTCGCGCTCTGCCACGTGCAGCACCAGCCGGCCGCGAATCTTGTCGGCTTCGGCCAGCGCGTGCTCGATGCCCACGCCGTAGTAGCCCACGGCGCAGGCCACGTCCGGCAGACGGCATGCCGCCAGGTAGGCCAGTTTGCCGCCCAGACAGAAGCCCAGCACACCGGTCTGGCCGATGCATTCCGGACGCTGGCGCAGCACGGCAAGTGCCGCGCCCACGTCCTGCACGCCCTTGTCTTCATCGAATTGCTGGTACAGGCCCAGCGCACGCTGAAAATCGGCGCCCTTGTCTGTCAGCTCGATGCCGCGTGCGATCCGCCAGAACAGGTCTGGCACCAGCACGGTATAGCCTTCCTCGGCGTAGTAGTCGGCCACCTGGCGCATCGTGGCATTCACGCCAAAAATCTCCTGGCACAGCACGATGCCCGGGCCCTTGCCGGCCGCCGGGGTGGCGAGATAACCGCTGAAACTGCCGTCCTGTGTGTCGATCTGGATGGTCTTGCCCATGCCTTTTCTCCTGTGGGGTTCTGTGGATGTGGCGTTCCGCCAGACAGGCGGCAGCGCCCGCTGCACGGCCCCGGCCCACAAAACAAAAACGGCGAACCGAAGTTCGCCGTTTTCGCTGCATCAGGCCGCGGGAGCGGTCCGAAACATACTTACACCTTGATCTCGACGTCCACGCCTGCCGGCAGGTCGAGCTTCATCAGCGCGTCGACGGTCTTGTCCGTCGGATCGACGATGTCCATCAGGCGCTGGTGAGTGCGGATCTCGAACTGATCGCGGCTGGTCTTGTTGACGTGCGGCGAACGCAGGATGTCGAAGCGCTGGATGCGGGTCGGCAGGGGCACCGGGCCCTTGACGATCGCGCCGGTACGCTTGGCGGTATCCACGATTTCGGCAGCCGACTGGTCGATCAGGCGATAGTCGAAAGCCTTCAGGCGGATACGGATCTTCTGGTTCTGCATGATTGTTCCTTAAAAGAGCGATGGGCAGTGAGCCCGGATTATAGGGGACATGCACGCAGGCATGTCCCACCAAGGTAAGGTTGCTTAGTCGAGGATCTTTGCCACAACGCCGGCGCCGACGGTACGGCCGCCTTCGCGGATAGCGAAGCGCAGGCCTTCTTCCATGGCGATCGGGGCGATCAGCTTGACGGTGATCGACACGTTGTCACCCGGCATGACCATTTCCTTGTCCTTCGGCAGCTCGATCGAGCCAGTCACGTCGGTCGTACGGAAGTAGAACTGCGGGCGGTAGTTGTTGAAGAACGGCGTGTGACGGCCACCTTCGTCCTTCGACAGGATGTAGACCTCACCCGTGAAGTGCGTGTGCGGCTTGATCGAGCCCGGCTTGCACAGGACTTGACCACGCTCGACGTCTTCGCGCTTCGTGCCGCGCAGCAGCAGACCCACGTTGTCGCCGGCCTGACCCTGGTCCAGCAGCTTGCGGAACATTTCCACGCCCGTGCAGGTCGTCTTCACCGTCGGGCGGATACCCACGATTTCGATTTCTTCGCCGACCTTCACCACGCCACGCTCGATACGGCCGGTCACCACGGTACCGCGGCCCGAGATCGAGAACACGTCTTCCACGGGCATCAGGAACGTACCGTCAACGGCGCGCTCCGGCGTCGGGATGTACGAATCCAGCGCGTCGGCCAGGTTCATGATCGCCACTTCGCCCAGCTCGCCCTTGTCGCCTTCCAGCGCCAGCTTGGCCGAACCCTTGATGATCGGGGTGTCGTCGCCCGGGAAGTCGTACTTCGACAGAAGTTCGCGCACTTCCATTTCCACCAGTTCCAGCAGCTCGGCGTCATCGACCATGTCGCACTTGTTCAGGAACACGATGATGTACGGCACGCCAACCTGACGGGCCAGCAGGATGTGCTCGCGCGTTTGCGGCATCGGGCCGTCGGCAGCCGAGCAAACCAGGATCGCGCCGTCCATCTGCGCAGCGCCCGTGATCATGTTCTTCACATAGTCAGCGTGGCCCGGGCAGTCAACGTGGGCGTAGTGACGGTTGGCCGTCTCGTATTCCACGTGTGCGGTGTTGATCGTGATGCCGCGTGCCTTCTCTTCCGGCGCTGCGTCGATTTCGTCGTACTTCTTGGCGGCGCCGCCAAACTTCGCAGCCAGCACCGTGGCAATTGCTGCCGTCAGCGTCGTCTTGCCGTGGTCAACGTGACCAATCGTACCTACGTTCACGTGCGGCTTGGTCCGCTCGAACTTTTCCTTTGCCATGTTTCAGCTCCTAATGGAATACAGTCTGATTCGATTCTTCGCGCCGCCGCGCAGGTCATGCGCGGCGGCGAAGCGTTATTACTTGCCCTTGGCCGTCATCACTGCTTCGGCGATATTCTTCGGTGCCTCGGCGTAGTGCTTGAATTCCATGGTGTACGTGGCGCGGCCTTGCGTGGCCGAGCGCAGTGCGGTCGAGTAACCGAACATTTCCGACAGCGGGACTTCGGCCTTGATGATCTTGCCGCCGCCAACCATGTCGTCCATGCCCTGCACGATGCCGCGGCGGGACGACAGATCGCCCATCACGGTACCCGTGTAGTCTTCCGGCGTTTCCACTTCCACGGCCATCATCGGCTCGAGCAGAACCGGGCTGGCCTTGCGCATGGCTTCCTTGAAAGCCATCGAGCCGGCCATGCGGAACGCGTTTTCGTTCGAGTCCACATCGTGGTACGAACCGAACGTCAGCGTGACCTTCACGTCCACCACCGGGAAGCCCGCCAGAATACCGGCCGGCAGCGTGTCGACGATACCCTTTTCCACCGCCGGGATGTATTCGCGAGGAATCACACCGCCCTTGATGGCGTCGATGAATTCGAAGCCCTTGCCCGGCTCTTGCGGTTCCAGCGTGATCACGGCGTGACCGTACTGGCCGCGGCCGCCCGACTGCTTGACGAACTTGCCTTCGACGTCCTCGGCCTTCTTGCGGATGGTTTCGCGGTAGGCAACCTGCGGTGCGCCGATGTTGGCTTCCACGCCGAATTCGCGCTTCATGCGGTCGACCAGAATTTCCAGGTGGAGCTCGCCCATGCCGGAAATGATGGTCTGGCCCGATTCTTCATCGGTACGCACGCGGAACGACGGATCTTCGGCGGCCAGGCGGTTCAGGGCGATGCCCATCTTTTCCTGGTCGGCCTTGGTCTTCGGCTCGACAGCCTGCGAGATCACCGGCTCCGGGAACACCATGCGCTCGAGCACGATCGGCGCAGCCGGATCGCACAGCGTGTCGCCCGTGGTCGCATCCTTCAGGCCCACCGCGGCGGCGATGTCGCCGGCCAGCACTTCCTTGATTTCTTCGCGCTGGTTGGCGTGCATCTGCAGAATACGGCCCAGACGCTCCTTCTTCTGCTTCACCGGGTTGTACACGGTGTCGCCCGAGTTGATCTTGCCCGAGTACACGCGGAAGAAGATCAGCTGGCCGACGAACGGGTCGGTCATGATCTTGAACGCCAGCGCCGAGAACTTCTCGCTGTCGTCAGCCTTGCGCTCCAGCTTCTTCTCGCTGTCGTCCTCGTCCGTACCCGTAACCGGCGGAATGTCGACCGGCGACGGCAGGAAGTCGATCACGGCGTCCAGCATACGTTGCACGCCCTTGTTCTTGAACGCGGTGCCGCACAGCATCGGCTGGATTTCGCAGGCGATGGTACGGTCACGCAGCGCCTTGACGATCTCGGCGCGGGTCAGCTCTTCGCCGCCCAGGTACTTTTCCATCAGCTCTTCGCTGGCTTCGGCGGCGGACTCGACCATCTTCTCGCGCCATTCGTCAGCGGTAGCTTGCAGCTCGGCCGGGATGTCCTGGTATTCGAACTTCACGCCCTGGCTGGCTTCGTCCCAGACGATCGCCTTCATTTCGAGCAGGTCAACCACGCCCTGGAAGCCGTCTTCTGCGCCGATCGGCACCACCACGGGCACCGGGTTGGCCTTCAGGCGGGTCTTCAGCTGGTCGTAGACCTTGAAGAAGTTCGCGCCGGTACGGTCCATCTTGTTGACGAACGCCAGACGCGGCACGCGATACTTGTTGGCCTGACGCCAGACGGTTTCCGACTGCGGCTGCACGCCACCCACTGCGCAGTACACCATGCAGGCGCCGTCCAGCACGCGCATGGAACGCTCCACCTCGATGGTGAAGTCCACGTGGCCCGGGGTGTCGATGATGTTGAAGCGGTGCTCGGGATAGTTGCCGCCCATGCCCTTCCAGAAGGCGGTGGTAGCAGCGGAGGTAATCGTGATGCCACGCTCCTGCTCCTGCTCCATCCAGTCCATGGTGGCCGCGCCATCATGCACTTCACCGATCTTGTGGTTAACACCGGTGTAGAACAGGATCCGCTCGGTCGTGGTGGTTTTACCCGCGTCAATGTGAGCCGAAATACCGATGTTACGGTAGCGCTCAATAGGAGTCTTACGAGCCACTTTAATCCTCTATTCGTCCATGAGGCGCAGAAATCTCATGACCTGCGCCTTTAACACAAACGGGCGAGATGTGTGAAAACACAGCCCGCCCGGCAACCAACAGCGTTTTTCGCGCGCCTTAGAAGCGGAAGTGCGAGAACGCCTTGTTGGCTTCGGCCATGCGGTGTACTTCGTCGCGCTTCTTCATTGCGCCACCACGGCCTTCTGCAGCTTCCAGGAGCTCACCTGCCAGGCGCAGCGCCATCGACTTCTCGCTGCGTTTTTTCGCGGCCTCGCGCAGCCAACGCATCGCCAATGCCAAACGACGCGACGGACGGACTTCGACCGGAACCTGATAGTTGGCGCCGCCCACGCGACGGCTCTTCACTTCCACCACCGGCTTCACGTTGTTGATGGCAACGGAGAACACTTCGATGGGGGCCTTGCCTGCCTTCTTTTCGATCTGGTCGAATGCGCCGTACACGATACGTTCGGCAACCGACTTCTTGCCGTCCAGCATCAGCACGTTCATGAACTTGGCAACTTCAACGTTACCGAACTTCGGATCAGGCAAAACGTCCCGCTTGGGGACTTCACGACGACGTGGCATCTTCTTTCCTTAAGATTCAGTTGAGAGGCGGTCTAAAAATTTCCGCTCTCCGGCCACCAACTAGCTTGCCAGCACATGCTGGCTGGACAAATTCGCCGGGTGACCACTTACTCGACGGCACGGCGCACAAAAAACGCTCCGTTGTACCGCCGCCTGGTGACAGCTCCATGACGTCCTGTCACGGCTGTCGGATATTGCTTTGCGTAGAAGCTTAGGCAGCCTTCGGACGCTTTGCACCGTACTTCGAACGGGCCTGCTTGCGGTCCTTCACGCCTTGCAGATCCAGCGAACCACGGACGATGTGGTAACGCACACCCGGCAGATCCTTCACACGGCCGCCGCGGATCAGCACGACCGAGTGTTCCTGCAGGTTGTGGCCTTCACCGCCGATATACGAAATGACTTCGAAACCGTTGGTCAGGCGCACCTTGGCGACCTTACGCAGTGCCGAGTTCGGCTTCTTCGGCGTCGTGGTGTACACACGGGTGCACACGCCGCGACGCTGGGGGCAGTTCTCAAGCGCCGGGCTCTTGCTCTTGATGACTTCAGAGACGCGCGGCTTGCGAACCAGTTGGTTGATAGTTGGCATTGTGTCAATCCAGCTTGGTTTTACAAAAACACCCCTTTGCCAGATGCTGGCCAAGGGGCAACTACGGGTTTTGGACGGGAAAGGCGAGCAGGACGCTCTGAAGGGAAGGGCTGTTGAAGTGACAGACTTGCCAAAGAGCGCGAGCTCGCCCGGATCCCGCTGCCGCCTGCCTGGTTGCGCCGCTGAGGGCACAATTCCGAAGGACGTGCGAAATCCAAAGCCAAAAACTCGAATCTGGCACTCTAGCAGGGGCACTGGCAACGGTCAAGGGGTATACGCGACGTATACCTCAACCGTGCCTGGTACCGCCCGATGCCCGCAGGCGTGCTCACACCTCGCGCAGCGTTTCGAGGATTTCCTCGCCGTAGCGTTCGAGCTTGGATGCACCAATACCGGGCACCTCGGCCAGTTCGTCGAGCGACTCCGGCGCGCTGCGCGCGAGTTCGGCCAGGGTGGCGTCGTGGAAGATGACATACGCCGGCACGCCGTGCGACTTGGCGGTGGCCGTGCGCCAGGCCCGCAGTGCCTCCCAGTTGGAAAGCGTGTCCGCATCCATCGTCGCCGTGTGATCTGTACGCGGCCCGCCGCGGCCGGCCCGCTCGCCGGCCTTGCCCGGCTTGCTGACCTGGCGCCGCAGCGTGACCGACTGCTCGCCCTTGAGCACCGCCCGAGCCGGATCGCCCAGCAGCAGCGCGCCGTGGCCGCCATGGTCGATCACCAGCAGGCCGTGGGCGATCAGCTGCCGGAAGATGGCATGCCATTCCGACACCGACAGCTCCTTGCCGATGCCGAACGTCGACACCTTGTCGTGCCCCCACTGCCTGATCTTCTCGCTGGCATTGCCGCGCAGCACATCGATCAGGTGCGTCGCGCCAAAATGCACGCGGCTGGCCTGCGCCGTCCGGTAGACGCACGACAGCGCCATCTGCGCCTCGCGCGTGCCGTCCCACGTCGCCGGCGGTTCCAGACACGTATCGCAATTGCCGCAGGGGCCCGCCGACTCCTCGAAATAGGCCAGGATCCGCACGCGCCGGCAACCGGCCGTTTCGCACAGGCCCAGCAGCGCGTCGAGCTTCGACGATGACACGCGCTTGTGCGCATCGTCAGCCTCGGACTCGTCGATCATGCGCTTCTGCTGCACCACATCGCCCAGCCCGTACGCCATCCAGGCGTTGGCCGGCAAGCCATCGCGGCCGGCCCGGCCGGTTTCCTGGTAGTAGCCTTCCATGCTCTTGGGCAAGTCCAGTTGGGCCACGAACCGCACATCTGGCTTGTCGATCCCCATTCCGAAGGCAATGGTGGCCACCATCACGATGCCCTCTTCCTCGCGGAAGCGCGCCTGGTGATGCTGCCGGACCTGCGCATCCATGCCGGCGTGATAACCCAGCGCATTGATGCCGTGGCTGGCCAGCCATTGCGCGGTGTCTTCCACCTTCTTGCGCGACAGGCAATAGACGATGCCGCTGTCATGGCCGCCGTTGCCGCTCATGTGCTCGGCCTTGATGAAGGCCAGCAGCTGCTGCCGCGCGTTGTCCTTCTCGACGATGCGGTAGCGGATATTGGGGCGGTCGAAGCTGGAAATGAAGACGCGTGCATCGTCGAGCGACAGCCGCTCGATGATCTCGTTGCGCGTCAGCGCGTCGGCCGTGGCCGTCAGCGCAATGCGCGGCACATCCGGGAAGCGCTCGTGCAGTACCGACAGCTGGATATATTCCGGCCGGAAGTCATGCCCCCACTGCGACACGCAATGCGCCTCGTCGATGGCGAACAAACCCACGCGCGTGCGTTCCAGCAGATCCTGGAAGCGCGGCGTCATCAGCCGCTCGGGCGCCACATAGAGGATATCCAGCCGGCCGGCCAGCAGGTCGCGCTCGACGGCCGAGGCCTCGCTGCTGCTCAGCGTGGAATTCAGCACGGCGGCCCGCACACCGGCTTCGGTCAGCGCGGCCACCTGGTCCTGCATCAGCGCGATCAGCGGCGACACCACGATGCCCACGCCCTGGCCGGCCTGCTGGCGCAGCAACGCCGGAATCTGATAGCAGAGCGACTTGCCACCGCCCGTCGGCATCAGCACAAGGCAATCGCCGCCGTCCGCCACATGGTCGATGATCTCCGCCTGCGTGCCACGGAATGCGTGGTAGCCGAAGACTTCTTTAAGGATCGCCAGGGCGCGCGACATGGGACAGCTGCAGTTCGGAAAGCCGGGAAAGGCGTAACCATACCACTCCATGCCCGGTCGGACGGAATGTGTCTGAGGCGATGTGGCAGTCGCGCCAATCGTCACACCGGATTCGGGCACGCCGCCGATAGTCTTGCGCCAGCACAACCACCGTCCGGCGCGCCGGCAATAGGATGGGTGGCGAGGTCCCCAATACAACAACATGCAGCGCCATTCCTTTTCCCTGCCGATCCAGATCCTGCGCGACGGGTCGGAGCCGTACAAGCGGCAGATCATGCGGCAGGTGGAACACCTGATCCTGTCCGGCCGACTTCGGCCTGACGACCGGCTGCCGTCGATCGCCTGCCTGGTGGCCATGCTGCGCGTCTCGCGAAACACGGTGGTTGGCGCCTATGAGGGCCTGATCGATGCCGGCCTGCTCCGGGGCGAACCGGGACGCGGGTTCTATGTGGCCGAAGCGATTCCGCGCGCCTCTTCGTTGCCGCTGCCGCTGCCGGTAGCCACTCCGGCAACGGTCGACAAGCCGGATGCGCTGCCGGGATCGTCGCGGACGGGCGCCGGCATCTCCCCACCCGGCGTGCACGCCACGCCTCCGCGCTGCCCCGTGGCCTTCGATTTCAAGATCGGACGCCCCGCGCCCGACGCCTTTCCGGCCCGCCGGTGGGCGATGCTGTCGAACCCGCTGCTGCGCCAGATGCGGCACGCAATCAGCGAATACCCGTCGGCGGAAGGCCTTTGGGGATTGCGCATGCAGATCGCCGATTACCTTGCGGCCACCCGGGCGCTGGCGGTGGATCCGACCCAGATCCTGATCGTCGCCGGGGTCCAGGAGGCTTTGCACCTGCTTGCCGCCGAACTCGTTCACCACGGCGACCATGTCGTGATGGAATCGCCGGGCTATGCAGGCTTTTGCAATCTACCCCACCTCAGGCACGCGGTACGGATTGCCGTGCCCGTCGATGCGGACGGCTTGTGCACGGACGCGCTGCCAGCTGCACCGGTGCAACTGGCGTACACCACGCCATCGCACCAGTACCCGCTGGGCTACACCATGTCGATGGACCGGCGCCGCGCCCTCCTCGACTGGGCCGCGACGGTCGGCGCATGTGTTATCGAGGACGACTATGACGGCGACTTTGCCTACGACAGCGCGCCGCTACCTCCGCTCATGGCCCTCGATCCCGCGCGCGTCATCTACGTCGGATCGTTCTCGAAGGTGCTCGGGCCAGGCCTGCGGCTCGGCTTCATGGCATGTCCACCGTGGCTGACGGACGCCCTCGCCCGGCGAAAGGCGCTACTCAATCACGGATGCCCCTGGCTCGAACAGGCCGTGCTCGCTCGACTGTTCGAGTACGGCGACTACAGCCGGCATCTGTACCGGCTGCGCCGCCGCTATCGCGAACAACGCGACGCCCTGCTGGCGGGACTGCGCGATATCTGGGGTGCCGGCTGCCAGATCAGTGGCACCGGCACTGGCATGCATGTCGCACTGCACCTGCCACCGGGCGAATCCGATGCCACCGACATCGCCAACCGCGCTTTGGCGCGGGGCGTGAGGCTGTACCGGATGGACGAAGCCGCCTGCGGGCACATTCCGGCCTCAGGCAACCGCGTGCTGCTGCTTGGCTATGCCTCGCAGACCGTGACCCAGATCCGCGAGGCGATGGCCAGGCTCAAATCAGCCGTCGCTGGTTGCCCTACGGAACAGCCCAGCGGCAACGCACAGCCCAGCCTGGCCGCCTGATCCCCTCAACTGATCCCCCTCAACGCGCGCCGGGCATCGTGCCAAAATGCCGCGACAGCGCATCGATGGCGGCGTCATCCAGCGGCTCCGCCATCGGGCGCATGACGGGGTCATCCCGCCGCGCAGCCTTGAAGTCGCGTAGCTGCTTGGCCAGATACTCTGGCTTCTGCCCGGCAAGATTGGGATACAGGGCAACGCTGCTGATGCCATCGACACCATGGCATGACGCGCACAACGGCAGGATGGCCGCCACCTGATCGGGCAGCTTCTGAGCAGTGCGCGCGGGCGCAGCACCTGTCGCCGCCTGCGCGGCCGTGGCCGCGCCCAGCAAGGCGAGCAGCGCGATCGGCTTGTTCCATCGGATCTTCGTCATGGCCACGCTCCTCAGTTCTTCCGCGTCGGCGGCAAACCCACCGAGATCCACTGCGTGCGCGCACGCGAGAAGATGCCAGCCGGGCTTTCCATCTTGTGTTCGGCTACCAGGGCAAGCGTCTTGCTGTCGTAGACCCGCAGGCGGTCGCCGTAATAGCCGGCGCTGACATACAGGTACTTGCCGTCGCGGTTGTACTCGGGGAAGAACGCATGGCCGCCGGCATCCAGCGTGCGCACGACTTCCAGCGACTGCTTGTCGATCAGCTGAATGTACGCGGCCTTCTTGTCCTTCGAGACGATATCCACAGCCACGTATGGCGCGTCGGGGTGCGCCGCCGGCGATTCCGTCGGGCCAGCCACCTTGATGTTCTTCACCACCGAGAAGTCGCCGGTATCCCAGACCGTCACGACATCGCCCTTGTCGCAGGTGCCGATATTGGTGCCGAACGCCAGCATCCGACCGCCCACCGGGGTCACGGCGCCAGAGCCCACATGAGGCTGGCAGCCGGCCGGGATATCGCGCGCCACCTTGTCTTCCTTGAGATCGATGGCCACGACCTTGTTGTCGCCGTAGGACGCCACCATCGAGTAGCGCCCGTCGGGCGTCAGAAACGTGTCGTGCAACATGCGGCCGACGCCCTCCAGCTTCGTCACCGGCATCCCTTCACGGTCGGGGTCGACGATCCAGATCTGGCCTGCCTGACGCAGCGTCAGGGCAAACTTGTTATTGATGCGGCTGCCGATGACCGGGCCGCCCGCCGACTGGATGAACTTGCCATCCGGGTCCTTGCCTTCGAGCCGCAGGTACTTCACGGGCTCCAGCGTATCGGCTTTCAGGATCACCACCAGGTTCGGCACGAACGAACTGGCCGCCAGCCATTTGCCGTCCATGGACACGGCGATGCCTGGCCCTGTCAAACCCGTCTTGATCTTGCGCACGACCTTGAGCGTGTAGAGGTCGATCTTGTAGACGTGGCCGTCGTCGCTTTTCAGCCAGGCCCAGCGCTCGTTGACAGGGCTGAACTCCATGATGTGCGGCGCGATCGGCGTGGCAATTTCGCCAACGACCCGGTTGGTCGCCCCATCCAGGAAGACCGTCTTCGCATTGTCGGCGCCCGTGCCGCGCCCATAGCGGCCACGGGCCATGACGACCATCAGGTCGTAGACCGAGCCGATCTGATAGGTCGGCTTCGACGGCAACGTCGATTCATCGACGATCACCTCGAGGCTGTCGCGAATCTGCTGCATCGTCCATTCCGGCTTGCCCACCGGCTGGGTCCGGATGTACTCGGCCACCAGCCGGATGTCTTGATCGGACATGCGCGAATGGAACGGCGGCATCAGCGTATCGGGAATGCCGGTCATGATCGCGCCTCGCAGCGCGGCTTCGCTCTGCACCAACCTGTCCTTGTGCAGGGCCGGCCCGACGTAACCGCCCCGGCTGGCGGAATGGCACACCGCGCAATTGGCCTGGTAGAGCGCGTCTGCGCGGTGCAGCGCGTCGGCTGTCATGGTGGTCGTGGCGCACAGCGCGCCAGACACACCGGCGAGCATGGCGGCAACTAAAGTCCTGGCAAGCATCGTCCGGATCCTCCGTGGGTAGTTTGACTAGTGACGATGCGATCAATGTGCCACCGCGCTCACCCGCGCCTGGGGGATGCAACGGGAATTCCGATGGACACGGTTTCCTCAGTGTGGCGGCCCGGCATCGCTCGTCCGTGGTCAACCCAGCAAACCTGGAGGATTTGCGGTAGCACAAGAGCCTCTGGTGGAAGGCGACCTATGATCAAACGATCTGCGCCGCGCCTCAGCGTCCGCCGGGCAGTGGAAGGCCACGTTCGCTTGTCGGGTTCGGGTTCGCCGGCGGCGGCACGCCTGCCGGCGAGGCGCTGCGGCGGACCTCATCGAGTTGTCGCTGCCTGGCCTGCTGTTCCAGCATCTCGCACGTCCGGGCATCGCCGGTACCGGCATCGCAGTCATAGCGTTGCTCGAAGCGCCGCCGCTTTTCATCCTCGACGGTCTGGGGTGGTCCTGGCGACAGGTCCAGCCGAAATGCGTCGTCGGCCAGCGCGGGCAGCGGGCCAGCGCTGCAGAGCGTGGCAAAGAAGCCAATGGAAAGGAGCGTGGCGCGCATGACGGGGATATGGGGTGTGACCATTAATCGGATGGATGCCCCCAACTTAGCGCCACCACCGCGCGGCGATATTGATCCACGCCAACCCCGAATCGCCGAATCGAGGACGAAAAAAAACCCGGCTCATCGAGCCGGGTTCTTCATTGCAGCGAACTGCGGGGATGCGATCAGACCGCGTCGCCGTCGCCCTCGGTGGCTTGCACCACCGGCGGCTCGATGAAGAGCGATTGCTCTTCGTCGCTGATCGCCTGGGCGCGTTCGCGCTCGGCTGCCTCGCGTGCCTTGCGGGCACGGTGATAGGCCAGGCCGGTACCGGCCGGGATCAGACGACCCACGATCACGTTTTCCTTCAGACCACGCAGGTCGTCGGTCTTGCCCATGATCGCGGCTTCGGTCAGCACGCGCGTGGTTTCCTGGAACGATGCCGCCGAGATGAAGCTGTCGGTCGACAGCGACGCCTTGGTAATACCCAGCAGCAGGTTCTCGTGGATGGCCGGACGCTTGCCGTCGGCGATCACGCGATCGTTCTCGTCGAGCAGTTCCGAACGCTCCACCTGTTCACCCGGGATGAACTTGGTGTCGCCCACGTCCTGGATCTGCACGCGGCGCAGCATCTGACGAACAATCACTTCAATGTGCTTGTCGTTGATCTTCACGCCCTGCAGACGGTACACGTCCTGCACTTCGTCCACGATGTAGTGCGCCAGCTCCTCGATGCCCTTCAGGCGCAGGATGTCGTGCGGGTCCGCCGGACCTTCCACGATCATTTCGCCCTTGTTCACCACCTGGCCGTCGTGCACCAGCACCTGCTTTTCCTTCGCGATCAGGAACTCGTGGGCGTTGCCGTCCAGGTCCGTGATCACCAGGCGCTGCTTGCCCTTCGTGTCCTTGCCGAACGACACCGTACCGGTGACTTCCGCCAGCACGGCGGCGTCCTTCGGCGAACGGGCTTCGAACAGCTCGGCCACTCGCGGCAGACCACCGGTAATGTCGCGGGTCTTCTGCGATTCGGTCGGGATACGTGCCAGCACTTCACCCACGTGCACCTGCTGACCGTCCTTCACGGTAATCAGCGCGCCCACCTGGAAGCCGATGGTCACGGAGTGGTCCGTGCCCGGAATCTTGACTTCCTGGTTGTTCGCGTCGAGCAGCTTCACCTGCGGGCGCAGGCCCTTGGTGGCAGCCGTACGGCGCTTGGCGTCGATCACCACGAGGGTCGACAGGCCCGTCACTTCGTCCATCTGCTTGGCGACGGTCACGCCTTCTTCCACGTTCTCGAACTTGATCGTGCCCGAGTACTCGGAAACGATCGGACGAGTCAGTGCGTCCCACGTGGCCAGCTGCGTACCAGCCTTGATGGCCTGGCCGTCCTGCACCAGCAGCGTGGCACCGTACGGGATCTTGTGGCGCTCGCGCTCGCGGCCGTGGTCGTCCGTGATCAGTGCCTCGCCCGAACGCGAGATCACGATCAGTTCGCCCTTGGCGTTCGTCACGTAACGCATGGTCACCGTGAAGCGCACCGTACCGGTGGCCTTGGCTTCCACGCTCGATGCCACTGCCGCACGCGATGCCGCACCACCGATGTGGAACGTACGCATGGTCAGCTGGGTACCCGGCTCACCGATCGACTGTGCAGCGATCACACCCACCGCTTCGCCCGAATTCACAAGCACGCCGCGGCCCAGGTCACGGCCGTAGCACATGGCGCACAGGCCGTAGCGCGTGTCGCACGACAGCGGCGTGCGGACCTTGACTTCGTCCACGCCGATGTTGTCGATCAGCTCGACCAGGTCTTCGTCCAGCAGCGTACCGTTCTCGATCGCGGTTTCCTGGGTTTCAGGATTCACCACGTCGCCAACCGTCACACGGCCGAGAATACGGTCGCGCAGGGCTTCGATCACTTCACCGCCTTCGACCAGGGCCTTCATGGCCACGCCGTTGGTGGTGCCGCAATCGTCTTCCACCACGACCAGATCCTGCGTCACGTCGACCAGACGACGGGTCAGGTAACCCGAGTTCGCGGTCTTCAGTGCCGTATCTGCCAGGCCCTTACGTGCGCCGTGGGTCGAGATGAAGTACTGCAGAACGTTCAGGCCTTCACGGAAGTTCGCCGTAATCGGCGTTTCAATGATCGAGCCATCCGGCTTGGCCATCAGGCCGCGCATACCCGCCAGCTGACGAATCTGGGCCGCGCTACCGCGAGCACCCGAGTCCGCCATCATGTAGATCGAGTTGAACGATTCCTGCTTGACGGTGTTGCCGTTACGGTCAACGGTATCTTCGTGCTGGAGCTGCTCCATCATCGCCTTGCCCACCTGGTCACCAGCGGCGCCCCAGATGTCCACGACGTTGTTGTAACGCTCCTGGTCCGTCACCAGACCCGACATGTACTGCTTGTCGTATTCCTTCACCTTGGCAGCCGCGTCGGAGATGATCTTCTCCTTTTGCGGCGGCACCAGCATGTCGTCGATGGCGATCGAGATACCGGCGCGCGTGGCCAGGCGGAAGCCCGACTGCAGCAGCTTGTCGGCGAAGATCACCGTCTCGCGCAGACCGCACTTGCGGAATGCCGTGTTGATCAGGCGCGAGATTTCCTTCTTCTTCAGCGGCTTGTTCAGCACCGAGAACGGCAGGCCCTTCGGCAGGATCTCGGACAGGATCGCGCGGCCGACCGTAGTGGCCTGCAGCGTGATCTTGGGTGCGAAACGGGCGTCGCCGTCCGCGTCCTTGTTCACGACCTCGTACTCGGTGATCCGCACGTTCACGCGCGAAGCGAGTTCGACTTCCTTGTTCTCGTAGGCACGGATGACTTCGCTGATGTCAGCGAACGTCATGCCTTCGCCCTTGCCGTTGATCTTGTCGCGGGTCGTGTAGTACAGACCCAGCACAACGTCCTGCGACGGCACGATCGACGGATCGCCGTTGGCCGGGAACAGCACGTTGTTCGACGCCAGCATCAGCGTGCGGGCTTCCATCTGGGCTTCCAGCGACAGCGGCACGTGAACGGCCATCTGGTCACCGTCGAAGTCGGCGTTGAATGCCGCGCAGACCAGCGGGTGCAGCTGGATGGCCTTGCCTTCGATCAGCACCGGCTCGAACGCCTGGATACCCAGGCGGTGCAGCGTCGGCGCACGGTTCAGCATCACCGGATGCTCGCGGATCACCTCTTCAAGGATGTCCCACACCACCGGCGTCTGGCTTTCCACTTCCTTCTTGGCAGCCTTGATCGTCGTGGCGATGCCCATCGTTTCCAGCTTGTGGAAGATGAACGGCTTGAACAGCTCCAGCGCCATCAGCTTGGGCAGACCGCACTGGTGCAGCTTCAGCGTCGGGCCCACCACGATGACCGAACGGCCCGAGTAGTCCACGCGCTTGCCCAGCAGGTTCTGACGGAAACGACCGCCCTTGCCCTTGATCATCTCGGCCAGCGACTTCAGCGGACGCTTGTTGGCGCCGGTCATCGCCTTGCCGCGACGGCCGTTGTCCAGCAGCGAGTCGACGGCTTCCTGCAGCATGCGCTTTTCGTTGCGCACGATGATTTCAGGGGCCTTCAGCTCCAGCAGGCGCTTCAGACGGTTGTTACGGTTGATGACGCGGCGATACAGGTCGTTCAGGTCCGACGTGGCGAAACGGCCGCCATCGAGCGGAACCAGCGGACGCAGTTCGGGCGGCAGCACCGGCAGCACTTCCAGGATCATCCACTCGGGCTTGATGCCCGAGCGCTGGAACGCCTCCAGCACCTTCAGGCGCTTGGCGAACTTCTTGATCTTGGCTTCGGAACCGGTGGCCTGCAGCTCGGCGCGGATCTGTTCGATCTGCTTCTCGATGTCGATGCCGCGCAGCAGTTCACGGATGCCCTCGGCACCCATCATCGCCACGAATTCACCCTCGCCGTACTCGTCGCACTTGGCCAGGTAATCGTCTTCCGACATGATCTGGCTCTTCTTGAGCGGGGTCATGCCGGGTTCCAGCACCACGAACGCCTCGAAGTACAGCACGCGTTCGATGTCGCGCAGCGTCATGTCGAGCACCATGCCCAGACGCGACGGCAGCGACTTCAGGAACCAGATGTGCGCGGTCGGCGCAGCCAGTTCGATGTGGCCCATGCGTTCGCGGCGCACCTTGGCCAGCGTGACTTCCACGCCGCACTTCTCGCAGATCACGCCACGGTGCTTCAGGCGCTTGTACTTGCCACACAGGCACTCGTAGTCCTTGATCGGGCCAAAGATCTTGGCGCAGAAAAGGCCATCGCGTTCCGGCTTGAACGTGCGGTAGTTGATCGTTTCCGGCTTCTTCACTTCGCCGTACGACCACGAACGGATCTTCTCGGGCGAGGCCAGGCCGATCTTGATCGCGTCGAACTGCTCTTCCTGCTGAACCTGCTTAAAGAGATCGAGCAATGCTTTCATTGCAACTCCTTGTTTCGCCGCCGGTCCGGAGTCTGTCCGGAGCAGCGGCATTCAATCCTGTGGGAAAACCTGCGCTGGTGGTTGCCGGCCGTGGCCGGCAACCGCATCGATCGGCGGATCAGTAGCGATCCAGATCGATGTCGATACCCAGCGAACGGATTTCCTTCACCAGCACGTTGAACGATTCCGGCATGCCGGCGTCGATCGAGTGCTCGCCCTTGACGATGTTTTCGTACACCTTCGTACGGCCGTTCACGTCATCGGACTTGACGGTCAGCATTTCCTGCAGCACGTACGACGCGCCGTAGGCTTCCAGTGCCCACACTTCCATCTCACCGAAACGCTGGCCACCGAACTGGGCCTTGCCGCCCAGCGGTTGCTGCGTCACCAGCGAGTACGGGCCGGTGGAACGGGCGTGCATCTTGTCGTCCACCAGGTGGTGCAGCTTCAGCATGTGCATCACACCCAGCGTGACCGGACGCTCGAACGCTTCGCCGGTGCGGCCGTCGTGCAGCGTGACCTGCTGCTTCGATGCCGTGAGGCCCTTTTCCTTGGCAATCTCGTCCGGGTAGGCCAGGTCGAGCATGCGGCGGATTTCGGCTTCGTGCGCACCATCGAACACCGGCGTGGCGAACGGCACACCCTTCTTCAGGTTGGTGGCCAGTTCCAGCACTTCGGCATCGCTCAGGCTGTCCAGGTCCTCGGCCTTGCCGCTCTCGTTGTAGATCTGCGCGAGCAGCGGGCGCAGTTCCTGCGCCTTGGCCGAAGCCTTGAGCATGTCGCCGATGCGCTGACCCAGACCGCGCGCGGCCCAGCCCAGGTGGGTTTCCAGAATCTGGCCCACGTTCATCCGCGACGGCACGCCCAGCGGGTTCAGCACGATGTCCGCGGGCGTACCGTCGGCCATGTACGGCATGTCTTCGATCGGAACGATCTTCGACACCACACCCTTGTTACCGTGACGGCCGGCCATCTTGTCGCCAGGCTGCAGGCGGCGCTTGACGGCCAGGTACACCTTGACCATCTTGATCACGCCCGGCGGCAGTTCGTCGCCCTGCGTCAGCTTCTTGCGCTTCTCTTCGAAGGCCAGGTCGAACTCGTGACGCTTCTGCTCGATCGCTTCCTTCACGGCTTCAAGCTGGGCAGCCACTTCCTCGTCGGCCGGACGGATGTCGAACCAGTGGTACTTGTCCAGGTCGGCCAGGTACTCGCGCGTCAGCTTGGCACCCTTGGCCAGCTTCTTCGGACCGCCATTGACGGTCTTGTCGAGCAGCAGGCGCTCCAGACGCTGGAAGGCATCGCCTTCCACGATACGCAGCTGGTCGTTCAGGTCCAGGCGGTAGCGCTTCAGTTCGTCGTCGATTATCGACTGGGCACGCTTGTCGCGCGTCACGCCTTCACGGGTGAAGACCTGCACGTCGATCACGATACCGCTCATGCCCGAGGGCACGCGCAGCGACGTGTCCTTCACGTCCGAAGCCTTCTCGCCGAAGATCGCGCGCAGCAGCTTCTCTTCCGGCGTCAGCTGGGTCTCGCCCTTCGGCGTGACCTTGCCCACCAGCACGTCGCCGGCTTCCACTTCGGCGCCGATGTACGTGATGCCCGACTCGTCCAGACGCGCCAGTTGCGCTTCGGCCAGGTTCGAGATGTCGCGCGTGATTTCTTCCGGTCCCAGCTTCGTGTCGCGGGCGACGACCGACAGTTCCTCGATGTGGATCGAGGTGTAGCGGTCTTCGGCAACCACACGCTCCGAGATCAGGATCGAATCCTCGAAGTTGTAGCCGTTCCACGGCATGAACGCCACCAGCATGTTCTGGCCCAGTGCCAGCTCGCCCAGGTCGGTCGAGGCGCCGTCAGCGATCACGTCGCCGCGGGCAACGATATCGCCAACCTTCACCATCGGACGCTGGTTGATGTTGGTGTTCTGGTTCGAACGCGTGTACTTGATCAGGTTGTAGATGTCCACGCCAACTTCGCCGGCCACGGCTTCGTCGTCGTTCACGCGAATCACCACGCGCATGGCGTCGACGTAGTCCACCACGCCACCACGCATCGCCTGCACGGCCGTACCCGAGTCAACGGCCACGGTACGCTCGATGCCGGTACCCACCAGCGGCTTGTCCGGACGCAGGCAAGGCACGGCCTGACGCTGCATGTTCGCGCCCATCAGTGCACGGTTCGCGTCATCGTGTTCCAGGAACGGCACCAGCGATGCTGCAGCCGACACGATCTGCGACGGCGCCACGTCGATGTACTGCACGCGGTCCGGCGTGACCATACGCGTTTCGCGCTCGGAACCTTCACGCGCCGACACCAGTTCGTCGGTCAGGTTGCCTTCGGCGTCAACGGTCGCGTTGGCCTGCGCCACCACGTACTTGCCTTCCTCGATGGCCGACAGGTAGTCCACCTGGTCGGTCAGCTTGCTGTTTTCCACCTTGCGGTACGGCGTTTCCAGGAAGCCGTATTCGTTCAGGCGGGCATACAGCGCCAGCGAGTTGATCAGACCAATGTTCGGGCCTTCCGGCGTTTCGATCGGGCACACGCGGCCATAGTGGGTCGGGTGCACGTCGCGGACTTCAAAGCCGGCGCGCTCGCGCGTCAAACCGCCCGGGCCAAGTGCCGAAACACGGCGCTTGTGGGTGATTTCCGACAGCGGGTTGGTCTGGTCCATGAACTGCGACAGCTGCGACGAACCGAAGAACTCGCGAATCGCCGACGAAATCGGCTTCGAGTTGATCAGGTCGTGCGGCATCAGGTTCTCGGTCTCGGCCTGGCCCAGACGTTCCTTGACGGCACGCTCCACGCGCGACAGGCCAGCGCGGAACTGGTTTTCGGCCAGTTCGCCGACGCAACGCACGCGACGATTGCCCAGGTGGTCGATATCATCGACTTCGCCCTTGCCGTTACGCAGGTTCACCAGGATCTTGATCGTCTCGAGGATGTCCTCATCCTGCAGCACCATGCTGCCCTCGCCGCTCGGGCGCGACAGACGGCTGTTGACCTTCATGCGGCCAACACGCGACAGGTCGTACGACTCTTCGCTGTAGAACAGGCGCTGGAACAGCGCTTCCACGGCGTCCTCGGTGGGCGGCTCGCCCGGACGCATCATGCGGTAGATGGCGATACGCGCGGCCGTCTGGTCGGCGGTATCGTCCACGCGCAGCGTCTGCGAGATGTACGGACCCTGGTCCAGATCGTTGGTGTACAGCGTCTGGATCTGCTTGACACCGGCTTCGCGCAGGTTTTCCAGCAGCGTTTCGGTCAGCTCGTCGTTGGCGTTGGCAATCACCTCGCCGGTATCCGGGTCGATGATGTTCTTCGCCAGCACGCGGCCCAGCAGATAGTCCTCGGGCACGCTGATCAGCTTGGTGCCGACGGAATCCAGGTCGCGGATGTGCTTGGCGTTGATACGCTTGTCCTTCTCCACCACGACGCGGCCGTTCTTGTCGGCGATGTCGAAGCGCGCGACTTCACCGCGCAGGCGCTCGGGCACGAACTCGAGTTGTGCGCCTTCGCTCTGCAGCGTGAAGTTGTCGAACACGAAGAAGTGGGCCAGGATCTGTTCCGGCGTCAGGCCGATCGACTTCAGCAGGATCGTCACCGGCATCTTGCGGCGGCGGTCGACGCGGAAGTACAGGATGTCCTTCGGATCGAATTCGAAGTCGAGCCACGAGCCACGGTACGGGATGATCCGCGCCGAGAACAGCAGCTTGCCCGAGCTGTGCGTCTTGCCCTTGTCGTGCTCGAAGAACACGCCCGGCGAACGGTGCAGCTGGCTAACGATGACACGCTCGGTGCCGTTAATCACGAAAGAACCGGTCGACGTCATGAGCGGAATTTCGCCCATGTAGACTTCCTGCTCCTTCACTTCCTTCACCTTGCCCGGGTTCTCGCGATCGTTGATGATCAGGCGAACCTTGGCGCGCAGTGCCGAATGGAACGTCAGGCCACGCTGCTGGCATTCCTTGACGTCGAACGGCGGGTTGGACAGGTGATACGAGACAAACTCCATACGGGCAAGCCCGTTATGGGACGAGATTGGGAAAATCGCGTTGAAAGCGGCCTGCAGACCCTCGCTTTTGCGACGCGCGGTCGGCGTTTCCGCTTGCAAGAACTGGGTGTAGGATTCAATCTGTGTGGCAAGCAGGAATGGAACCTGATGAACCGTCGCGCGCTTCGCAAAGGATTTGCGAATGCGCTTCTTTTCGGTGAAGCTGTACGCCATGGGATCTCCGAATCATCGCAGGGCTGGCTGGACCTGGCCGGCGCCTGAGGTGTTCAGCGACTGGGAGGGGATTTGGCGGTTGGCCGCTACCAACCTCTGGCTGACGGTGCCCGCACGCTGCGGACGGTGTGGTCATTGCACGGCGCAATGCCTGCACACGTCCGGGGACACCCGACCAAACTTGTCTTCTGCAGTCGGTTCAGAAGACAAACATCAGCAACCACCTAGTGTGCCACTGATGTTTGGCTTCTGCTGAGGCAGCGATAGGCTATCGCTTGCCAAGCATATCCTAATTCACATTTCGCCCATCCGGACCGGTTGCGTGCCGCGCGGGTGCCTTATGGAACACCACCGCAGAAGCGCAAAAAGGCTGGCGCCGGGAATTTCCCTTTGCCAGCCCCTGCCGCGTGCCACACAGGCACGCGCGGTACCACTTACTTGACGTCGACCTTGGCGCCGGCGTCTTCCAGCTTCTTCTTGGCTTCGTCTGCAGCGGCCTTGTCCACGCCTTCCTTCACGGGCTTCGGGGCGCCATCGACCAGGTCCTTGGCTTCCTTCAGGCCCAGACCGGTGATTTCGCGCACGGCCTTGATCACGCCAACCTTGTTGGCGCCGACTTCGGCCAGGATCACGTTGAACTCGGTCTTTTCTTCAGCAGCGGCAGCACCGCCAGCGCCCGGGGCAGCAGCCACAGCCATGGCAGCAGCCGACACGCCAAACTTCTCTTCGAACGCCTTGACCAGGTCGTTCAGTTCCATCACGGACATCGCGCCAACGGCTTCCAGGATGTCGTCTTTAGTGATTGCCATTTGGATTACTCCTACTAGATTTGATTCGGGATCGGTATTGCGATCTGTCTATGCGGCAGCTCAGGCAGCCGGGGCTTCCGCTTCCGCGGGAGCGCCTTCGGCGTTCTTGGCAGCCAGTGCGGCCAGCAGGCGGGCGAAGCCCGACACCGGCGCCTGCATCACGCCAAGCAGCTGCGAGATCAGTTCTTCACGGCTCGGGATCGATGCCAGGGCCTTGACGGCTGCAGCATCGAGCACCTTGCCGTCGTACGACCCAGCGCGCAGGACCAGCTTGTCGTTGGTCTTGGCAAAGTCGTTCAGAACCTTGGCCGAGGCCACTGCATCTTCGGAAATACCGTAGATCAGCGGACCGGTCATCTGCTCTGCGAGGGCTGCAAACGACGTACCTTCGACGGCGCGGCGAGCCAGCGTGTTCTTCAGAACGCGCAGGTACACGCCTTGCTGGCGAGCGGAGGCACGCAGCTTGGTCAGATCGCCAACCGCAATGCCGCGATATTCGGCCACGACGATGGTCTGGGCCTTGGCGACTTGCGCCGAGACCTCAGCAACGACGGCCTTCTTATCTTCAATATTGAGTGGCACGGTTAAGCTCCAAAACGATGCGTATTCGACGGTTGCCCGTCGATCAGCGCATCAGTCCAAACGAACGGCGTCCGATTGGCCCGAATCCACCGGATTGCTCCGGCGTCATCAATCCCTTCGGGTGCGCCATCTGCGCTGGCGGGCCGGCTGGCATCGGGGCAAGCCCCGCATGTGCCGACCGATTAAGTCCACGCTGCCAGAGGCGGTGTGAACACCAGCGGTCTTTGATAACCAGCGGCACCTGCCACGCGCCATGCGCGCCGCGAATGCCACTGCCCAAAGCCTTGCGACGATCGCGGCACTGCCACGATCCTCAATTCTCGCCCTGGCCGGAGTTATCGGGTTCCGGTCAGAGTGTTGCCGTCAGCTCAGGCTGCCAGCGAGGTCTGTTCGACGCGAACGCCAACGCCCATCGTGGACGACACGGCGACCTTGCGCAGGTACACACCCTTGCTCGTTGCCGGCTTGGCCTTGACCAGTGCGTCCAGCAGGGCGCTCAGGTTGCTCTTCAGAGCGGCGTCGTCGAACGAACGGCGACCGATGGTGGCGTGGATGATACCGGCCTTGTCGACACGGAATTGCACCTGGCCAGCCTTGGCGTTCTTCACGGCCTGGGCCACGTCAGGCGTCACGGTGCCAACCTTCGGGTTCGGCATCAGGCCGCGCGGGCCGAGGATCTGGCCCAGCGTACCGACGATACGCATCGTGTCCGGCGAAGCGATCACGACGTCGAAGTTCAGGTTACCGGCCTTGACTTGCTCGGCCAGGTCTTCCATGCCGACGACTTCAGCGCCAGCAGCCTTGGCGGCCTCGGCCTTTTCGCCCTGGGCGAACACGGCCACGCGGACGCTCTTGCCGGTACCAGCCGGCAGCACGACGGAGCCACGGACAACCTGGTCCGACTTCTTGGCGTCGATGCCCAGCTGGACGGACACGTCGATCGACTCGTCGAACTTCGCCGAAGCGCAGCTCTTCACCAGGCCCAGGGCCTCGTCGATCGGGTAGAACTTGGTACGCTCGATCTTCGCCTTGTTGGCGGCGACGCGCTTGGAAACCTTAGCCATTTACAGACCCTCCACGGTGATGCCCATCGAACGCGCCGAACCAGCGATCGTACGCACGGCGGCGTCCAGATCGGCGGCGGTGAGGTCAGCGTTCTTTGCCTTGGCGATTTCTTCAGCCTGGGCACGGGTGATCTTGCCAACCTTGTCGGTATGGGGCTTCGGCGAACCCTTGGTGATGCCTGCTGCCTTCTTGATCAGCACGGTCGCCGGCGGCGACTTCATCACGAACGTGAAGCTCTTGTCGGCGAAGGCGGTAATCACCACCGGCACCGGCAGACCGGGTTCCATACCCTGGGTCTGGGCGTTGAACGCCTTGCAGAACTCCATGATGTTCAGACCACGCTGACCCAGTGCGGGACCAACGGGCGGGAGGGATTTGCCTTACCAGCCGGAATCTGCAGCTTGATAAAGCCAATGATCTTCTTGGCCATCTTTACTCCAATCCGGATCCGTTCCTGCTTCGGAAATCAGATCCTGTTGAGTCGTAACGCGCTATCGCCATGCCGGGGCAAGGCCTCACGCTCCTCTTCGGGCCGGCCTTGCGGCCGCCCTATCCGTCCGCCACGACCCTTGCGGGGCGTGACGGCCAAAATGCTTAAACCTTCTCGACCTGACCGAACTCAAGCTCGACCGGCGTTGCGCGCCCGAAGATCGTGACCGTCACGCGCAGGCGCGACTTTTCGTAGTTCACTTCTTCGACGTTGCCGTTGAAGTCGGTGAACGGGCCGTCCTTGACGCGCACCATTTCGCCCACCTCGAACAGCGTCTTGGGACGCGGCTTCTCGACCCCTTCCTGCATCTGGGTCATGATCTTGTCCACTTCCCGCTGGGAAATCGGACTCGGACGGTTACGCGCACCGCCCACGAAACCGGTCACCTTGCTGGTGTTCTTCACCAGGTGCCACGTTTCGTCGGTCATTTCCATTTCCACCAGCACGTAGCCGGGGAAGAAACGACGCTCGGTAACCGACTTGTGACCGCCCTTGATTTCTACAACCTCTTCCGAGGGCACCAGGATGCGACCAAACTTGTCTTGCATCTCGGCGCGCTCGATGCGCTCCTGCAGCGCGCGCTGCACGCTCTTTTCCATGCCGGAGTAGGCGTGTACCACGTACCAGCGCTTCTTCGACGAAGGCGATTCTGCGGCCGTGGTTTCCTGCTGTGCGTTATCCGTCATGTGCTACCTCTTATTTCCAGCCCAGGACAAGGGAGAAGATCACCCACTCGATGAGCTTGTCGGCCGACCACAGGAACAGCGCCATGATCACCACGAAGGCAAACACGAGGCCCGTCATCTGACCGGCTTCCTTGCGCGTCGGCCAGACGACCTTGCGAACTTCCCGGTACGATTCACGAGCGAATCCCACAAAGTCCTTGCCCGGCGCGGAGACCAGCGCCACGACGACGCCCAGGGCGAGGCCGGCAAAAAGCGCGGCGCCACGGACATACGACGGCTGCTGAGCCAGTGCGTAGAAACCGATGACTCCGGCAACCACCAGGAGCACCGCTGCCACGAGCATCCACTTGCCACTCGAGGCGCCTACGGTTTCGACATTGGGATTAGCCATGTTCGCAAACGAGACTAAGCCGCGTCACGAGTCTTCCTCGCGACGCGGCTGATTGATTTGGCAGGGGCAGAGGGAATCGAACCCCCAACCTTCGGTTTTGGAGACCGACGCTCTGCCAGTTGAGCTATACCCCTAAAACAACTGTGGGGCCGGCTTCAAGCCAACCCCTCTGGCAAACGAACGCGACCGGTTGGTATCGCGTTCGCCAGTTCGACTAATTGCTTAGTCGAGGATCTTTGCCACAACGCCGGCGCCGACGGTACGGCCGCCTTCGCGGATAGCGAAGCGCAGGCCTTCTTCCATGGCGATCGGGGCGATCAGCTTGACGGTGATCGACACGTTGTCACCCGGCATGACCATTTCCTTGTCCTTCGGCAGCTCGATCGAGCCAGTCACGTCGGTCGTACGGAAGTAGAACTGCGGGCGGTAGTTGTTGAAGAACGGCGTGTGACGGCCACCTTCGTCCTTCGACAGGATGTAGACCTCACCCGTGAAGTGCGTGTGCGGCTTGATCGAGCCCGGCTTGCACAGGACTTGACCACGCTCGACGTCTTCGCGCTTCGTGCCGCGCAGCAGCAGACCCACGTTGTCGCCGGCCTGACCCTGGTCCAGCAGCTTGCGGAACATTTCCACGCCCGTGCAGGTCGTCTTCACCGTCGGGCGGATACCCACGATTTCGATTTCTTCGCCGACCTTCACCACGCCACGCTCGATACGGCCGGTCACCACGGTACCGCGGCCCGAGATCGAGAACACGTCTTCCACGGGCATCAGGAACGTACCGTCAACGGCGCGCTCCGGCGTCGGGATGTACGAATCCAGCGCGTCGGCCAGGTTCATGATCGCCACTTCGCCCAGCTCGCCCTTGTCGCCTTCCAGCGCCAGCTTGGCCGAACCCTTGATGATCGGGGTGTCGTCGCCCGGGAAGTCGTACTTCGACAGAAGTTCGCGCACTTCCATTTCCACCAGTTCCAGCAGCTCGGCGTCATCGACCATGTCGCACTTGTTCAGGAACACGATGATGTACGGCACGCCAACCTGACGGGCCAGCAGGATGTGCTCGCGCGTTTGCGGCATCGGGCCGTCGGCAGCCGAGCAAACCAGGATCGCGCCGTCCATCTGCGCAGCGCCCGTGATCATGTTCTTCACATAGTCAGCGTGGCCCGGGCAGTCAACGTGGGCGTAGTGACGGTTGGCCGTCTCGTATTCCACGTGTGCGGTGTTGATCGTGATGCCGCGTGCCTTCTCTTCCGGCGCTGCGTCGATTTCGTCGTACTTCTTGGCGGCGCCGCCAAACTTCGCAGCCAGCACCGTGGCAATTGCTGCCGTCAGCGTCGTCTTGCCGTGGTCAACGTGACCAATCGTACCTACGTTCACGTGCGGCTTGGTCCGCTCGAACTTTTCCTTTGCCATTTCGCGACTCCTGTCTCGGTAGCAATTGCCAGTGCGGGATTGGTGGTGCCCATGGGCAGGATCGAACTGCCGACCTCTCCCTTACCAAGGGAGTGCTCTACCACTGAGCCACATGGGCGAATCTTGACTTACTCTTGCGACGGCAACCTGGAGACTGGAGCGGGTGAAGGGAATCGAACCCTCGTCGTAAGCTTGGAAGGCTTCTGCTCTACCATTGAGCTACACCCGCCCGGTTACTACTTCCTGCTTCACCGGCTTTCGCCAGGTTGTTGTCTTGCATTCTGGTGGAGAGGGCTGGATTCGAACCAGCGTAGGCGTAAGCCAACAGATTTACAGTCTGCCCCCTTTAGCCACTCGGGCACCTCTCCGCAGAGAACTTGTGATTATGGTGCAACTTACTGGGGCTGTCAAGTGCTTTCCGTTAAGGTCTGCAACTTTGCGGTTTGCTCCAGAAGCCTGCAAAACACTACCGAGCGGCAGTCTTTGCGGACCAGAATCATCGATCTGAAATCGACGCTCTCACCCTATAGGGGACGCCAGAAGCGGCTTCCGGGGCCGTTTGAGAGCTCGATCGGCGCGCCAAACACAAATCGTGCGCGCAAAGCAAAACCCCCAAGCTTTTGGGCTTGGGGGTTCTGGGTATAAGAGCCTGGCGATGACCTACTTTCACACGGGTAGTCCGCACTATCATCGGCGCAAAGTCGTTTCACGGTCCTGTTCGGGATGGGAAGGGGTGGTTCCAACTCGCTATGGTCACCAGGCATGAGGGGTTGCCGGGCTGACAGGTGTCAGCGCGGCGAATCGGGGTGTAGTAAGGGGGTTGTGTTGTATGCCACATGGCACACGCGGACTCGTCGTCCCACCAGGTCAAACACACTGGTTATAGGATCAAGCCTTACGGGCAATTAGTACTGGTTAGCTTAACGCATTACTGCGCTTCCACACCCAGCCTATCAACGTCCTGGTCTCGAACGACCCTTCAAGGAGGTCAAGCCTCCAGGGAATCCTCATCTTCAGGCGAGTTTCCCGCTTAGATGCTTTCAGCGGTTATCTCTTCCGTACATAGCTACCCTGCGATGCCTCTGGCGAGACAACAGGTACACCAGCGGTACGTCCACTCCGGTCCTCTCGTACTAGGAGCAGCCCCCGTCAAGATTCCAACGCCCACGGCAGATAGGGACCAAACTGTCTCACGACGTTTTAAACCCAGCTCACGTACCTCTTTAAATGGCGAACAGCCATACCCTTGGGACCGGCTACAGCCCCAGGATGAGATGAGCCGACATCGAGGTGCCAAACACCGCCGTCGATATGAACTCTTGGGCGGTATCAGCCTGTTATCCCCAGAGTACCTTTTATCCGTTGAGCGATGGCCCTTCCATTCAGAACCACCGGATCACTATGTCCTGCTTTCGCACCTGCTCGACTTGTCGGTCTCGCAGTTAAGCACGCTTTTGCCATTGCACTTTAGGTACGATGTCCGACCGTACCAAGCGTACCTTCGAACTCCTCCGTTACACTTTGGGAGGAGACCGCCCCAGTCAAACTGCCTACCATGCACTGTCCCCGACCCGGATTCACGGGCCAAGGTTAGAACCTCAAACAAACCAGGGTGGTATTTCAAGGACGGCTCCACGTGAACTGGCGTCCACGCTTCAAAGCCTCCCACCTATCCTACACAGATCGGTTCAAAGTCCAATGCAAAGCTACAGTAAAGGTTCATGGGGTCTTTCCGTCTAGCCGCGGGGAGATTGCATCATCACAAACACTTCAACTTCGCTGAGTCTCGGGAGGAGACAGTGTGGCCATCGTTACGCCATTCGTGCAGGTCGGAACTTACCCGACAAGGAATTTCGCTACCTTAGGACCGTTATAGTTACGGCCGCCGTTTACCGGGACTTCAATCAAGAGCTTGCACCCCATCATTTAATCTTCCGGCACCGGGCAGGCGTCACACCCTATACGTCCACTTTCGTGTTTGCAGAGTGCTGTGTTTTTATTAAACAGTCGCAGCCACCATTTTATTGCAACCCCTTCACCCTTCTGGCGCAGGCCAGTCAAGCTACCAGGGCGTACCTTATCCCGAAGTTACGGTACCAATTTGCCGAGTTCCTTCTCCCGAGTTCTCTCAAGCGCCTTAGAATACTCATCTCGCCCACCTGTGTCGGTTTGCGGTACGGTCTCGTATGACTGAAGCTTAGAGGCTTTTCTTGGAACCACTTCCGATTGCTTCGCAGCGCAAGGCCGCTCGCCCCATACTCTTGAATCCCGCGCCCGGATTTGCCTAAGCGCCTTCTCCAATACAGGGACCGGGACTTCCAACACCCGGACAACCTTCCGCGATCCGTCCCCCATCGCATCATACGACGGTGCAGGAATATTAACCTGCTTCCCATCAGCTACGCATCTCTGCCTCGCCTTAGGGGCCGACTCACCCTACGCCGATGAACGTTGCGTAGGAAACCTTGGGCTTACGGCGAGGGGCCTTTCACCCCCTTTATCGCTACTCATGTCAGCATTCGCACTTCCGATACCTCCAGCATCCTTTACAAGACACCTTCACAGGCTTACGGAACGCTCTCCTACCACGCACATAAATGTGCGTCCGCAGCTTCGGTATATAGCTTAGCCCCGTTACATCTTCCGCGCAGGACGACTCGATCAGTGAGCTATTACGCTTTCTTTAAAGGGTGGCTGCTTCTAAGCCAACCTCCTGACTGTTTTAGCCTTCCCACTTCGTTTCCCACTTAGCTATATTTGGGGACCTTAGCTGGCGGTCTGGGTTGTTTCCCTCTTGACACCGGACGTTAGCACCCGATGTCTGTCTCCCGTGATTGCACTCTTCGGTATTCGGAGTTTGCTATGGCGGGGTAATCAGCAATAGACCCCCAACCATGACAGTGCTCTACCCCGAAGGTGAGACACGAGGCACTACCTAAATAGTTTTCGGAGAGAACCAGCTATTTCCAGATTTGTTTAGCCTTTCACCCCTATCCACAGCTCATCCCCTAACTTTTCAACGTTAGTGGGTTCGGTCCTCCAGTACGTGTTACCGCACCTTCAACCTGGCCATGGATAGATCATCTGGTTTCGGGTCTACACCCAGCGACTCAACGCCCTGTTCGGACTCGCTTTCGCTACGCCTTCCCTAATCGGTTAAGCTTGCCACTGAATGTAAGTCGCTGACCCATTATACAAAAGGTACGCCGTCACCCGTTGCCAGGCTCCGACTGTTTGTATGCATGCGGTTTCAGGATCTATTTCACTCCCCTCCCGGGGTTCTTTTCGCCTTTCCCTCACGGTACTGGTTCACTATCGGTCGATCACGAGTATTTAGCCTTGGAGGATGGTCCCCCCATCTTCAGACAGGATTTCACGTGTCCCGCCCTACTTGTCGCACACCTAGTTCCACAAATCGGTTTTCGCATACAGGGCTATCACCTGCTATGGCCGGGCTTTCCATCCCGTTTTGCTAACCGTTCTGCTAAAGAGTGCAAGGCTCTTCCCATTTCGTTCGCCACTACTCTGGGAATCTCGGTTGATTTCTGTTCCTGCAGCTACTTAGATGTTTCAGTTCGCCGCGTTCGCTTCCCTGACCTATGTATTCAGTCAGGGATGACCCATTCGGGCCGGGTTTCCCCATTCGGACATCTCCGGATCAAAGCTTGTTTGCCAGCTCCCCGAAGCTTTTCGCAGGCTACCGCGTCCTTCATCGCCTGTGATCGCCAAGGCATCCACCACATGCACTTGTTCGCTTGACCCTATAACGAGTGAGTCTAACGTTTCCGTCCTACCCTCTGGCTACAGGTCTGAGTTCTCGCGTTTGTGCCGTATTCCAAGTCATCTTTCGATCACTTAAATACATTTTGGTTGATACAATCACAACCCGGTATCGCGCTTGTACTGCAGCGTCTCATCAACGCCTCGCGACACCTTTACTACATCCCATATTGTTAAAGAACAGCCGAGGCGAATTGCATTCGCGCTCGATGGCAACAGCCAAAGAGAAACACTCGTGCGAGCGCTTTTCTTTAGCTACAACCCCAAGGTAAGTGGTGGAGGATGACGGGATCGAACCGACGACCCCCTGCTTGCAAAGCAGGTGCTCTCCCAGCTGAGCTAATCCCCCGCACGATAAGCTTGGTGGGTCTGGTAGGACTTGAACCTACGACCCCCGCCTTATCAAGACGGTGCTCTAACCACCTGAGCTACAGACCCTTGGCTGTAACAGCAAACAAACCGATAAGTGTGAACGCTTGACTTGTGAACACAAGCCTCTGGAAAGGAGG